>NZ_CP069213.1:3677500-3977500 GCF_016834455.1 Shewanella litorisediminis
GGATTTGGAGGAGAAAGCCACGGCTTCGGCGCCGTGTTCGCGGCGAATTTGCTCAAGCCGCTGGGCCAGGATGCTGTAAGCTTCGCTCCACTCAATTTCCTGCCACTTGCCCTCACCGCGCTCGCCGACACGCTTCAGAGGCTTCACCAACCGCTGTGGATCGTACAGCAGGCTGTGTCCGGCGCCGCCCCTTGCACACACCTTGCCGCCAAAGGATTTGGCTGCGGCGTTGCCTTCGATGTACACGGCCTTGCCATCCAGCACCCGCGCCGAAATCGGGCAACGGGTGGAGCACATTTCACAAATACTCGGAATGGCTTTTTCGCTGCCACTGAGGGGCTGTGCCCCCATGGCCGCCAGCGTCCCCGGCAATGCCGTGGCCAGGGCGCACCCCGCTCCGGCCGCACCGGCACCTTTGAGAAAGTCGCGCCTGCAGAGCTCTATCATGGTTTCCTCCAAATGCCCAAAGGGCAGAATGGGATTAGCGTTATCGTTCTTCTGTGGCGAATGACAGGCATTCACCGGCTAATGCCATTGTCGGCAGGGCGTATTGGCAGGGATATTGTGGAAAACCACATAGCGCGCCCCTTTGTGATGCAGGCAACACTAATAAGCTCTCCCTGGGAAAAGGAAGCCTTGAGACAGGAGCGTTGGGGAAATGGGGTAACAGAGAGACTTGGGGGATTGGCAATCGACCGAGGCGGTCAGCTTGATGCTCACGGTTCACTGAAATTGACATGCTGAACAAGGCCGTTAACAAGTCAGCGAAATCGGGTTTCACCCCCTAAAGAGGTAGTTAAGGGAAGGGTGAAGTTCAAAAGTGTCACATGGATCACACGTCGTTAACCAGTGTTTCACGCCCAACATCAACAATCACTTAAATAAAAATCATCTATTTTTCTGTAGGTTAATAGATATTCATTAGATTTTTTTCAATGAAATTTTTATCAATTAGATAATTTTCATGGATCTGATCCACTTCAAATTTCTCCGTGTCGTCCTTTGTTAAATTTTAGCCAACAGGAAAACGAGGGAGCCAGGCTCCCCGCTCAGGGAAGAAAACCAGCCAACCCGCGAAAGGAAGATGATGATGAAAACCACCCACTCCATTGGCCTTGGACTGCTCCTTGGCCTGATCCTCGGCAGCAGCGCTCTGGCTGCAGACGGCGGCAATCCCAAGAAAGGCAAACATCTCTACAAAAAAGAATGCAAAACCTGCCACAGCAAAGGCGACGCTGCCGGTGAACTCACGCCCATGAGCAAAACCATGGCTCAGTGGGACAGATTCTTCGAAAAGGATATGCACAAGGGCAAACCCGAAGTATTCCAAAAGCTGTCTGAGCAGGAACTGAAAGACGTACAGCAGTTTCTCTATGACCACGCTGCCGACTCGGACCAACCGCAAACCTGCGGCTAAGCCCAAGGGCTGAAGTCTAGCCCGCCAATAACGGGCAACCACCAGAAAAATATTCCCGGGTTGCGGGACACATGGGGCAAGCCCCAGGGCCTTGTACAACCCAAATTCGACCGGCATGACCGGTCAGGAGCGTGAGTATGCGTACCCTTATCTCTCTGGCAGTAGCAAGTGCACTGGGATTCACTCCCCTGCTGTTTACCCCTCAGTCGCTGGCCGCTGACAACACAGCAGCAAACGATCAGGCCAAGATTGAGCGTCTGCAACAAAAAATCGATGAACTGTCGGAAGAACTGGCTGACCTCGATACCCGAGTCAATAAAACCGAGCGCCACACAGCGCTGGACAGAATTACTTTCAGCGGCGACTTTCGAACCCGGGTTCACTCGCTGCACTACCGGGACGTGACCTGGAACCCCGGCATCAAGATGAACTTTGATGACTTTGGCCGCCGTGCCATGGCCGGTGAATATGGCGATCCCATGGATCCCACCTCCCCCCTTGGCAAGATGATGGCCGCCAACCCGGATCTGGCCGCCGCCTTTATGGGTGGGCAACTGGCCGGTGTTATGCCCTGGGCCCTTGGCAGCACAAACACCTACGATATCGACAACGATCTTTTTTACACCACCCGACTGCGCCTCGATATCAAGGCCAATGTGTGGGAAAACGTGAACTTTGCCGGTCGCCTGTCCATGTACAAAAACTGGGGCGACTCCACCGGGGTACAGGTATTTGACTCCTGGCGCTCCTTCTCCATGGACGGCACCAACTCCGGTAATACCAGTGGCGACTGGCTTAGGGTAGAGCGTGCCTATTTCGACTGGAAAAACATCGGTGGCAGCGAGTTCTATCTGTCCATCGGCCGTCGCCCTTCAACCTATGGCCCACCGTCTCACATCCGCGAAAACGAGCAGCGCGGCGGCACGCCGTCTGGCCACCTGGTGCACTTTAACTTCGATGGCGCCACCCTGGGTTATAACCTAGGCGAAATCACCGGTATCGAAGGCCAGGTGGTACGCTTCTGCTACGGCCAGGGATTCGAATCCCAGTGGGGTAACGGCGAACTCTTTGGCAATCTGGTCACAGAAGACACCCACCTCGGCGGCTTGAATATCGATGTCATTAACGATGGCAACCACTTCGTGCAGCTCACCCTGTTCGGTGCCAAGGACATCAACGATGGCTTCAAGGGTTCCATGGCGTTCCCCAATGAGCTGGCCGCGATTTTTGCCCCCACCATGTACCAGGACATGCAAAAGTTCGACAGTTTTAACTTTGTCACCCGGGTACAGCCCAGTGGTGTGATTGGTGACATGTTCCTGGGCGGCCTCGGCTACGTGTATGAATCCGATGACGACTTCAAAGCCTTTGCCTCTCTGGGCTGGACCCGCGCCGAGTCAAACGGCAATGCCGGCATGTTTGGTGGCCTGCTCACAGACGCCACCTTTACCGGCAAGCTCAGCGCCGATGGCAGCGAGCTGATGATGGTGCCTCTGGCGGCCGAGAGTGATGCGTCCCACGACGGCTACGGCGTTTATATCGGCATGCAAATGCCCGCCCCTGGCGGCAAGTTTGGCCTCGAGTACAACTATGGTTCCAAATACTGGAGCCCCTTCACCCAGGCCCAGGATGACCCCATCGGCAGCAAGCTCGCCACCCGCGGCCATGTGGTTGAGGCTTACTACCTGTTCGAGGTCAATCCACGCATGTTTATCAAGCTTGCGGGTCTCTACTACGACTACGAGTACACAGGCTCGGGCACCCCGGTTGGCGCCCCCGCGAAGGTGGATGATGTGATGGCTGGCAGTGCCGTATCCCTGCTGCCGGTAGTGGATACCGCCATGGACCTCAACGCCTCACTCACAGTGAAGTTCTAACCTCATCAGGCCCCGGCACTGCCGGGGCAGGAGTTTGACCATGAGAACAGTTTTGTCCCAATGGGCCCTCGCCCCACTTTCCGGCCTGATGATGCTGGGCAGCGGCATGGCAGTGGCCGACAATCCCCATAAGGAAGCCATCGAAGGCCCCTTCGCCGCAGGCACCGAGGTGACTCAGCAGTGCCTGGCCTGCCACGAAGATGAAGCCCACGACTTTATGAAAACCTCCCACTGGAGCTGGAGCCTGACCCAGGAGCTGCCCGGCCGCACGGTGGAGCGGGGTAAAAAGAACGCCATCAATAACTTCTGTACCTCCATCGCCGGTAACGAGCCACGCTGCACAAGCTGCCACGCGGGTTACGGTTGGAAGGACAGCAGCTTTGATTTCTCCGACGCCTCCAAGGTGGACTGCCTGGTGTGCCACGACACCACGGGCACCTACATTAAAGACCCCGCAGGCGCCGGTGAGCCGCTGGCCAAGGTGGATTTGGAAAAGGTGGCCAAAAATGTCGGCAAGCCAGTGCGCGATAACTGCGGCAGCTGTCACTTTTACGGTGGCGGCGGTGATGCGGTGAAGCACGGGGATCTGGACTCTTCCATGGCCTACCCGGACAAGACCACCGATGTGCACATGGACTCAGACGGCAACGACTTCCAGTGTCAGGCGTGCCACACCACAGAGTCCCACGCCATCAGCGGCAATGCGATGGGCGTATCTCCCGGCGGTATCGACCACATTGGCTGTGAAAACTGCCACGACGGCGCACCGCACAAAAACAAGAAGATCAATGAGCACACGGCCACTGTGGCCTGCCAGACCTGCCACATCCCCTTCTTCGCCCGTAACGAAGCGACCAAGATGAGCTGGGACTGGTCAACTGCGGGACAAGACAGGGAAGAAACCCTGGACGAGTACGGCCGCAAAACCTTCCAGAAGAAGAAAGGCAGCTTTACCTGGGGCAAGATGGTTAAGCCTGCATACGCCTGGTACAACGGCAAGGCCGGTGCCTACATGGCAGGCGACCCCATCAAGGCCGATGAAGTGACCCGCCTTTCCTATCCTCTCGGGGATATTCAGGATGCGGGCGCGAAAATCTACCCCTTCAAGGTGCACACAGGTAAGCAAATCTATGACAAGAAACACAATATTCTTGCCACTGCCAAAACCTATGGTGCCGGTGGTTACTGGACCGAGTTTGACTGGGATAAAGCCGCCAAACTGGGGATGGAAGCCAACCCCACGCTCACAGCCAAAGGTATCAGTTACAGTGGTGAATATGGCTTTGCACCCACTGAAATGTGGTGGCGAATCAACCACATGGTGTCACCAAAAGAGGAAGCCCTCAAGTGTAATGCCTGCCACAATGGCGGCGACCGTCTCGACTGGAAAGCCCTGGGGTATGAAGGCGACCCGATGAAAACCAAACAGGGACCGAGACACAACAAGGCCAAGTGACGCAATCTGCTCACCGGCACAACAAGGGGCCTGGCAAGCAGGCCCCGAGGTTCATCACCCTCCCGCCGGGGATAAACGGCGGCATCTTTGCAACAGATTCCAGGCACTCGCTCCTGCCTGAACCGGTTCTCTCTGAGTACCGGTTTTTTTATTGGCTGAGCCCCCGGCGAACAGCATCAAAAAGTCACAACAATCCAAGACTTGAAGATAACCAGGGTCAAGTTGTCCCAGGCCTTGTTATAACCCTGGAGTCTTTGTGACTTTGACCGCCTGCCATGGCGTTTAAAGCTGGCATTACCCTTGCTGTATAAGAGGCAATAGTCACACATCAGGCAAGCTGCATGCGCCCATGTCCCCCAATCAGGCTCACCGAATTTACCGGTGCTTTTGCCGATTTGGGTACCTTTCTGCCACTGGTCCTCGGCCTTATCGCGCTCAACCAATTTTCGCCCCAGGGGATTTTCCTCGGCTTTGGCCTGTTCGCCTGTGCCACCGCGCTCTTTTATCGCCGCCCCATTCCGGTACAGCCCATGAAGGTAATAGCGGCTCTGGTCATCGCCCAGCAGCTCACGCCGGGCATGATGCAGGCCAGCGCCATGCTGATGGGTATCATACTCCTGGTGCTGGCGGCCTCCGGTGCCATCAGCTGGCTGGCACGGCAAATTTCCCAGGCTATCAGCGTAGGCATTCAGCTCGCTATTGGGCTGCAACTCTTGTGGATGGGGCTTAAGATGATGGCCGACGCCCCTGTACTGGGCTTTGGTGCCTTCGCGCTGATTTTTGCGTCCCGCTTCTTACCCGTAAGATACCTCGCCATGCCCCTGGTCATCCTGCTCGGCATGCTGTGGCAGTATCACAGCGGCGCCGCAATGAGTCAGAGCTTTAACAACACCCCATGGCAACTTGCCTGGCCCGATGCTTCCGATTGGGGCGCGGCCGCCACCTTGCTGGTATTGCCCCAGTTGGCTCTGACGCTGACCAATGCGGTGATTGCCACCTCTGTGATGGCCAAAGACAAGTTCCCCGACGATGCCAAGCGCTTCAGTACCAAGGCGCTGGCCACCAGCTCGGGACTGGCCAATTTGCTGTTGAGCCCCTTTGGCGCGGCGGCCATGTGCCACGGCGCAGGAGGTCTCGCGGTGCAGTACCATTTTGGCGCAAGGCAACTGTGGGCAGGGCTTATTTTCGGGACAGGCTGCCTGGTGATAGCCCTTGGCTGGAATGAACAGATAGCCTGGCTGTTGGGGCTTATCCCCATGGCTATCCTGGGTAGTCTGCTCTCCACCGCCGGGCTGCAACTTGCCTGGTCCAAACGCTTTCTCGATGGCAGGCCTTACTGCCTGTTTGTGATTGGCGCCACGGCGATTGTCAGCCTCGGGGTCAATGCCGCCGCCGGACTGGCAGCGGGCATGCTGCTGGAATTGGGCCGCCGTCAGTGGCTCAATCAGAGGCAACCGGGCTAAGCCGAAAAGAGCGTGCCCGCTGATTTACACCGGCTCTTCATCTGCCATCAGCGGCAACCACACGGTGACCCGGCAACCAGGGCCATCGCGGCGGTTTTCCAACTGAATATGGCCGCCGTGCTGATTGACTACATCACGGCAGATTGCGAGCCCAAGGCCCAACCCTTCGTCTTTGGTGGTGGCAAAGGAGAGCATCAGCTCGGCCGCCTCAGCCTTAAGACCACTGCCGTTATCCAGCACCTCCAACCGCAGCCAGCGCACCCTGGCCACGCTGCCGGGTTTACTCGCATCAAAATCCAGGGTGATCTGTATCTGCCGTCCGTCAGGCCTGGCGTCCATGGCATCGAGGGCATTTTTCAGCAGATTAACAAGCAGCTGACTGAGGCCAACTGCGTCCCCAAAAAGCGGCCGCTCTTCTCCCTGCTGGGCCAGTATCAATTGCACCCGCTGCTGCTCAAAGGGGCGCTGAAACAGAGCCTGCGCCTCACTGAGCAGCGAGCTCATATACACCGCCTCCTGATTGGCTCGGCGGCGGCGCAGCAGGCTGCGAATGCGATGCACCACGGCCCCGGCACGCATAGACTGGCGATTGATTTTACCCAGCACCTCTTCCACCTCCTGCAAACGCTGCTCTGTACTGGCCTGCCCCTCCTGTTTCAGCGCCATCAAACCGCCCTCGCTGTATTGGGTGATGGCGGCGATAGGTTGATTGAGTTCGTGTGCAAGGCCCGCTCCTATCTCCCCCAAAATGGCGGCACTTTGCATCCGCTCCAGCATCAGCTCTCTGTCTCTTAGGGTGCGCTCTGCCGCAATCAGGCTGTCGCTTTTTTGCCGAAACTTATATTCGAGCCACAGGTGGTAAACCATGCCACCAAACAGAAACAACACCGCACTGACGGCATATTCGAGATTGGCCTTAAGCCAGGCGCGCACCAACTCCAGCGGCCGGGTGCTGTTGCCATGGAGCAGAAGCTCCTCATACAGGCGAATGACGGTAAGCTGACTGATGGGGGCGGTCCAGCCCAGCGTGCGGGCCCGTATGGCAGCCTCTGAGTCTGAGGGCAACTCAAACAGTGCCTTGGTCACCATCTGGGTGATGCGGGCGGGTACCTTATCGGAAGCGGCAAAGGACCAGTTTGGGTACAAACTGGTGCTGATTTCACAGTCATAACCTTCCGGACGCATGCTGTTGAGCACCCGAAAATCCTCCCGGCGCACCAGGCCCGAGTCCACCATTTCCTCCAGGGTGCAGTAAGGCGTAATGGCGCCATCCACCATGCCATCGCGCACCTGATACACCAGCGGCTCCAGCGGAAACCCCAAAAAACGCACATCGGCAAAAAAGTTGCGCGCATCCAAGCCGCGGCGATTCAACAGGCCAATGGTGGCCTGATAACCGCCGAGCGCCTGAGGATCGGAGGCCACGATGCGAGCCCCTTCGAGCTGTTCGATATGCTGCACCGGACTGTCGCTGCGCACTATGATGGTGGAGCCAATGGCGTAGGTGGCACCGTTATGCTTGCGGCTGCGCATGGTGGCAAGCCAGGAGAGGGGCATTTCATTGGACAGGCTCAGGTACTGGCCGGGATTGGTCACAATAAATTGGATGCGCAAGTCCAGCAGCGACTCGCGCATGGCATCAAAGTCCAGCGGTTCGACTTCAAAACGAATGCCGGGCACCCTGTCCGACAAATAGTTCATCATGGGTTGCCAGCGCTGTTTCGCCTCACCAACACCATGATTGGCCAATACCCCGACCCGGAACACGGCTTCGATGGGGTCATCGCCCATCTCGGCATCGGTCGCCAGAGCAGACAGGGGCCACAATAACAAGCACAGCAGCAATGACTTCATCTCATTCCTCCACAACACATTGTGCCTTGGGCAGAGGGATGCCAACGTGAATCGCCCCACAGAAAATACTCTGCGGGCGTGATCCATCGCCAAAACCGAGCAAGCAGACTTGAGCCCTTCTCAACACTTTTCTAGGCTGGTAAAAAACGCGGGAGTACTTTATGCGCCTGTATCTGGTGGACGATGATGAAGCCATTCGGGATTCACTGACCTACATGCTGGATCAGTGCGGTCGGCAGCTAACCAGCTTTGCCAGCGCCGAAGCCTTTCTGGCACAAGCAGACATAACCCAGCCCGGCTGCCTTATTCTGGACAGCCGTATGCCCGGTCTCAGCGGTGAAGCGCTGCAACATGAACTGGTGAATCAGCAAAGTCCCCTTGGGATTATCTTTCTTACCGGACACGGCGACCTGCCCATGGCACTGGCCGCGTTTCGCGAAGGCGCCTGCGATTTCTTTCAAAAACCGGTTCAGGCCGCACCTTTGTGTGATGCCATCGACAAGGCTGAGGCCGAAAGCCAGCGACGCTACGAGGTAGCAGGGCTCAGGTTGAAACTTGCCCGGCTCAGTGAGCGGGAAGCCCAGGTACTGCGGCTGCTAACCGATGGACTTACCAACAAGCAAATTTCAGAAACCCTTTACCTGTCGCTCAGAACCATTGAAGTACACAGAGCCAGCATGATGAAAAAGCTTGGGGTACACAATCTGGCAGAGCTGGGGCGTTTTGCCTGCCGCTGAGGCCGGATTGGTGAAATGAAGAAGTGCAGTGTCTGCCAGCCAACATAGGCTGGCAGAACGACCCGTTAGCCCTGTGTGGAGAACAGAGACATCAGGAGCAATAGACCTGTTACCCGTGCGGCACCGGCAGACTGAGGCCGAGCTTGCTTGGTATGGCTTTTTTGCTGTGTTGGTTTTGGCATGATACACCTGTGGGGTTTAACGCAATGCCCGGTTGGGCGATGCAAATTACAGCAGTTTCCACTGGCAAAAACAAGGGTTCAACGCACACTTTGTGCAATATAATCAACGTGTTAAATTATATTTACCACTTTGTTACACGCTTGATCCTGCACAACTTTTGACCACACCAGATTCATTGCCAAATTTATCAGCCGTGTAACAATAAGCCTCTATTCCTCCAGTCTGAGCAGCCGCGCCGATGAAACCCCTTATCAACCTTAATAACCTCACCAATGGCCAAAGCAGCAGCCAGGGAATCTATGGCGAAACCTATTTTGTGGTGAGCGAGCTCATCGGGGCCAAACGCCTTGGCTACAGCGTCTCTGTGGTGCCGCCGGGTAAACGGGTTTGTCCCTTCCACAACCACAGGGTCAATGAAGAAATGTTTTTGGTGCTTGAAGGCACCGGCACCCTGAGGTTTGGCGAACAAAGTTACCCCATAGGCCCCATGGACATCATCGCCTGCCCTCCGGGCGGGCCTGAGGTCGCCCATCAGATAATCAACAGCGGCAGCACAGATCTCAGATATCTGTGCCTGTCGACTGTGGATCCGGTGGAGGTATGCGAACAACCGGACTCCGACAAACTACTGGTGTTCACCGGCCCACAGGAGGCGCGAACACTACGCCACGTATGCCGCAAACAGGATGCTGTGGACTACTGGGAAGGCGAACACGCCGGGGATTGACGCCCTTCAAACCTGCAGCTCTGCCTCTGGGATAAACCGGATAACCGTCCGCAGCTTCAGAGACCCGCCAGCTTCAGAGACAAGGCAGTATCAGAGACTCGCCACTAAAACCACCCTACCGGACACCGGCGATATCGGCATAAAGCACCTGGTCTGTGGCGGGCTCGCAGAGGCATGCTGCGGCCCTGATGACAAAACCCCGTTTTGGGGACGGGGTTTCGAAGAGAAGTTCACCATTTACCCAAACGACATGGGTTATGGTCGCGCACATGCCCGTAAAACGCCTGCACATCCAGCCTGCGGTAAGGCTCAGAATTTCATACCGCATGGTCCAGCTTGGGCAGCGTTCAAAAACGCCATCATCGCCAAATGCTCATGGTGAAACTCGTCCACAGCGGTTACTGAGTAAAACATCAGGCTGCAGGCCACCGTGGTCAGCCAGGCTCATTCAGGCTCTTCAATCTCACGCTCATCGCGCCGGTAAAGCGCCATGTACAGGGTCGGCAACACCAGCAGCGTGAGGGCTGTCGAGCTGAACAGGCCGCCGATAATCACCACCGCCAGCGGCTGTTGAATTTCGCTGCCCACACCGCTTGAGAGCAAAATCGGAATCAGCCCCAGCGCCGAGGTCAGTGCCGTCATCAGCACCGGGCGCAGACGCGCCGCCGTGCCTTCGTACACCGCCTGGTACAGGGCTTCACCACCTGCACGGCGCTGGTTGATGGAGTCCACCAGTACCACGCCATTGAGCACGGCCACGCCAAACAGGGTGATAAAACCGATGGAGCTGGGCACCGACAGATAGGTGCCGCTGACATAGAGCGCCACCACACCGCCAATCAGCGCCAAAGGCACATTGGCCATGATGAGCCCCACTTGCTTGAGCGCGCCGAAGGAGAAGTACAGCAAGAGCGCTATCAAACCGATGGACACAGGCACCACCAGCATCAGCTTCGCCTGAGCCCGCTGCTGGTTTTCGTACTGACCGCCAACACTCACGGTATAGCCCGGCGGCAGCTTGGCCTCGGGCACCAGGGCGTAGATGTCTTTCACCACCGAGCCCATATCGCGGCCGGAGACGTTGGCCTGCACCACCACCCGGCGCTGCACATCGTCGCGGCGAATGTTGGGCGGCGCCATTTCCACCACCACATCGGCCACCTCACCCAGGCGTACCCGGGCGCCGTTGGCGCCAACCAGCAAGAGATCCGCTATGGCATCGGCGCTGGCGCGGGTGTCGGCCTTAAGGCGCACATTGATGTCGTAGCGGGCGTTGCCGTCAATCACCTGCCCGGCGGCGCTGCCACCAATGCCGGTGCTGACAAGGTTCATCACCTCATCCACGCTGATGCCGTAGCGCGCCAGACGGGCACGGTCCGGGCGCACCACCAGCTGAGCTTCACCGCTCACCTGCTCAAGCGACACATCCACGGCGCCGGGCACTTTTGACACCAGATCCGAAAGCTGCTGACCTTTTTCGGCAAGCACGTCCAAATCCGGGCCAAACAGCTTGATGGCAAGCTGGGCTTTTACGCCGGATAAGAGCTCATCCACCCGGGTGGCAATGGGCTGAGAGAAGGTAAACAGCAAGCCCGGGAACACCGACAGTTTTTCTTCCATCAGCCGCTGCAGCTCGACGCGACTGCCTGCCGACTGCCACTCATCGATGGGCTTTAGGCCGATATAGATTTCGATGTTGCTCACAGGCTCAGGGTCGCCGCCAAGCTCTGGGGCACCGATACGCGACAGGGCATATTCCACCTCGGGAAATTCCAGCAGCATGGCTTCAAGCTTGGGCGCTACCATCAGCGAGGTATCCAGGCTTGCGGTGGGTGCCAGGGTTACCCGCAGGTTGATGGTGCCTTCCTCAAGCTCGGGCACAAACTCGGTGCCAAGCCGTGGCAGCAGCGCCATGCTGAGTCCAAACAGCAGCAGTGCTGTGATACCCAGGGTTTTGGGGCGCGCCATTACGGCGCCCAGCACCCGGCGGTAGCCTTTATCGATGGGGATAAGCAGCGGGCTTTGGCGCAGATGCACGCCGTGGCGAAACAGATACACCGCCAGCGCAGGCACCACCACCAGCGCCACCATCAGTGCCGACAGCATCGCCAGAATGATGCTGACCGCCATCGGCTGGAACAGCTTGCCTTCCACTCCTTCGAGGGCAAAGAGCGGCGCAAACACCACGATGATGATGAGGGTCGCGAAGAAAATCGGGCTGCACACTTCCCGCGCCGCCTGCAAAATCCGCATGGCAATACCGCCATAGCCGCCTTCACGGTGGGCGTCTTCTTCACTGAGGCCCGGGTCGGTCGGCTGGCCATCATCAATCCGACCGTCAGGCTGGGTGAGGTGGCGGAAAATATTCTCCACCATCACCACAGAGCCATCCACCAACATACCTATGGCCACGGCAAGGCCGCCGAGGGACATCAGATTGGCCGACATGCCGAAATAAGACATCACCATCAGCGCCAGCGCGATGGCAACCGGAATCGACAAGAGCACCAGCGCGGTGGCGCGCACATTCACCAAAAACAGCGCCAGCACAGCCACAATAAACACGAAGGCCAGCAACAGGGCGTCGCGCACCGTGGTCACCGCCTTGGTCACCAGATCAGACTGGTCGTAGAACACCTCGAAGGTCACCCCATCCGGCAACGCCTGCTGAATCAGGGCGGTACGGCTGTTGATGTCATCTATGGTCGCCTTGGTGTTGGCGCCCATGCGCTTCAAAATCACCCCGGCCACCACTTCACCCAGTGGCTCAGGGCTACCGGCTTCGTCACGGCGGGTCATGGTCACGGCACCGACGCGGATTTCACTGCCAAAGGCAACCCTGGCCACATCCATAATCCGCACCGGCGTGCCCAGCCATTCTGCAAGGGGTATTTGCGCAATGGCATCAAGCCCGGCGTCACCGGCAGGCAAGAGGCCATAGCCGCGCACCACCAATTGCTCCTGGCCCTGGGCCATAAACCAGCCACCGGCGTTACGGTTATTGCCTTCCAGCGCTGTGGTCACATCGTCCAGTTTGATGCCATAAGAGAGCAGCTTGGCCGGGTCGACCTGTACCTGATACTGGCGTACCTCACCACCGAACGAGAGCACATCGGTCACGCCACCCACCGGCATCATAATGAGCTTCACCAGATAGTCGTTGAGGCTGCGAAGCTCGTCAGGGGCTATGCCCGACTCGGGCGCAGCCCGCAGAATGTACTGGTACACCTGCCCAAGGCCCGAGGTGTTGGGGCCAATCTCCGGCACGCCCACACCGTCCGGAATAGTCTCCCTTGCTGCCTGCAGCTGCTCAAACACCTGCTGGCGGGCAAAGTAGATGTCGGTGCCTTCTTCAAACACCACGGTCACAATGGAAAGCCCGGTGCGCGACAAAGAGCGCACTTCGGTCACCGAAGGCAGGGCATACATGGCCGATTCCACCGGGTAGCTGATGAGCTTTTCCACCTCTTCGGCGGCGAGCCCCTCGGCGGCGGTATTCACCTGCACCTGCACGTTGGTCACATCGGGAAAGGCATCCAGATTCAACCTCGGCAGCATCACGGCAGCAGCTGCCATGGCGGCTATCAAAAAGATGAGCACTATCAGACGGCTTCGCACCGCCTGCTCTATGAGTTTCTGTAGCATGGCTTGCCCTCTTATCAGTGGTTGTCGTTGTTCGCAAAAGGCGAATCCAGACTTGGCCCAAACGCTTGAGACATATTCCACCCACCTGGGTTTGAATAACCAATTTTATTCATGTATTTCAGCAGCATGGATCAAACCTCATCAGTGGTTGTGGATATCAAAACCAGACTTGGCCAGCTCAGAGGCCAGGAAGAAGGCACCGGACATCACCACGGCGCTGCCGGGCTCAATCCCCTTCACCAGATTCAGGCCTCGGGCACGGGATTCGATTTGCACTTCCACCGCCTCAAAACCGTCGGCGTCTTCCACAAACACCTGCCAGTCGCCATCGCTACTGCGGCTCAGGGCCGAGTCCGGCAGCACTATTCCCTGTTGGCCGCCCTGCTGATTGGCTTGCTGGGGCAAAAACAGCTCGGCAAACTCACCGGCGTGCACCTCGTGGCCGGGGTTTGCCATCGACAGCAGCACCTTTTCGGTACGGGTGATGGGGTTAAGCTCGTGGGAGCGGCCAATCACCCTGGCCTTGAGCCACTTGCCGGACACGCTCACCCGGGCATCGCTGCCCATGGCAAGGCCGCGGGACTGCATTGGCGTCAGCTCGGCCTCTACCCACAGGAAGGATTCATCGGTCAGCTGCATCAACGGCGAGCCGGCCGGCATTACCTGACCACGACTGGCCACATCCTGCTGCACCCGGCCCTGGATGGGTGCCAGCAGTTTAAAGCTGCCGATGCTGTCCGGCGCCGTTTCCAGGGCTTTGATTTGCTGAGCCGTCATCTTGATGGACTCGAGAATGGCGCGCTTAAGTTCGTAGTCCACCCGCGCCTGCAACCTGTGGGATTGACTCACGGCACTTTCGCCCATGCGGCTGATTCGGCTCCATTCGGTGGCGGCATTAATATAGTCGGCCTGGGCCTGAGCAATGGCGGCGCCACCCAGGGTGAGTAAGGGCTCACCCTGTTTTACCTCCTGCCCGGGCACCACATGGCGCTCCAACACTCTCATCTCAAGCTGCGGCGCAAGGGTAATGGTGCGGTCACGGTCCACCACCAGGCTGGCGGTAGCCACGGCGCTTAAATCAAAGCCTGTGGCCGACAGGGTTTCGACCCGAATACCGGCAAGGTCGCGCTGGGTCTGACTGAGCTTCAGCGCCTTGTCTTCGTCATGGGCGTCTTCGATTTCAACGGCGCCTTCTGCCGCGCCATGGCCATCGCCTGCCAAGGCAGGCTGCGACACAGCTAACGCAAACGTGAATGCAACCACGAACGCCAGTGCAGACAACAAGGTTTTGGCATTCATTGCAGACAAGGCGTCAGCTCCGCTGATAACTGATTTACTAAAGAAAAATGGTTTCATCGGTTGGCCTCCGCCGTCTAGGTTTCGCTGATAAAGGGCAACGTGGGTTCGGCGCTGATATCGGGCCTGGCTTTATTCGCAGCCAGCTTTGCCAGTTGCACCCCCGGATAAATCAACATCAGCGCAGCCGGCATATCGCCAGCTACAGCATGGGTGCCACCAGCCGCAAGTAAGGTCTGTTTCATACAGAGTCCTGAACGTAAAGGGACAAAGTCGGTTAACGCGCCGTCAGGGCGGTTAAGTCATGGGGAAAGAAGATGACCTTTGGCAGCAAACGCCTGAACTGAGCCGTGGCGACTCATGTGCCATAGGCCGGTTACAGGCGGTGCTTGCTGATTGCCTTTGCCACAGCCCTCTCGAACCTGATGGCGATTGCGGCAACCCGCGAAAGCGACAGCCACAACGACCAGTTGCACAAATCAGCAGGTGCGAAAAGTCACACGCAGGCCACGCAAAGCGAGACTTTATCACTCAGCAGGGCTGAGGGCGGTCTTCTTTCCTGAGATGATCAGGTTCAGACAATGGGAGGGCGGTAATCGGGGTAGCCCACTACCGAGAGGTAGTCAGACGCGTATCCGGGTGCCTGTGTGGCAAGGGGGTGATAATCGAGATTGACCAGGCCTGCGACGAGGCTTGGGTGACCGCCATGACAATGGCAATCGAGACAAATATCCAGCTGTTTCAGCTCGGTTTTTTCAACCTTGTCGTGTTGATGCGTGTCGCTGGCCACGATGTCAGGTGGGCAGGTGCATTCAATACATTCACCGATGGATGTCACCTCGGCCATAAAGGTCAGGTGGCTGTGATTGCGCGCTTCCTCATCGGCACTGCCAGTGTGCAACTGGTGCGCGCCCAGATTGGCACCTGCAAATTGCAGTACCACCACGGCCAGCAGCATCAGGCTCAGTCTGTGCAGTGTGTTGAGGGAGAAACGAATCTATTCAATCCTCGGCTGGTTAATGCGCCCAACGGAGTGCTTTGCAAAGTCAGACCGGGGACTCGTGGTTAAGTTCCCCGGTCTGACAATCTCTTACTTGAATACGCAGTGCTTGGCGTAGTCAGCGGCTTCGTTAGACGTCCAGTCACCTTTTGGCTTGTCTTCCATCTTTTTACACCAGGCTTCACTGCCCACTTCGGGGGCACAGGCGGCAAGGCCGGCAACCAGAGTCAGAGCGGCGGCGATCTTGGCCAGTGTCAGCTTATTCATTGTAGCGTCTCCTTTTAATATATTGATTTTTCAAGCTTTGATTAGCGAACGCTTTTGAATCCAGGCAATGGCTTTTGCCTTATCCTGAAGGGGAAACCAGGCGATTTCACCGGCCACAAAGGGACCGAGCAGTCGAATGGCGTTACCGACCCAATCCGGACCGCCAACAAAAACCAAGGCATCGAACGCAGGTAACTGTACCTCACCGGCGCCGGACAGGGAAGCTTGCTCCCAGCCTTCCAGCAGTACGTCGGCCTCAATATACAAGCAGACCTGACCCCAATCCTCCCGATAGCGCTTGATGGCCGGCTGCAAATGGGTGCGATAATCCTGGGCCGTAATGCGGCCGCTGGCAAAAAGACTGATTACGCCCTTAGCAATCTCGGGGATCTGGCATAACATAAAGGTTCTCCCTGGGGCTGGCTCGGCCATCTGCCGAGGTTGCCGATAATAACAAATTCCTTCAGCTCACATTAAGCCAAAACTTAGGCCATGATCACAATCTCACAGCGCGTCCAGCTGCAGGACCAGGAAATCGAATGGCAGTTCATCCGCTCCAGCGGGGCCGGTGGCCAGAACGTGAATAAAGTCTCCACCTGCGCCCAGCTTATCTTCGATATCCGAGCCTCTTCATTGCCGGAGTTTTATAAAGAAAAGCTGCTGGCCAGGAGCGATCATCGCATCACTCCAAGCGGCAAAATCATCATCAAATGCCAGGAGACCCGCAGCCAGGAAGCCAACCGCGAAACCGCGCTGGCGCAATTTATCAGTCTGGTGCAGTCGGTCAATCAGGTACAGAAAAAACGTATTCCCACCAAGGCCACCCGTGCCAGCCAGCAGCGCCGGGTGGATACCAAAAAGCAGCGCGCCTCCACCAAGGCCATGCGTGGCAAGGTCAGTTACTGAGAAACGCTTTCCTGCCTGCTTAAGATTAATTGCATTGAAAATGCAGGCAAGTTTGGCGATATTGGGCCTTATTGAGTTCAACATGTCGATAACTGACAAAAAGGATACCCATGACTGCCAACCAAACTGTTCCCAAGGTATTGCTGATAAACGGCCCCAACCTGAATTTATTGGGAAGGCGCGAGCCGGGTGTGTATGGCAGCCAGACCCTGGCACAAATCGTCGCCGGATTGGAATCACAGGCAAGCGCACTTGGCGTGGCGCTCGAGCATATCCAGTCCAATGCCGAGCATGTGCTGATTGACGCCATCCACAACACGGATGCGGATTTTGTGATTATTAATCCCGCCGCCTTTACCCACACCAGTGTGGCCCTGCGGGATGCCCTGCTCGGGGTCGCCCTGCCCTTTATCGAGGTGCATCTGTCCAACGTCCATGCCCGTGAGCCCTTCCGTCATCATTCGTATTTTTCAGATAAGGCCGTTGGCGTGATTCTGGGGCTGGGCCCCAAAGGCTACTCGCTGGCACTCGCAGCGGCAGCCGAAAGGCTCAAAGGGAGCAACTGATGGCCATGGATCTGCGAAAAATCAAAAAGCTGATTGAACTGGTGCAGGAGTCCGGCATCAATGAGCTTGAAGTTAAAGAAGGCGAAGAGTCGGTACGCATCATTCGCCACGGCAATCTTCCGCCCCAGGTGACCGAGGCAGAGACAGGCACCAAGGCTGCCAGCGCTCCGCTTGCACAGGAGGCAGGCCACCGAGTGCTATCCCCCATGGTGGGCACCTTTTATCGCGCTCCCAGCAGCGAAGCCCGCCCCTTCGTGGAACTGGGCACTGAGGTCGCCGTGGGCGACACGCTTGCAGTGATTGAAGCCATGAAAATGATGAATCAAATCGCCGCCGACCGCGCCGGAACTGTCAAAGCCATTCTGGTGGATAATGGGACAGCAGTGGAATTTGACCAACCCCTGTTTGTGATTGGTGATGCCGACTAAAGCCCGCTTTGAACGGGTACTGGTGGCCAATCGCGGTGAAATCGCGGTGCGTATTATCCGTGCCTGCCACCAACTGGGGCTGGAAACCGTTGCCATCTATTCAAGCGCCGACAAGGGCGCGCTGCATACCTTGCTGGCAAGTCGCAGCCTCTGCATAGGTCCGGCGACAGCCAAAGACAGCTACCTCAATATCAACGCCATACTGGAGGCTGCCAAACTCGCGGCTGCCGATGCCATACATCCGGGTTATGGCTTTCTGGCCGAACGGGCCGAGTTTGCCAGGGCAGTCACGGAGGCGGGCCTCGTCTTTTTGGGGCCGGATGCCGACACCATAGCCACCATGGGCGACAAGGTCAGGGCCATTGAAGCCATGAAGGACGTGGGTATACCCACTCTGCCGGGATCAGATGGCGCGCTGGACGACGATATGGCCAAGATTGGGGCGCTCGCCTCCGATATCGGTTATCCGGTTCTAATCAAGGCCAGCGCCGGAGGCGGTGGCCGCGGCATGCGCCGTGTCGACTCGGCAGAGGAGCTGGCTGCGGCCATTGCCCTTACCCGCAGTGAGGCGCTGTCTGCCTTTGGCGACGATACCCTGTATCTGGAGAAATTCCTCACCCATCCCCGCCATATCGAATTTCAAATGCTGGCTGATGGCGAAGCTGCGCTGTGTCTGGGTGAGCGCGACTGCTCAGCCCAGCGCCGCCATCAAAAGCTGATTGAAGAAGCCCCGGCGCTTGGAATTGCCCGAGAGCAAATCCGGGAGATGGCCAATATCTGTGAGGCGGCCTGTCGACGCCTGGGTTATAGAGGAGTGGGCACCTTTGAGTTTCTCTATCAGGATGGCGCCTTTTTCTTTATCGAAATGAACACGCGCATACAGGTGGAGCACACTGTCACCGAGATGGTGACCGGACTGGATCTGGTTGCATGGCAACTCAAGGTGGCACTTGGCCAGGCTCTGCCCCCTAAACCCCAGATACAGGGTCATGCCATCGAGTGTCGCATCAATGCCGAAGACCCACACAGCCAGTTGCCTTCACCGGGTTTGGTTACCCAGCTCAAGGTGCCAGGGGGGCCTGGGGTGCGCTGGGATTCTTATCTTTTCCCCGGAGCAAGGGTGCCTGCCTTTTACGATTCATTGGTGGGTAAACTCATCTGCCATGGTGCCACCCGCGAAGAGGCCATAGCGCGCCTGCGCCAGGCACTGACAGAGCTCGAAATTCAGGGGATCGCCATCAATAGCTCTCTGCATCTGCAACTCATCGCCTGCGAAGCCTTTCAGCCCTGGCAGCGGGACATTCATTTTGTTGATGCTCTCTCAGCGCCAGGTATCGGGCAGACGAACCTGTGACCACAAGAGTTCGCTGAGCCCATCGCCCCTGTGCCATTCTCCCTGTTCAATCCATTTCACCAGCTCATCTCCCACGGCAGGATAACGCACAGGCTCAGGACTGGCCGACTTCAGCCAGGAGCGCATGGCGTCGCGGCTTAAGTACATCATGCTGTGGGCCGCGCCCAAAAGCTGCAACGCCGCCACGTTTGAAAGCTGTTCAAACTGCCCCAGCAGCGGCTTTACCAGCAGTTTTTTTCCCAGCGTCAGTGCTTCGCTGGCAAGTTCAAATCCGGCATTGGCCACCACACCACCGGCCTCTGCCAGGTGCTTACGAAACCCCTCACGACAGAAGCCATGCCACTGAATATGCTCGGGCGCTGCGCCGCTGGGTGACTGAGCGTGGTAGACCAAAAATCGATAGTTATCGAAGGGGCGCAGGAAGTCGATGATGTCGTCCGGGGCCTCAAAGGGCAGATACACCAGGATATCGTGGCCATGCTCTTCGCTGACCTCTCCCACGTCTACAAAGGGTGGCAGCAGCGGAAAGCCAAAATGATGCCAGTGGCAGCCAAGCGCCACATCCACGGGAGCAAAGTATTCCAATAAGCGCTCGTTAAACCAGGTATTGCCCATCTTGGGTACATCAAAGCGCAGCGCCGCCTGATGGCTGATGCCAATGCAGGGTACCTTTTGCCGCCGGGCCGCCCAGGCACTCACGGGGTCAAAATCGTTGAGCACCAGGTCGTAAGACGAGAGGTCGAGGGCACGAATATCCTGCCACCAGCGGCAACTGAGATTGTGACGCACCGTGTCCACCGGGCTGATACGCCCGGCCCGGCTCAGAAAGGTCAGCCCGGTGGCGACCCGGTAATCGCCGAATACATCCATATCAAAAAACTGCGACCTGGGTCTGCCGCTGAATAAATAGTCCACCTCGGCACCGCGCTCGGCAAGGGCCCTTGCCATCACCCTCGCCCGGCTCAAATGGCCATTACCCGTCCCCTGCACTCCGTACAGTATTTTCATGTTTTCAATGACATCCTTATCAAATGAATTTGTCTGCCCAGACCACAGACAGGCTGCCAAGTGCAGCGCCGGCCAGAATATCCATGGGGTAATGTACCCCCAGCGCCACCCGGGACAGGCCAATCAGGCTCGCCCAAAGGTACAGGGGCAGTATGGCGGCGGGATAGATGCTGCCGATGGCACCGGCCATCACGAAGGCGGCAGCCGTATGACCGGATGGCAGGCTGAACTTGTCCGAAGGCTCAAAGCTGCAACCCAGACCTATGGCGCTGTGGCAAGGACGAGTACGGCGAATGCTGTTTTTCAGCAGCAGGTACAGGGGCAGCTCAAGCAAAAAAGCGGCCAGCGCCAGGCGCAGCAGCTCTTCTCCCCGGCTGTCGAACAGCATCAGGGCAACGCAAAGGTAGATATAGAGGGGGCCATCACCGGATGCAGATACCAGCAAGGCCGGTTTGTTCAACCCGTGCTCACGGGCTCCATCGACGATGAGCAGATAACTGCATCTGTCAAACTCGGCAAGGCGTGCCAGCATCCAGCGTCCTCAGGATTTAACCAGGATGTCTCGAATGCTAGCTGGGGTGCGTGACGGGCAGGTGACACCCACCCGACACTTTTATGACATTCGCCGGGGCGAAACTCAGGCTACAACGGGCTTTTGCGTCTTGGCGCGGTAAATCTTGAAGAGATGGTAAATGTTGATACAGGCAACGAAAGCGTTCATGCCCGCCACCGGCCAGGCCGTGATGGCAACACCGTAGGCAACAAACAGGCTGCAGCCGACGAAGTTCAGCCATCTTAGCCAGATAATATCTTTCATCATCAGCGAGATAGCGACCATCACCGAGGCCATGTAGCCGACGATTTCAGTCATGTTCAAAGCTTCCATAAAGGCACCTCGATATAAGGCCCTCTGCCTTCCCTGAGCTTAATGGGGGGTCCGTGCCCCTAAAGCGATTTGTTAATTGAAACTGGAGTGAGACTGGGGACTATAGTAACAAAAGCCACCACAGAGCTGTAATAAAAAACCGTCATATGATGACAAAAGTCAAAATATTGCGCCATAAAGATTGGAAGTGATGAAATTAAACTACATAAGTGACTGGAGAGTGAGGCTCGCCAATACCGTGATTGATAACACTTTTCTTTTCAAGATTCCCTTATATACTGGCCTAAGTTCAGTGTAGAGCTGCCTAACAGCCTGATTTAGGGCGAAACAGGAGATGACTATGGAATACAACACCTCAGAATTATGTGACATGTTTCTGGACGTCGTGGATGTGGTAGAGCCCATGTTCAGTAATTACGGTGGTGTTAGCTCATTCGGAGGCGCCATCAGCACAGTCAAGTGTTTCGAAGACAATGGGCTGATTGCCGATGTGCTGGCTGAAGAAGGGGAAGGACGTGTCTTGTTGGTCGATGGCGGTGGCTCCCTGCGCCGTGCTCTGATTGATGCTGCCGTGGCTGAAATCGGCGTCAACAATGGCTGGGAAGGCATTATCGTCTACGGCAGCGTCCGCGATGTGGATGCCCTGGAAGAGCTGGATATTGGTATCCAGGCACTGGCCTCCATTCCCGTGGGCGCCGATAACAACGGCATAGGCGAAATCGATATACCGGTGAACTTTGGCGGCGTCTCTTTCCTGCCCGGCGACCACATTTATGCCGACAGTACCGGCATTATTCTATCGCCCGAACCTCTGGATATCGAGTAACGCGCGTTATTTCTGATTCAGCAAAAAGCCGGCCAGTGGCCGGCTTTTTCATGCCACAAGAGACAGACTGGATCGCGCTTCCACGCGCCTTTGGCTGCTTTCCCGTTGCCTTTTTCCCGGCCTTTGCCACAATAACCATCAAACAATCCAAAGAATCCAAACCCTATGCAGCACCTTATCGTTTTTTCTGCCAAAGACATGATCCCCATCCTCGGCAAACGCCCCGGAGAAACCCGTCTTGGAAACCACTTTTTGCTGCCCGAAGGGCCAACCCTTGCCGCCACCCTTGAGTCGGCCAAGGCAAACGGCGCCCGATTTGCACTCCTTGGCGTGGGAGAAGATGCCGGCCCCCGTGCTAACCTGGGCCGCGGCGGCGCAACCAATGCCTTTGAGGCCATGCTCAAATACCTGGTTAACCTGCAATCCAATCGTTTCTATCGTGGCGATGACTGCCTGCTCCTTGGCCAGCTGGACTTTGGCGATCTGCTGCCCGGGGAAGATGCCGATGTAGACAGCCTCAGAGCAGCCGTTGCCGCCATGGATGAGCGGGTCATCGAAGTGGCCACGGCCATTATGGAGGCCGGACTCGAACCCATAGTCATAGGCGGCGGCCATAACAATGCTTTTGGTTTGTTGATGTCGGTGAAAAACGCCTTCGGCCGCCCGGCCGCCGCGGTAAACCTGGATCCCCACTCGGATTTCCGACTGCGGGAAGGACGCCACAGTGGCAACGGCTTCAGCTACGCCGCAGCAAGTGGTGCGCTGGATTTTTACCATGTACTGGGTCTGCATGAGCTGAAAAACAGCGAGGCCAATCTCGAGCAACTGGCCACCTTTGGTGGCAGCTGGCACACGCTGCAGCAAATCTGGGTTCGGGGTGAGCTGAGCCTGGATGACGCCCTTAAGCAAATCGGCAAAAACCTGCGGGCCACCGGACTGCCGGTGGCATTGGAGCTGGATGTGGATGCCATTGCCAATATGCCATCGAGCGCCATGACAGCCGCCGGGGTCCCGCTGCTGGATGCGGCCAGGTACATCAGCCATATCGCCCGCCACTGTGATTGCGCCTATCTGCACCTGGCCGAGGCAGCTCCTTCCTGCCACGATACCGGCGAAGACGCAGGCCTGCGTGAAACGGGGCAGAGCCTCACCGAACTGGTTTACGCCTATATTCGTGGCCGCCATTTGGCTCTCGGCGCCTGAGTCCTGACATCCAAAGCGCTGGTTTCAGCGCTATTCATTAAATTCGCATATTGTGGTCTAATGCGCAGTCATTGCGCGTACGCCAAAATCCTACCGGGCTCACAAGCTTGACATTCCATGGGTCACTGGATAGGCACTGGATCACAAAGCTGGCGGCTCAAGGATTCAGCTGAAGTGCTGCTTTAGCGTACACTCGCGTTTAAACAGTTTGGGAAACAATAGGAAAGAGCAGATGTCCGACGGCACATCAAATAGTACTCACTTTGGTTTCAAGACAGTCGAAGCCGATAAAAAGGCAGATCTGGTTGCCGGTGTATTTCACTCGGTGGCAGCCAAGTACGACATCATGAACGATGTGATGTCTTTCGGGATCCACCGCCTGTGGAAACGATTCACCATCGAGACTGCGGGCGCGCGCCCCGGCATGAAGGTACTGGATCTGGCCGGTGGCACCGGGGATCTGACTGCCAAGTTTTCCCGTTTGGTGGGTGACCGCGGTGAAGTGGTTCTGGCCGACATCAACGACTCCATGCTGAAAGTGGGCCGCGCCAAACTCAGAGATCTGGGTGTGGTGGGTAACGTCAGCTATGTGCAGGCCAACGCCGAGGCACTGCCGTTTCCTGACAACCATTTCGACATTATTACCATTGCCTTTGGCCTGCGTAACGTCACCGACAAGGACGCCGCGCTGCGCTCCATGCAGCGGGTGCTCAAGCCCGGTGGCAAGCTGCTGGTGCTGGAATTTTCCAAACCCCAGCACGAGGTGATGCGCAAACTATACGACCTCTACAGCTTTAAGATTCTGCCCAAAATGGGGGAACTTATTGCCCAGGATGCCGGTAGCTACGAGTACCTGGCCGAATCCATCCGCATGCACCCGGATCAGGACACCCTCAAGGGCATGATGCAAGACGCAGGCCTCGAACAGGTGGACTACATCAATATGACCGACGGCGTGGTTGCGCTGCACCGGGGTTACAAATTCTGATGGTCAAGCGGGAGCTGGCACTGATTCTTTGCGGCGCCGTGGAACTCGGCTTTGAAAAACTATTGGCCCAAACGGGTGTCAGCCCCAGACAGTACGGCCTCTATGGCAAACGTATCGCCATCACCCTGTCTGAGCTGCCTTTTGCCCTGCACCTGATTTTCGATGACAGTGTTACTGTACTCAGCCGGGATGAAGCGCAGGCCGATGTGTCTGTCAAAGCTTCAATATCTGCGCTCTATGCCCTCAGTCAGGGCGAAAGCCTGAGCCTGCTCATCAAGAGCGATCGCCTCGATATCGATGGCGATTTAAACGTGCTCCAGGGTTTCAGCCGCCTGCTCAAAGAGCAGCAGTTTGATATTGGCGAGCCCCTGTCACGCTATATCGGCGATGGCCCTGCCCACATGTTGCAATCGGGCGGACGCAAACTCGGACAGGAACTGCAGCGCGTGGGCCACAAAACCCTCAGTCATCTCGCACAGCTTTCCACCGAAGAGTATAAGCTCGCGCCACATCGTATTGATTTTATTCATCTCAAGGACAATATTGACACCCTGGTTCAGGCCGTAGACGCCATGGAACACAGAGTCAATCA
This sequence comes from Shewanella litorisediminis, assembly GCF_016834455.1. Taxonomy (NCBI): domain Bacteria; kingdom Pseudomonadati; phylum Pseudomonadota; class Gammaproteobacteria; order Alteromonadales; family Shewanellaceae; genus Shewanella; species Shewanella litorisediminis. The sequence goes on from NZ_CP069213.1 coordinate 3,702,180, forward strand.
GTTAAGGGACCGCCTCACACCATGACCTTCGCCAGTCTTCGCCGTGGATATCAGGTGATTCGGACACTGCTCCACTATGGCCTGGATGACGTACTGCCACCCACCCTGCTTCCTGGGTATTTCAAACTGCTGCGTCTGTGCCTGTTCTGGGTACGCAACCGCCATAAAGACAAGTGCGGCGGTGAGCGACTCAAACTCGCCATGCAGGAACTTGGGCCTGTGTACATCAAGTTTGGCCAGATGCTCTCCACCCGTCGCGATCTGCTGAGTGACGAATGGGCGGATGAATTGTCTATGTTGCAGGACAGGGTGCCACCTTTTGATTCTGCATTGGCACGTGAGGCCATCGAGGCCGAACTTAAAGCCCCCATCGACAGCCTGTTTGATGATTTCGACGATACCCCACTGGCTTCGGCGTCCATCTCTCAGGTGCATACTGCCACCCTCAAGTCCAATGGTCAGCAGGTCGTGCTCAAGGTGCTGCGCCCCAATGTGGAGGCCAACATCAAGGCCGATCTGGATCTGATGCTGCAGGTGGCCACCTGGGTCAATCGCTTGCTGGGCGAAGGCAATCGCCTGCGGCCGGTGGAAGTGGTGCAAGACTACCAAAACACCATTCTGGGCGAACTTAACCTCAAACTCGAGGCGCTCAATGCCATCAAGCTGAGGAATAACTTTCTCGACTCAGACGCGCTCTACATCCCCTACGTGTATGAAGAGCTGTGCCATCCCAGACTCATGGTGATGGAACGCATCGACGGCATCCCGGTATCAGACGTAGAGTCCCTCAATGCCCAGGGCACCAACCTGAAGCTGCTGGCCGAGCGTGGCGTGGAGCTGTTTTTCACCCAGGTATTCCGCGATAACTTTTTCCATGCCGATATGCACCCCGGCAACATCTTTATCAGCCGCGAACACCCTGAGAATCCATTCTACATCGGGCTCGACTGCGGCATTATGGGGAGCCTGAATGAAGAGGATAAGCGCTATCTGGCGGAAAACTTCCTCGCCTTTTTCAACCGGGATTATCATCGCATCGCCCAGCTGTATGTAGAATCGGGTTGGGTTTCAGCCGATACCGACATCCTGGCTTTCGAGCAGGCGGTCAAGCTGGTGTGCGAGCCCATGTTCAATAAGCCACTGAATGAAATCTCCTTTGGCCATGTGCTGCTGGAGCTGTTTCGCACCGCGCGGCGCTTCGATATCGTGGTTCAGCCGCAACTGGTACTGCTGGAAAAAACCCTGCTGTATATCGAAGGTCTGGGCCGCCAGCTCTATCCTCAGCTGGATTTATGGCAAACCGCCAAGCCCTTTTTGGAGCGCTGGATGGCAGAACAGGTGGGGCCCAAAGCGATATTCAAAAAAGTGCAAACAAATTTGCCCTTCTGGTCTGATAAACTCCCGGAGTTTCCTGAACTTATTTATGACAATCTCAAGCTTGGCCGCAAGCTTCTGGGCAGTCAGCAACAGATGCTCGACAGGTATCTCAAGTATCAGCAAAAGGCGCACAAGAGCAACTTCCTGCTTATCACCTCTGCTGTTTTGTTGATCTGCGGCACTATTTTGTTTGCCCAAACAGATACACTGTGGCTCGCATCTGCTTGTCTTGGTTCCGGCGCACTGGTTTGGGGAGCCGGATGGAGATCCAGACCAAAGAATCGCAAATTTTAGCTAGCACTAAATAATCACAGGTTCATAATAGAACCACTTAATTTTGTAGAGAGGAATCCTTCATGGGTGGTATCAGTATTTGGCAATTGCTCATCATCGCACTTATCGTGGTTCTGCTGTTTGGTACCAAGAAGTTGCGTTCTCTGGGTGGCGACCTCGGTGGCGCTATCAAGGGATTCAAAAACGCCATGTCTGATGAAGAAAAAAAGGCATTGGAAGACAAAGAAGCCTCTGCTCAAACCACACAACAGGCAACTGAAAAGAAGCCTGAGGCCGACAAGAAAGAACAGGCGTAATTCCTTATGTTTGACGGTATCGGCTTTATGGAGCTTCTGCTCATCGCCATCATAGGTTTGGTGGTGCTTGGGCCGGAGAGATTACCTGTTGCAGTGCGTACCGTGTCCGGCTGGATCCGGGCCATGAAACGCATGGCCAATTCGGTCAAAGACGAACTGGAACAGGAATTGAAGATAGAGCAGTTACATGCCGATCTGAAAAAGGCCGAAAGCAAGGGGCTTTCCAATCTGTCGCCAGAGCTGCAGGAATCAATCGACCAGCTCAAGCAGGCCGCACAGGAGGTTAACCGCCCCTATCAGGTCAGCGAGCCAACCCCGGAAACACCGGCGGCGACCGAAGCGACCAAAGATCCAGGCGTCGAGCCCCCTAAAGCCAACGGATAATTCATGTCGTCACATCAACAACCTCTGATCAGCCACCTGCTTGAGCTGCGCACCATACTGCTCAAGTGTATTGCCGGTGTCATGCTGGTATTTGTTGCTTTGGTCTATTGGGCCAACGATATCTACCACTACATGGCCATCCCTCTGATGCAGGCACTGCCAGAAAGCTCAAGCATGATTGCCACCGATGTGGCCGCGCCCTTCTTTGCGCCCTTCAAGCTGACCTTGGTGCTGTCGTTTTTCATCGCCGTGCCCTATGTGCTTTATCAAATCTGGTCATTTGTGGCTCCGGGGCTCTATAAACACGAAAAGCGCCTGGTGGTCCCTCTGCTTGTCAGCAGTACCTTGCTGTTTTATCTGGGTATTGCCTTTGCCTACTTCGTGGTGTTCCCCGTGGTATTCGGCTTTTTCACCAGTGTCGCCCCGGAAGGGGTCACGGTGGCAACTGACATCAGCAGCTACCTGAATTTTATTCTGAAACTCTTTTTTGCCTTTGGTTTGTCCTTTGAGATCCCCATTGCCGTGGTGCTGCTGTGTTGGGCGGGGGTAACCAGTGTCGAAGACCTCAAGGCAAAACGCCCCTATATTGTGGTTTCCGCCTTTATTATCGGAATGCTGCTGACGCCGCCGGACGTGATTTCACAAACCATGTTGGCCATTCCCATGCTGTTGCTGTTCGAAGGCGGATTGCTTGCGGCCCGCTTTTACAGTAAAAAGAGCGAAGACGAACAAGAAGAACAACCACACGCCGATTGAACGATTGGCCTGTGACCGTGTTTTATCGGCCTGTCCCGTCTGGGTTGGGCCGATTTTGTTATTAATGCCAAGGTAGAAATACAAGGAATAATTATGCGCAGCTTTTGGCTTCTGGCCCTCGGCCTGACTTCTCTCTCTGCATCCGCGTCCGTTGAACAAGGTCTGGCCCAGTGTGCTGCGGTTCAGGACAAGCTCGACCGTCTTATCTGTTATGACAAACTGGCCGAAAGCGTGGCCAGCAACCCTGCTGCCGCAACAGTTACCCAGCCTCAGGCTGGCGCGCCAGCGGCCGTGGTAGCCGCGACGCCGGCTGCAACAGCAGTGAGCGCCGCCCCTGTTGCTCCTGTTGCCCCTGTGTCTCAACCCGCCCCGGCTATGGAAGATAGTTTTGGCAAGGTGAAAAAGACCGAGGCAGAACCTGAGCGTATTGAACTGGTGATTTCCGCACTGGAAACCGATGCCTATAACAACCTCAAGATAAGCTTTACCAATGGCCAGGTGTGGAAACAAACCGACGGTCGCAAATTCAAGCTGAAAACCGGTGAAAACGTCTACATCGAAAAAGGTGCCCTTGGCGCTTTCTATCTGGGCCTTGAGAGCCGCAACACCACCATCAGGGTAAAACGTCTTAAGTAACTATCTCATTACCTTAAGTGAATATGCCCCGTTACCTGGACATTGCCGTCAACCTGATAGGCAGTGCGCTCGAGAGCGATATTGAAGCTGTGATTGCCGGCGCTGATGCCGCCGGCGTATCACCGCTTATCGTCATTGGCAGCAGCCTCGAAGAGAGCGAGGCGGTTTTGGCCGCCTGCCAGCGTTTCCCCGGCAAGCTTTATGGCACGGCCGGAGTGCATCCCCATCACGCCTCAACCTGGCATCAGCAAAGCACGGCACTGCAGCGCCAACTGTGCGGTGACAGCGCCATAGTCGCCGTGGGTGAGTGTGGCCTCGACTATAACCGCGATTTTTCTCCCCGCCCCAAACAGCGTGAAGCCTTTGCGGCCCAGCTGGCGCTTGCCTGTGAGCTGGGAAAGCCTGTATTGATGCACGAGCGCGATGCCCACGATGACTTTATCGCCATTGTGAGAGAGCATTGCAGCCAGCTCGGCGGCGCCTTGCTGCACTGCTTTACCGGCACCGCCGTCCAGATGGAAGCCTACATAGAACTTGGGCTTCACCTGGGTATCACTGGCTGGGTCTGCGATGAGCGCCGGGGCCTGGAGCTGGCCGAACTGGTGAAAGACATCCCCATCGAGCGGCTACTGATTGAGACCGACAGCCCTTATCTGCTGCCAAGGTCGATGCGCCCCAAACCCAAGTCAGGCAAAAACCTGCCACAGTACCTGCCCTATATTGCCAACGAAATTGCTCGCCTCAGAGGGGAAGACCCCGGTGACTTTGCCCGGCAGGTGTACGACAACAGCCTGGCGTTCTTTGGTCTGGACAGGGCCCATGGGTAGACTCCTGCTGTTGTTACTCGCCCTGGGATACAGCCTGCTGGTACAGGCTGCGGGCCCATCATTGGTCTACACCGAAGAGGCCGGCGAAGTAATAGATCTCACCCCCTGGGTGAGCGAGTTTCAGGCCAGAGAACTTCTTGATTACCGAAAACTTCCGCCCCAGAATGACCCGCGCTGGCACCAACTTCCCAAACAGGGCATCCGCGGCATGGGCGCCCAAAACCGCTGGTTGCGCTTCGATATTGATGTCAGAACCCATCCGGGCAGCCGGGTACTGAGCATCAACAACCCGCTGCTGGATAACCTGCGGATCTACCATCTGGTCAATGGCAACCTGATGGACGAGCACCATTTTGGCGACAGTCTGCCATTCGATGAGCGTCTGCTGCAAAGCACTCAATTTCTTTATCCGCTGCAATTACGCCCCTGGGAACATCACACCCTGCTGCTGCGTGTAGATACCGAGGGCAGCCCCCATGTTCCCCTGAAACTCGTGACGCCCGGCCATCTGAGCCAGATGCTGGAAAGCCGTAATCTGAGCCAGGGTTTCCAGCTTGGGATCCTGACCGCTATCGGCCTGTTCAGCCTGTTCGTGGCACTGGCCTCCGGCTCCTTCAGCTACAGCTATTACGCCGCCTACGTGCTGTCCATGACCCTGCTGGTTGCCTCCTTGCAAGGGGTCGCATTTCGCTATCTTTGGCCGCAGCTGCCCGCCATGCAGGCCTGGGTTATCCCCTTTCTGCTGCCGCTGGTGATGTGTTTTGCACTCATGTTTGCCGAAAAGGTGCTGCAACTTAAGTACCTGAATATCCGAATGCTGCGCATTTGCCGCTTCAGCGCCGCCTTCAGCCTGTTTTTGGCGCTGCTATCGCCCTTTGTCAGCTATAACCTGGCTGTGTATTGCGACATAGTGGCCCTGCTGGGCATTGCCGTGGTACTGCTCGCCTTCGCCCTGGTGCAGGCCCTTCGAGGCCAAAAGCTCGCCCGGCTGTATTTCATCGGTTGGATAGTGCTGCTGGCCAGCGTCATTGTGAGCAGCCTGATTTATCTTGGCGTCATCCAAACCTCGCTGGACCCACTCAGTCCTGCCATGGCCGGGGTGACCTTTGAGATTGTGTTTATGTCACTGGTGCTGGCCATTCGCTACAGTGATGAGCGCAAGGCCAAACAGCGCATTCAGCAGGAGGCGTTGGAACAGGCCAAACGCATCCGCGAAGCCCGGGAAGAAGCCCTCAAGACTGAAGCAGAATCAAACGAACGCCTGGAAGAAATGGTGCAGGAACGTACTCTGGAGCTTGAAATCGCCCTGCGAGAGCTTAACGAGGTGAATCAAAAGCTCACCGAGCAAACCACCATCGACAGTCTCACCGGGGTAAGAAATCGCGCGGCATTCAACAAACGCTTACAGGCCGAAGGTCGGATAAGCAGACGCCAGCAAACGCCTATGGCACTCTTGATGCTGGACATAGATCATTTCAAGAATATCAACGACAAGTACGGCCACCTTGCCGGCGATCACACCCTGAAAATCATAGCAGACACCCTGAGTACACAGCTGAGGCGCCCAACGGATCTCGTGTCACGTTTTGGGGGGGAAGAGTTTGCTATCATACTGCCATCCACCGATGCCGAAGGGGCTGTGGCCGTCGCCGAGCATATCCGCGAAGCAGTAGAGCAGCTCACCATCGAGTGGGAACAATTTGAGATCCCGCTGACCGTGAGCATAGGTGTCAGCAGCAATATTATTGAGAGCGACGAGCATCCGCTGCAACTGCTGGAGCAGGCGGACAAGGCGCTCTATCAGGCCAAACACGACGGCCGTAACAGGGTGAGCCTCTTTCAGGACATGCCCGTTCCCCATTCATAGCCCAGGAGACGATAGTGAACATCATCACCAGTGCCTTCCCACAACGCAGAATGCGCCGTATGCGCAAACACGAGTTCAGCCGTCGCCTGATGGCCGAAAACACCCTGACGGTCAATGACCTGATTTATCCCATGTTTGTGCTCGAAGGTAATCACCGCACCGAGCAGGTGGCCTCCATGCCCGGCATCGAGCGCTACAGTATCGATCTGCTGCTCAAAGAAGCGGAAGAACTGGTCAAACTGGGTATTCCGCTGATTGCCCTCTTCCCCGTGACCCCGGCGGAAAAGAAAACCCTGCTGGCGGAAGAAGCTTACAATCCGGATGGCCTGGCACAGCGTGCCGTGCGTGCGCTCAAGCGCGAGTTCCCTCAGCTGGGTGTAATGACCGATGTGGCACTGGATCCCTTCACGACTCACGGTCAGGACGGCATCATCGATGATACCGGCTACATAGTAAACGACATCACCACCGACATTCTGGTGAAACAGGCTCTGTCCCACGCCGAAGCTGGTGCCGACATTGTGGCCCCGTCTGACATGATGGATGGCCGTATCGGTGCTATCCGCGCGGCGCTCGAAGCGGCTGGCCACGTGAATACCCAAATCATGGCCTACTCGGCCAAGTATTCATCCAACTACTATGGCCCCTTCCGCGACGCCGTCGGCTCCGCCGGCAACCTCAAGGGTGGCAACAAGCACAGCTACCAGATGGACCCGGCCAACAGCGATGAAGCCCTCCATGAAGTGGCACTGGACATTCAGGAAGGTGCTGACATGGTGATGGTGAAGCCAGGTATGCCCTATCTGGATATAGTGCACAGGGTGAAAACCGAACTGGCAGTGCCCACCTTCGCCTATCAGGTCAGTGGTGAATACGCCATGCACATGGCAGCCATTCAAAACGGCTGGCTGGCCGAAAAAGCCATTGTGATGGAGTCACTGCTGTGCTTCAAGCGCGCCGGTGCCGATGGCATTCTGACTTACTTTGCCAAGCGTGCCGCCCAGTGGCTTAACGAGCAGAAGTAACCCTCTGTCTCCAGCCAAAAGCCACCCCGCGGGTGGCTTTTTTGTTTTCAGCACAAAAGGTGATCCAGCCCAAAGCCTCGGACACCCGTACTTCCCTTGTGCTCACAACCATGGTTGGATAACCCCATAATGCGCGGCCAGGTTGCTGCCCCTTCGCTTGTGAGGAAACATGATGCACAATAACGTTAAAGCTTTATTGGCCACTACAGCCCTGTTTTTTACTGCGCCCCTGCTGGCGGACTCAGGCTGTGGTTTCGAGAATAAATCCGGTGGTGTGTTTGCCACCTGCAGCGAGGAGAAACAGGAAGTGATCCTGACCGGCATCGTTGAGGCCCAGCGCCTCGTGACCGAATTACCCGAATTTGCCGAGGGTTATAAAACCTATGAGGTGAATACTGCGGCCCTTGACCCCATCAAGGCCGAAACCGAAGCCACCGAAATTGTGGTGATCATCGGCACCTGGTGCCCCGACTGCCACCGTGAAACCCCGCGTTTTATCCGTATTATGGAAGACGTGGCCAACCCCAATATCAAGGTGACCTACATTGGGGTGGACCGCGCCAAGGCCGACCCTGAGGGCCTGGCCGCCAAGTATGATTTCAAGCGCATTCCCACCTTTATCGTGATGCAAAAAGGTGAGGAAATCGGCCGTATCGTCGAGCGCCCAACAGAGTCACTGGAAATCGATTTGGCGAACATTCTGAAGTAGCCTCAAAGACACAAAAAGGCCGGCAATTGCCGGCCTTTTTCGTTCTCCAAGATAATCCGTAGCGCTATCAGAACTCGTAGCGAGCAATCAGCGACATGTAGCGCGCTTCCTGACGGCCGGTCACCATGCCGTAGTCCGGATTCAGCTCCAGGCCCGAGGCGGTATCGGCGTAGCGGGTACGCTCTTCCCACACCGAAGTGGCGCTGTCGGCATTGAGCAGGTTGTACACTGTGCCCTTGAGCATCAGGTCACCGCCAAACAGCTCTGTGTTGTAGGTCAGCGACAGATCCACATTGGTCACCCAGGGCAGATTGCCTGCGCTGCCGCGGGGTGATGGGTTGCCGTTCTCATCATAGTGCGACACATGGTCGTAGTAACGGCTGATACAGTCTTCCCATGGGCTGCCTGCGGCGCAGCTGTCCACGCCCTCTGGGTGCTGGGAGAAGTAGCTCTGCGGACGGCCCGAGGTGGTGCGCGCCACCAGCCCCAGCACCAGGCTGTCGGTGATGTTGTAAGCACCACTTACCTTGAACGCGTGGCGGTGATCGTTCGGCAGATTACCATAGCCATGGTCCATCAGATCGGCATAGTCGTAGGAGGTGGTCCAGCCCGGATCGGCCTGATCGTTGTCGGTCTTCACCAGGCCTTCGGTATTGCCGTAGCTGTGTGACCAGGTGTAAGAGCTGTTGATGGTCAGGTCATCATTTACACGCCCATCCAGGGTCAGCTCCACCGCCAGATAGCGGCGCTTGGCCTCGGGCAATTGCAGCTCATCCTTAGTGAGAGTGACATTGTCGACCTGACCATCGCCATCGAAGTCGTAGGACATGGTGATGTCTTCACCGGGGTTATTGAGCACGTAATACGAGCCCTGCCCGACGTTATCGTCGATACCCAGCTCGGCCAGCTTCTTCGCCAGCACAGGGCCGACGTCTGTGTCTTCCACACTGCGGCCAAGGTCGCGGTAGATAAAGCGCACGCCGCCGCTCATGGTATCGAACAGCTCCTGCTGATAGCCCAGGGTAAACTCGTCGCTGTACATGGGCTTTAAGCTGCTCGAAGCAATCAGGCCAGGCTCAGTGATACCACGCTGACGCCAGTAGCGGTCACGCAGCATATCGCCGCGGCTCGGCGAGCCGTCAGGCAAGAGTACAGGAGCGCCGCTGCCATCCACCTGATCAAGGGCGAAATACTCAAACCACTCAATGGAGGACGAGCCCTGGGTGATGTTCATGTTGGCCGACACCGGCTGAAAGTAGCGACCATAGGTGGCGTACACCTTGGCAGAGCCATCGCCGTGCAGGTCGTAAATGGCCTGTAGGCGCGGCGCAATCTGGTTGTCGATGGACACGTAGGCACGGCCATCGGATACCGTGTTTTCAAAGCCGCTGTAACGCAGACCGAGATTCAGCACCAGCTGGTCAGTCACCTGCCAGGAATCATTGGCATAAAACGCCAGTGAGGTGATTTCAGAGTCGGTGTAACGGGTACGGACACGGCGCTCGATATAATCTTCCCCCGGCGCGGCGCCAGAGACACTGTTGTTACCGGCGGTCTTCACCCCCCACCAGCCCTGGGCATCACCAATGCCGTTCTGGGCCGAGGTGTAGTCCACCAGCACCCGGGTGTAATCCACACCAAACTGCAGCGAGTGGTTATCCAGATCCCAGTTAAAGTCCACCCGAGCCTGATCGCGGATAAACTCCTGCTCAGACACCGACGAGTTGGTGTGCTGGCTGAGGGTGGTGCTGGTGCGGTAGTCGTATACCGACGGGTTGGTTGAGGCCACCACGTTATCAATGTTCTCAGAGGTACGGCCCACCACGGCAGACACCGAGAAGCTGTCGGTGAAGTAGCCGTTGTAGTTCAGGCTGTATACCTTGCCGCCGTCGCGGCCGGGGGCGGTTTCACCAATCTGATCGCCCACTTCGTTGGTTTGCCAGTCGTAGGCGAAGGTGCCGGTATCCCAGGTACGCTCGTTGCTCATGGCCGAGAGGCCAATAGAGTGGTTTTCTGAGATATACCAGTCAAGTTTGGCAAACCAGCGGTCTTCTTCGCGCTCCATTTGGCCTGCGGTTGTCTGCCCTGCCCAGTCGCTGTCATCGCGGCGGGGATTGAACAGACCATAGTAGAACAGCTTGTCCTGCACGATGGCACCGCTCGCCCACAGTTGCAGCTCGCGGAAGTCATAGCCGTTTTGCATGGTGTTGGTGGAAATATTGCCGGCACTGTCGAAAATCGAGTCGTGATTGGCGCGCAGGCTGTCCGGCTCCCAGCGTACCTGGGTACCAAACTTGAATTCATTGTCACCGGACTTGGACACGGCATTGACGATACCGCCCATGGCGCCGCCAAACTCGGGGCTCACGCCGCCGGTCATCACCTGGGTCTGGCTGATGGCTTCCCACGGCAGGTTGATGGAACCCAGGCCGGTGCGAATGCTGGTGACGTTCATGCCGTTGAAGTAATAGCCGTTCTCAGCAGATGACGCACCGCCGAAGCTTGAGGCACCACGGAACGACGAGCCACCGGGTGCAGCCGTACCCGGCGCCAGCAGGGCAATGCTTTCAAAGCCCGAGTTCACCGGCATCTGATTCAAATCATCCTGGGTGAAGGTGACACCCGAGGTGGAAGACGCCATATCCACCCGGCGGATCATGCTGCCGGTTACTGCCAGACGCTCCATGGCCGCATCACCTGCGCCATAAAGCTGACCGTCGAGGATCAGCGCCTGCCCCACCTCCACCCGCACGCCGGACTCTTTGGAGTCACTGTAGCCGTCCTTGTGGATTTCGATGTCGTACTCGCCCACGGGCACGTTACGCAGCAGGTATTCACCCTTATCGTTGGTGGCTACCCTGTACACCAGGCCTTTGGTTTTGTGTCTTAAGGTGATGGTGGCGCCGCCAAGGCCAGCCCCATCGGCGCTGACAACCTGCCCCTTAACGATACTGGAGCCATCCACGGCCACGGCGGGGGCTGACAGCATCAAGGCCGCACCTACGGCCGCTGCAGCCAGCGTTTTACGGGCATAAAAGGCACCTTTGAGGGCCCGGTTATGTATTTGATTCATTGTTAAGATTTCCTTCTTCCCTTGCCTGAAAAAGCTTTCGGCCTCAGTCCTTCTGACGGGCATTTTCTGACCGAAAACGGGAAAAACCTTAACACCATTTACATAATGTATACAATCTATTTTATTCTATTGTAATGACCAAAAATGCGGTTTCTGATAAAAACCCACGGGGAGAATCAAAGGAGATAGAAAGAAAAAACGCCGCTAAGCGGCGTTTCAGTCGAGGAGTTTTTGCGAGAGTTCCAGCAGCACACCCTCTCGCAGGGCGCCGCCGGACAAAGACAGGTTTTCAAGCCCAAGTAATCGGAACAACGCCAGCAAAATCGCAATGCCTGCCGCAAAGGTGGGTGCTCTTTCCGGGCACAGACCATGGATACCCAGAAGGCTGGCATCTTCATGGAGCAATATTTCCCGCTTGAGCCCTTCGAGGACGGCCAGGGTAATGACTTGAGACTCGCCTCTGTGCCCCAGTAACTCAACCACTGACTGAACCGTGCCTGAAGCGCCCACCACAGTGTGCCAGCCAAGGCGTTTCAGCTCAGCTTCGGCGGGCCCCAGAATACGGTGCACCTCGGCCTCGGCGTCGTCAAAGTCGCGCTCCTGCAGCGGCAAATCGGTGAAAAACAGCTTTTTAAAGGTCACACAGCCCATGGGCAGGCTGGTCTTGAACAAGAGCTTATCGCCATCGCCGACGATAAATTCGGTACTGGCACCGCCGATATCGATAACCAGACGGCGGCCATCTCCCACGGTGGTGGCTACCATGCCGCGATAGATAAGTTCCGCCTCGCGCATACCGCAAATCACCTCAATGGGGATACCCAAAATAGGCAAAGCGCGGGACTTGAATTCGTCGGCATTGGTAATGGCACGCAGGGTGGCCGTAGCCACAACGGCCACGTTTTCGGCGGCAATATGGTGCCTGGACAGCATCTCGGCAAACATCGCCAGACAATCCAGACCCCGCTGCATCACGCTCTCACTGAGCATGCCATCACAGCCGATCCCTTCGGCAAGACGCACCTTGCGTTTGTATTTGGCTTCAACCCTGGGCTTTCCGGCCACTGTGGTGGCCACCAACATATTAAAGCTGTTGGAACCCAGGGTGATTGCGGCGTATGCGGGTGTCTGCATCTGCGACTGTCTTATGAGTGTCTGCGGGTCCTGTCGTGACGAGGGGGACGACCACCACCGCTGCGATGTGCACCGGATGGACGTGGTGCGCCATTGCGATCGCGCAGGTTACGGCCACCGAGATGGGGCTTGCGATGGATTTTCACCGGTGGGGGAATATCAACCAGGGCTTCACGATCGTAAGAAGTCACAGGGATGCTGTGCTTGATGTAGTCTTCGATGGCCGGCAGGTTGAGGGCATATTCCTCACAGGCAAAGCTCACCGATACCCCTTTCTGACCCGCACGACCGGTACGACCGATACGGTGTACATAGTCTTCGCAGTCATCGGGCAGGTCGTAGTTGTACACGTGGGACACATCGGAAATGTGCAAGCCACGGGCAGCTACGTCGGTGGCAACCAGAATATCCAGCTCACTCTGGGTGAACTGCTCGAGGATTTTCAAGCGCTTCTTCTGCGGCACATCGCCTGTCAGCAGGCCTACGCGGTGGCCATCGGCCTCCAGGCTCGCCCACAGCTTTTCACACTGATGCTTGGTGTTGGCAAACACAATGGCTTTTTCGGGCCAGTCTTCTTCAATCAGTGAGTGCAGCAGTTTGAGTTTGTCTTCCATGGAAGGGTAGAAGATTTCTTCTTTGATATTGCGGGAAGTCTTTTCTTCCGGGGCAATCTCTACCTTCACAGGGTCGTTCATATGATCGTACGCCAGTTCCTGCACCTTCATAGACAGGGTGGCAGAAAACAGCATGTTCAAACGCTCTTTGGCGCCGGGCATACGGTTGAAAAGAAAACGAATGTCTTTGATAAAGCCGAGATCGAACATGCGATCGGCTTCATCCAATACCACGGCCTGGATGGCCCCCAGGTTAATCACACCCTGGCGAACATAATCGATGATGCGGCCTGTGGTACCGATAAGTACATCCACGCCCTTGTCCAGCACCTTACGCTGGGCTTCATAGCCTTCACCGCCGTAAACAATGCCCACCTTGAGTCCGCTGTGCTTGGACAGCAGAGTCGCATCTTTGGCAATTTGAATCGCCAATTCGCGGGTGGGTGCCATCACGATGGCACGGGGCTGATTGAGTTGGCGGTTTTCGGGGATGGGGGCTGTCAGCAGGTGGTTAAAGGTGGCGACCAAAAAGGCGAGTGTCTTGCCGGTACCCGTTTGGGCCTGGCCTGCGATGTCTTTTTTCTCAAGCAATACCGGGAGGGAAAGCGCCTGGATGGGCGTGCAATGCTCGAAGCCGTTTTCGTTAAGTGCCTGTTTGACCTCGTCACACAAGGGCAGGTCGGCAAACTTCTGTTGGGTTAAATGTGTTTCGCTCATAGCGGCAGCATACCAGTTAGGGTTGCAATAAGATACTCGATCGTTTGAAATAGCGACAACAAGTAGGTGGGCACTTGAATTCCTGTAAATCCGCCTCAATATACATGCTAAGCCATTCACAGACCAGCGATGGCATCAATTGGAGAACATCATGAGCGACAAAATTGTAACCCTGAGCGACGACAGCTTTGAAAACGACGTACTGAAGTCTGAACTGCCAGTTCTGGTAGACTTCTGGGCAGAATGGTGCGGCCCTTGCAAAATGATCGCCCCGATTCTGGACGACGTAGCTGCCGAATACGAAGGTAAGGTTACAGTTGCCAAGCTGAACGTTGACCACAACAACGCCTCTCCCGCCAAGTACGGCGTACGTGGTATCCCAACGCTGCTGATGTTCAAAGGCGGCGAACTGGTGGCTACCAAAGTTGGCGCTCTGTCCAAGACTCAACTGAAAGAGTTCATCGACGCTCAGCTCTAATCTTCGCCTCTGGCGTGACGCCCGGCACAGCTTTTGGGCTAAAATGTGCCGGGCAGCCCTAAAAATCTGGACGCACCCCTGCTTAGGTGCTACTTTAATAGCCAGATTCTTATCGATTAACCCACTTCTTCGCACTTCAATCTTTTCAATACCCTCTGTAAGCATTGCAGATTGAATGCGACAAACTTTTCTCGCGTACAAAAAGACCCATCAACATGAACCTAAATGAACTGAAAAACATGTCCATCGCCGACCTGGTGGCCTTGGCGGAGAGCATGAATCTCGAAAATATGGCCCGCGCCCGCAAGCAGGACATCATTTTCTCCATCCTCAAAGCCCATGCCAAAAGCGGTGAAGACATCTTCGGTGGCGGTGTGCTCGAAATTCTTCAGGACGGCTTCGGCTTCCTGCGCAGCGCCGATGGGTCTTACCTTGCAGGCCCGGACGACATCTATGTGTCTCCCAGCCAGGTCAGACGCTTTAACCTGCGAACGGGCGATACCATTGCCGGTAAAATCCGTCCTCCCAAAGAAGGTGAGCGCTACTTTGCCCTGCTGAAAGTCAACGAAGTTAACTTCGATAAGCCTGAAATCTCCCGCAACAAGATCCTGTTTGAAAACTTAACGCCCCTGCACGCCGAAGAGCGTCTGCGCATGGAGCGTGGTAATGGCTCTACTGAAGACATTACCGCCCGTATCCTGGATCTGTGCTCCCCTATCGGTAAAGGTCAGCGTGGTCTGATTGTGGCCCCGCCAAAAGCCGGTAAGACCATGTTGCTGCAAAACATTGCCCAGTCCATCAGCTACAACAACCCCGAAGTGGTGTTGATGGTGCTGCTGATTGACGAGCGCCCTGAAGAAGTAACCGAGATGCAGCGTCTGGTACACGGCGAAGTGATTGCTTCTACCTTCGATGAGCCAGCCAGCCGCCACGTGCAGGTTGCCGAAATGGTCATCGAAAAAGCCAAGCGCCTGGTTGAACACAAGAAAGACGTGGTGATTCTGCTCGACTCCATCACCCGTCTGGCCCGCGCCTACAACACAGTAGTACCTTCCTCCGGTAAGGTACTGACAGGTGGTGTGGATGCCAACGCCCTGCACCGTCCAAAGCGTTTCTTCGGTGCTGCCCGTAACATCGAAAACGGCGGCTCCCTGACCATCATCGCCACCGCCCTTATCGACACCGGCTCCAAGATGGACGAAGTGATTTACGAAGAATTCAAGGGCACAGGTAACCAGGAGCTGCACCTGTCTCGCAAGGCCGCCGAAAAGCGCGTGTTCCCTGCGATTGACTTCAACCGCTCCGGTACCCGTCGTGAAGAGAAACTCACCACCAGCGACGAGCTGCAGAAGATGTGGATCCTGCGTAAGATTTTGAACCCCATGGACGAAGTTGCCGCCATGGAGTTCCTCATCGACAAGCTGGCGATGACCAAGACCAACGACGAGTTCTTTACCGCCATGAAGCGCGCCAAGTAAGCGCCAAATGTTCAGGTAAAGCCAACCCGTAAAAAAGCCGCTCAATGAGCGGCTTTTTTTATTGCTTTAATCTCTACCCGGGCTGAGCCTTGGCTCTGGTCTGATTGAAAGCCTGGGACTCAACCCCATCCCTCATCAGAGGCTGCACTGCCCGTCATTGCCTTATCCAGCATGGCTTTATCCAACATAGCCTTATCCAGTTGGGCCAAACGCTCAGCCACCTTGGCCCTTAACATATCCCGCAGGGCCAGCACCGCCGGCGTCACCTGCGCCCGTCCGGGGCAAAGCAGATAGAGCTCCAGCGGCTCGGTGCCGTATTCCGTCAGTAAGGGGACCAGTCGACCATCGAGTAAGTCGGTGGCCAAATCCAGCCGCGATTTATACACCAGTCCCTGCCCCGCCACGGCCCATCGCCGGGCGATTTCGGCATCGTTGCAACTGCGTCTGCCACTGACACGCACCCTGTGCTCTTCGTCGCCACTGAAAAAGTGCCACAGATCGTGGGTCTTGTCGGCACGCTTGTACAGCAGGCACTGGTGCGCAGCCAGTTCATCGGGCGTGGTAGGCGTGCCCTCCCGTGCCAGATACAGAGGTGACGCCGCAAGCTGACGATACAGGTGCCCAATGGAGAAGGCCACCGCTTCCGAGTCCTGGGGCATGCCATAGCGCAGTGCTACATCGATATTGCTGCGAAACAGGCTGCTGACCTTGTCTCCCAGCTCCAGCTGTACCTCAAGCCCAGGGTGCTGTTCCATCAGCTCATCGAGCCAGGGCAAAAAGATATTGCGGCCAAAATCCGACGACACCGAAATCCGCAGTGTACCTTCCACAGTGCCGCGCTCGCTGGACAGCGCCATGCGGCCCAGTTCGAGTGCGCTGAGCGCCTCGCGGCAATGGCCAAGATAACGCTCACCTGCCTGTGACAGCCTGAGGCTGCGGGTGGTACGGATAAAAAGCGCCGAGCCCAGTTGTTTTTCCAGCCGCTTGATGGCGGCGCTGGCCGATGCCGGCGTCATATCCAGTTCGGCGGCGGCCGCACTGATACTGCCGGCCTCTGCCACCCGAACAAACAGCGCTAAATCTGTGGTCAGCAATTGCAATCCTCGCCTGATATTTACCGGCTAACACTAACCCCAAATTAACCCTAAAACAAAGCCCGCGCGGGAATTTCCGGCGCGGGCTTACGGGTCAGCCACAGTTACAGCAGGGTCGAGGCCATCTTACGGCGCAGATAGGCAATTTGCTGCATGTGGGGCAAGTCTTTGGGGCAATTGTCCTGACAGCCCAGCAATGTCATACAGCCAAACACCCCGTCCTGATTGCCAATCACATGGTAGAAGTCATCGGCGCTGCGACCATCGCGGCTGTCGAGTTCAAATCGGGCAATCTTCATCATGCCCACGGCCCCCACAAAGGTATCGCGCATCTGCTTGGTGGCACAGGCGGATACACACACCCCACATTCCACGCAGCGCTCCAGCTCATACAGCCTGGCGGCCTCCTCCGGATCCATGGGGTCTTCCAGCCGGTGAATATTCAAATCGTCACTCTTGGGATGCAGCCACAGCTTCAAACGCTCGGCCAGCTCACGCATAAACTTGCCGGTGTTCACCGACAGATCGCCAATCAGCTCAAAGCCCGGCAGCGGCATCAGCGTGATTTCCCCCTTGGGGTACTTGGCAGTAAGGGTACGGCACGCCAGCGTGGGGAAACCGTTGATCACCATGGCACAGCTGCCACAAATCCCGGCGCGGCACACAAAGTCGAACTGCAGCGAGGGGTCCTGCTCCTGACGGAGCTTATTGAGGGCAATAAACACCGTCATGCCACTGGTCTCTTCCAACTGGTACTTGACCATTTTGGGCTTATCACCGGCGTCCTGAGGGTCGAAGCGGAAAATATTGAATGTCAGAATGCGGCCGCTCATGAATTATCGTCTCCGGCAATGTTGGGCATAGATGGGCTGCCTGTGGTTTCAGTGTTCACCAGCCCGTTGAGGCGGTCGGCCAGTCGTTCGTTGGCCGGTGTCAGTGATTCGGGTAACTCAAACGGCATCAGGGCCTGCTGGCGTGCTTCACGGCTGGCATTGGGGCCAAGGGCAGCAAGCAGCTCAGCAATTTCGGCCTCGCGCTTGGCAGTATCCGGGTGGGCGATGGCATTGTCGGCGCCATAACCGCGATAACCCGGTGGCAGCTCCATTTGCATCACGTCCAACGGCTCGTAGCTGAGCTTCGGTTCCAGGGCATTGGCATCGGGCCAGCTTGCCAGAGTACGGCACAGCCAGTCTTTGTCGTTGCGCTGTGGGAAGTCTTCCCGCGCGTGGGCACCACGGCTCTCGGTGCGGGCCGCAGCGCCGCAGGCCACGGTGAGCGCGACTTTCAACATGCGCCGTACCCGCAGCGCTTCCACCAGCTCAGGGTTGGCATGGCGTTTTTTACAGCTCACTCCCAGATTGACCGAGCGCGCCAGCAGCGCCTTGAGTTGTTTCACCGCTTCGTCGAGTTCGGGGCCATTACGGAAAATGCCCACATAGTCCATCATCACACGCTGCATGGCATACTTGAGCTCCCAGGGGTTCTCAGTCCCCTTGCCTTCAATCAGCTCATCGATTTCGGCGCGCACCTTGTCCACATAACGTTTGGCCAGGCCGGTATCCAGCACCAGGTCGTTGTCGTCACAAAAATCCGCCACGTATTTGCCGATGATCATGCCGCCCACCACGGTTTCGGCCAGCGAGTTGCCACCGAGGCGGTTAAAGCCGTGCATGTCCCAACAAGCGGCCTCTCCCACCGCAAACAGGCCCTTGAGCTGGGGGCTCTGGCCGGTGGGTGTGGTGCGGATACCGCCCATGGAGTAGTGCTGGGTTGGCCGCACCGGAATCCAATCCTTCGCCGGGTCTATGCCGAGGAAGTTTTCACAGATTTCTTTTACTTCCCGCAGGTTGGTCTCAATGTGTTTTCGCCCGAGCAGGGTGATATCCAGCCACAGGTGCGGGCCGTATGGGCTGTCGACCCCCTTGCCCTTGCGCATATGCTCTGTCATGCGGCGCGACACCACGTCGCGGGAGGCGAGTTCCTTTTTTTCCGGCTCATAGTCCGGCATAAAGCGGTAACCGTCTTTGTCACGCAGCAAACCACCGTCACCGCGACAGCCTTCGGTGGTGAGAATGCCCACGGGCACAATGGCGGTGGGGTGAAACTGCACCGCTTCCATGTTGCCCAGGGTGGCAACACCTGTCTCCAGCGCCAGCGCCTGACCTATCCCCTCACAGATGATGGCATTGGTAGACACCTCATAAATACGGCCATAGCCACCGGTGGCTATGGTGGTGGACTTGCCGATGTAGGCACGCAGTTCGCCTGTGATAAGACAGCGGGCCACAACACCATGGCAGCGCTCACCATCGTGAATAATCGACAGCGCCTCGACCCGCTCGTGTACCGGAATGCCAAGGGAAATGGCCTTGTTGTCCACCGCATACAAGAGCGAGTGGCCGGTGCCATCGGCTGTGTAGCAGGTGCGCCATTTTTTGGTGCCACCAAAGTCGCGGGCGTTAATCAGCCCATGGGCGGCTTCGGCTTCTTCGATGGTAATGCGCTCGGCATTCACCACCACTTCACGGGGGCCCTTGGTCACCCGGGTCCAGGGCACGCCCCAGTTGGCCAGCTCCCGCACCGCCTTGGGGGCACAGTGGGCAAACATGCGCGCCACGGTTTGGTCACAGCCCCAGTCAGAGCCTTTTACCGTGTCCTGAAAGTGCACATCTTCATTATCGCCAAGGCCCTTGACCGTATTCCCCAGACTCGCCTGCATACCGCCCTGGGCCGCAGCCGAATGGCTGCGCTTGGCCGGAATGAGGGATAACACCAAGGTATCGTGGCCCCTTTCTTTGGCGGCGATGGCAACCCTGAGGCCCGCGAGGCCCGCGCCCACCACAAGACAGTCTGTATAAATGAGTTTCACGTTTACTCCTTGGCACACTTTTGCAAAGTACAGCTTAATCAGTGGCAGTTATCTGCCTTATTTTTAACACTTTTTACGACTTACGCCGGAGTGTGGGGAATAAAGGCCAGCAAGGCTGCCAGCCCTATACCCACAAACAGCACACTGAGTACCGTCTTGATGGTTCTTAATCTTGCCCGTGTATTGAGATCCCGCGCCGCGCCCCACTTAAGCGCCACCCGGTAAAGACCAATGGCGGCGTGAAGCTCAACGGTGAGCAAGAGCGGCAGGTAAATCACATACCCATATTCGCCCCAAATTCGCTGGGCACTGCCCACAGGGCCTATGGTTTCGGGGGCGCTGCCCACCAGCCACAGATGCACAGGCAGCAGCATTAAAATCACTATGCCGGTACCGGCCTGCCAGCTCCACAGGCGGGTATCGCTGTGATTGATCACCTGCATCTGGCTTTTCAGTGCCCTTTGCTGACGCAGGCTCAGGGGTAATTTATGAATGGCCACCAGCACATGAAAGGCGGCGAGGGCCGCCACGCCTATGGCTATCAGGCTCACCACCCAGGGATAGCCATGGCCATCGTCAGACAAAAAGGCCAGCTCCATATTGCGGGCCACCCAGGTCATGGCCTCGGGCCCCAGCAAAATGGACGACACCAGCAATAAGTGGGTCCACAGAAAGAGTGCCAGCACCACCCCGCTGATGCTCTGCCCCAAATCCAGCACGCCACTCCAGCGTCTTATGTCCAGTTTGCCAGCCATGTTCATCCCTCTTTACCTGTTATTCTTGTGTCGGTTATGAGTGCCAATGTCGCTCACAAAACCAAGCTAAACCCTGATGCAAATCAACACAATGTTCGTTAATTCATCTGTTGCTGAATCAGGATCTGCATCACCCTTTGGCACAGAGGTCATGCCAGTTTGGCTTAGCCCGCCGGTGAGAAGGGCGTGACCGGCAATGTGAGGCTGGCACCTATCAGCAGGTACGCCACCAGGCTCGATGTGCCCAAGCACAAAAGATAGACGATAAGCAGCTTGACCACTTTGCGAAGCGGCCTGCGACGCACCACCCAGCCCCACTTCACCGACACCCGGTAAAGACCAATCATGGCGTGTACCACCACCGCCGGCAGCAACAGGGCATAGAGCACCCAGGCGTTGTCATGAAACACGCGCTCGGCCGACAGATGGGGGCCAATCTCGGGATTCAAAATCATGGTAAACAGGTGCACAGGCACCAGGAAAAACAGCACAAAACCGGTAACGAGCTGCCAAAACCAGGCGTGGGTATCCTTGTGGGCGATGGAGCCCAGATGGGAGCGCAGCAGGCGCCACTGACCAAGTTGGGTCGGGAAGCGGCGCAGGGCCAATGCCGCATGCAGACACACCACTATCAGCACCAGCACAGAGAACGCCTTGGTCACCCAGGGAAAGCCGTGGCCCGTACTGGAAAACATGCCTCCTTCCAGCAGCTGCACCACCTGATAAAACACCTCTTTGCCCAGCAGAATGCTCGACTCAAAGTGCATATGCAGCAGTAAAAAGCCCCCCAGCATGAGTCCCGTAAGGCTCTGCAACTTATCGGCACGCGCCGACCAGGGGTGCCCTGCCGTACGTGGGTTTAACGTGTGTTCTGTGAGTGTTCGTGCGCTGTTCATGCTTGCCTCTTCCCCTGTGCCGCGCCCGGGCGACATTACCGAGGAGAACACAATATCAGCTGTAAAAACTGTGGCGAGACGGGCAGAAGCAAAGCGTGAGGCATCTCACCGCCACTGTGGTCATTATTGGAAGCGGATCACAAACAAAGGGCGAAAAACAAACAGAGGTCATACCATTTAACCGCATTAAATCATGGCGTTAAATGGCTTTTAAAACAAAAAAGTATAAGCAGCAACACGAAAAACCACCCCTAAAGGGGTAATTAATGAGCAAAAAGTGATCCTGTTTCATGCCGTTACTCGTAGTTAATAACGCCAATCACCAGCTAAGAGGAAACAACATGAAAAGGATCACTGGCATCATCTTACCGCTAATGGCAACCACATTCATCTTCGGCTGTTCAGACGACGATGACAAACACACAACCGAGCCTGAAACACCCGCGGCCTTGGCCTCAGTGCGGGTAATCCACGGTAGTGCCGATGCCCCCATGGTCAATATCAAAGCCAATGGCGCGCTGTTTGCCGGGCTTGAAAAGGTCGACTACCTGCAGGGCAGTGGCTTTATCGACGTCACAGAAGGCAGTTACGATCTGGCCGTGGATGCCGTTTTGCCCGATGGCACCGCAGCCGAAGTCTTGTCACTCAATGATGCAGCTCTCGCAGGCGACACCCAGTACACGGTGCTTGCCCACGGCACAGTGGCAGAGGACAACAACAGCGACAACGACCTGGGACTGCTGGTAATTGCCAATCCCAAGCAGGCCATCAGCAGTGGCAATATCCGCTTGCAGGTGGTCCATGCCGCCCCCAACGCCCCCACAGTGGATGTGCACCTTACTGCGCCCGGTGCTGAGCTTGGCGCCAGCGCCGCGACCCTGGGTTACGGTGAGTACACCCAACCCATTGAAGTCGCCGCAGGCAGCTATCAGGTGAGGCTGGTACTGCCACAGGGCAGCGAAGGGGCGGGCACGGTGGCCTATGACCTTGACCTGCCACAACTCGATGCCGGTCAGGACTGGTTTATTGCCGCCCTGCCAAACACAGGTGTCGCCACCTCTCCTGTGGTGCTGCTTGCCAACAACGGCACAGATACCCTGGTGTTCAATGACAAGCGCACCGAGGCCAGCGTCCGGGTTGCCCACAGCGCTGCCGATGTCCCCCAGGTGGATATTCTGGCCGATGGCACCAAGGTAGATGCCCTCAGTGGTGCCGCCTTTGGTCAGGCCAGTGACTATCTGAACATTGAACCCGGCGAGTATCAGGTTGATACCGTACTGACCAGCGACAACAGCGTAGTGGGCATCAGTGAGACGCTTGCCTTAAGCGCCAACCAGATGGTCACCGTGGCCGCCATTGGCACCCTGGCCACCGAGTCGCCCGATGTGCCCCTGGAGTACCTGCCATTGGATGACAGCCGCCGCCGGGTTGCCACCGAAGCGCAGCTGCGCCTCACCCACGCCCATCCTGCGGTGGGCAATGTGGACATTTATGTCACCGCAGACGGCATGATAGACAACGCGACCCCAGCCTTCACCGATGTGGCCTACAAGGCGACTACCGGTTGGGTCAGTGTGGCCCCCGGTGACTACGTGGTCAGCGTCACGGCCGCAGGCACCAAAACGGTGGCGATTGAAACCCCAACCCTGAGCCTGGCCGCCCTTGGCAAATACTCGGCCCTGGCCGTGGATAACCCCGGCGCCATGCCTGCCAACCTGCTGCTGATGGACGACTTCGTCAGCGCCAACTAACCCACCTGCTGTGACGATAAGGTGACAATCACGGTGACGATAAGGTGCCACAAGTGGCCTTATCGTCACCCTTGATGCCAGCCAGACGCTTGTGGGGTAGAATAGGGCTTTTCCCATTCAGCCACAGGATTATCCATGCCCTGGATCCAATTGCGCCTGCATTCAAGCAGCGATCACGCCGATGTCATCAGCGATCTGCTGATGGAGGAAGGCTCTGTCTCCATCACCTTTGAAGATGGTAAAGACCAACCCATTTTCGAACCCAAGCTGGGCGAAACCCCGCTGTGGAACGATACCGTGGTGGTGGCCCTGTTCGATGCCGACTTCGATTTGGCCCCGGTGGTGGAACTGCTCAAGGCGCAGCCCTTCCTCGGCAGCGAGCTCAAATACAAGATTGAACAAATCGAAGACAAAGACTGGGTACGCGAATGGATGGACAGCTACCACCCCATCCAGTTCGGCAAGCGCCTGTGGATTTGCCCAAGCTGGCGCGACGTGCCGGACCCAGAGGCCGTTAACGTGATCCTCGATCCGGGCCTGGCCTTTGGCACCGGCACCCACCCCACCACGGCCCTGTGCCTTGAGTGGCTCGACAGCCTGGATTTGGCCGGAAAAGAGATTATCGACTTTGGCTGTGGCTCAGGCATCCTCGCCGTGGCCGCCCTTAAGCTGGGCGCTGCCAAAGCCACCGGTATCGACATCGACTATCAGGCCATCGACGCCTCACGCGACAATGCCCAGCGTAATCAGGTAGAAGACCGTCTGGCCCTGTATCTGCCCGAAGACCAACCCGCCGGTCTCAAGGCCGAGGTGCTGGTCGCCAACATTCTGGCCGGCCCACTGCGCGAACTGGCGCCGCTTATTCAGGATCTTGTTCAGCCCGGCGGCAAGTTAGCCCTCTCGGGTTTGCTCAAAGAGCAGGCCGAAGAAATCCGTGAATGTTACGCCCAGTGGTTTGACATGGACGAACCTGCCCACAAAGACGACTGGAGCCGCTTGACAGGGGTACGCAAATCGCTGTAAAAGGCGCGCCAACCCGCATTGGGGCGGGAAACCCCGCCCCGTAAAAGTCAAGCAAAAAAGTTGTGCTCAGGTCATTTATTGACCTTTTTTTCCCTCACAAAAAGACGTACTATAGCGCCCCTTTGACGCACAAGGTGAAACGCAACAATGCAAATTGGACCCTATCAACTGACCAATCAGCTGATCGTGGCACCAATGGCAGGTGTCACCGATCAGGCGTTCAGAAATCTCTGTCTGCGCTATGGTGCTGCCATGGCCGTGTCAGAGATGTTGTCTGCCAATCCCGAACTCTGGGATACAGACAAAAGCCGTCAGCGCATGGCACATTCGGGAGAGGAAGGCATACGCTCAGTGCAGATTGCCGGTGCCGACCCCGAACAGATGGCCTGGGCCGCCCGCTTCAACGTGGAGCAAGGCGCACAGATCATCGACATCAACATGGGCTGCCCGGCAAAAAAAGTGAATAAAAAGCAGGCCGGTTCGGCACTGATGCAATACCCCGACCTGGTGGAGCAAATCCTCAGGGCCGTGGTAGGCGCAGTCGAGGTGCCGGTCACGCTGAAGATTCGCACGGGGTGGGAACCGGAACACAGGAATGGTGTTCAAATCGCCCGGATAGCAGAAGATTGTGGCATTGCCTCGTTGGCCGTTCACGGCCGTACCCGGCAGTGCATGTACAAAGGCGATGCCGAGTACGACACCATCCGCGCCATCAAACAGAGTGTCTCGATTCCTGTTGTCGCCAATGGGGACATCGTCAGTCCGGAGAAGGCACGTTACGTGCTCGACTACACCGGTGCCGATGCCCTGATGATAGGACGGGGTGCCCAGGGACGGCCTTGGATTTTCAGAGAGATCCAGCATTTTCTCGATACCGGGGAGCAACTGGCACCGGTGGGAGATGAAGAAAAGCGTCGCGTGATGCTCGAACATCTCTCCAAACTGTATGACCTGTATGGCGAATTCAAGGGAATCCGTTTCGCCAGAAAGCATATAGGCTGGTACCTGGATCAGGAACAGCAGCGTGATTTCCGTTCCCAGTTTAATACGCTGGAAACCGCTGCCGAGCAACGTTCCGCTGTGGAACGTTATTTCGACGAATTAATACAGTATCAATAAAGAGCAGAATACGAATGTTTGATCAGACAACTCACACTGAAGCTCATCCGCTTACCGTAGGCAAAATCGAAACCGCAAACGGCACCATCAAGCCGCAACTGCTGCGTGATGCCGTTAAGCGCGCTGTTAGCAACTTCTTCGCCCAGCTGGATGGCCAGGAAGCCCAGGAAGTCTACGAAATGGTGCTTTGCGAAGTTGAAGCCCCTCTGCTTGATATCATCATGCAACACACCCGCGGTAACCAAACCCGCGCAGCCAACATGCTGGGTATCAACCGTGGCACCCTGCGCAAGAAGCTGAAAAAGTACGGCATGAACTAAGAATTCATTCTTAATTCGTTGTATTAAAACGGGCTTTTCAGCGATGAAAAGCCCGTTTTTGCGTATATGTACCCCCATATGTACCCCCACCGTTTTGTTGCCCCTCCTATTTGCCCGTCGTTTTGGCCCTTAAAAAATGTCATGCAAAAAGTTTTGGCTGATACGTTTTAAGCTCATTTGCTAAAACCCCCGAAAATTTCGTGTTTGCTTGCCCCGCCCTCAACAATCACTCCCGCGCAATCAAGCGCAATGAATACGAGGGGAAACGAATGACAAACGTTAATTTAGCTATGATGGATACAGACACGGCCAGTGAATGTGTGTTCGACCGCATAGTCAAAGAGCAAGAGCGTCGACTCATTACTTCTGTCAGCAGAGCCGAGGCCTTTCAACTCGAACGCAAAGGGTTGTTCCCTCGACGTAGACGAATATCAAATCGCTCTGTGGGATGGTTGCTCTCCGAGCTACTCGATTGGGTCAAGTCAAGAGAGGCCGTCATCTCAAAAGACAGCCCAGGGAAGGCGCTGTGATGCAGGACAATCGCGTGAATTCCTCCTTCGATTTAGACATCACTCCGCTGATAAGCATCGCTGAGATGTGCGCGATACTGCAAAAGAGCCGGGCCACAGTACATAGATGGGTTAGAGCACAAAAGCTCATCACCCCTATTCGTCGCAATCAACGCACCCTGGGCTGGTGCCCGGATGAATTTAAACGCTGGCAGTCCGACCAGGGCAACCTCCCCCTTAACTAATCCACCAATACGTTGCTGGTGGCCAAAAGCCACCAGCCAACATGCTTCACTTATTGACCACAAATAACACCCCCACCAGCCCAAACTCGACCTCAAAACGCTAAAATCCCCGAAAATTTAGTTTTTAGTTGCATCTTAAGCAAACTCCTCGACGCAAACGCCAACATCCCTTTGAAGCCGAGGAGAAACCAATGGATACATCCTTCTTTACGCCAGAGTCTGAACCCAACGACATTGTCATAAATGAGCAACAGCGCCGATTCATTACATCGGTAAGTCGAGCACAAGCCTTTCAATTGGAGCGAGAGGGCCGATTCCCCAAACGCATCAAGCTAAACGCGCATACCAACGGTTGGAAGCTAAGCGAAATAGTCGCATGGCTGCGTGCCTGCCCTGTGGTGGATCTGAAGCACCTGGAGGGCAATCAATGACTCAATCAACCGAGGCCAACGGCAAACACACACAGAAACCCCGTCTATGTCAAATCATTGCGGCAACCCATACCGTTGAGCCTGTGCTGACCTGCGCTCAGATCGCCAAGCGACTGGGCCGGAATGCTAAAACCGTGAGGCAATGGCTGCAACAGGGCCAGGATGCGCCCAAAGCCTTTAAGGACCAAAACAGATGGATGGTACGGGAATCAGAGTATCAACGCTGGGAGCGTCAAGCGAAGCGTTAACCAGTCGATGGTTCGAGGGCAATGCGTTGCCCTTTTCTTAACGCAGACGTGAGACAACCTGGGCTGTTCCAGTGGGTTCTCGAACTGAATAAATTGAAAAAAACACCAGCAAAACACAAGTAAAACAGCAGGCTACAAGTTTGTTAGTGCGATTTTTTGCTAGGTAATTAAATATTATTATGTCCGAAGCTTTTATGAAAAGACCTGCTGTGACTATTTCACCAGGTACTGAGTCAGCGCTGTCGCATGCTAACACACCAACGGAAGACGTCGTGATAAAAGGACGCGTTTGGAAAATCATGTCATTTCCCGAAGGGATCAATCGACCACTGCTTAACAGGCTATACGACCAGCTAGACGCTTTCCTATCTCGGCATTCTAAGGTTTACATGATCCGTTTCGATATTTCACTATACGACTCATCACCTCACAATCATGAAATCAGCAAACTTAGAAGCTTTGTCGTCAAATCACTGAAGTCACACTACAAATCGTCCGTGGACTTCGGCTGGGTAAGAGAACAGAACACCACTGACGACAAATGCCATTATCACTGTTTTGTGCTACTCAATGGCCACAACGCCGATAGCACCAATACTACCTTCGACATTGTGCGACACGCCGTGGAATTGGTGGTAGACATCAATGCTCATTTTCCTGAAAACTGCGGCTATATGATTGAACGTCATTCACCTGAAAGCTTCCAGGCAGCCCTGTTCAGACTCAGCTATCTCGCTAAAAATGCCACGAAAGAGGGCAAGCCAGGCGCCGCCAAAGGTTATTACTTTAGCCGCATTAAACGTAAAGGATAAATTCGCTGGCTTTCAGCCCGTTCCATCATTTCGCCGACGAATCGTAGCTTTGCAACAAAATATGTTGCAAAAAGGTTAACCGTCTTATGTTTTTTGTGATCATCTAGCCTGCTGGCGCAACTTCTGATCAAGCCGCCCTGGTAATTACTGCTTTTTTTCAACGGTTTAAATTTTTACTGGTGCAAGTGAGTGATCAAAAAAGCTCGTCCACCAGCGAGTGATCACTTTTTGTGATCACCCAATCAAGCCACTCCCCTGGCGTGAGCCCAGGGTTTGAAATGAAAGCCACTTTCAGCGGATTACAAAATGCAGGTTAGAACGAGTGTCACAACGCAATATCCAGGCCTACAACCAGTAAGCCTGTAGGGTCGATGTCTCACCTATTTTCATATCGCTGGTGGACAATGCCGCAATTAATGAGGTAACGGCTTGGTGAGAGCCGCTCTCTGGAGAGGAGCTACTCGAATGGGAAAAGGGTTTATCCGACTGTCTATGCAGATGGCCCGGTCGAGGGTATGGGGTGCCGCTCAGGTTTGGACTAATAGACCCTATCGTCTAGCGGCTCTATACTCTGCTGCGATTCCCGCGCTTCCAGGCGTTCATATTCCGGCGAGGGTATAACGGTATAGCCCATGCCCTCCATGACGGCTTTCAACTGCCTTGGCGCAGCGATAAGAGGCTCATCCGAGTCGTACATTATGTTCCCCTCCAGCATTTTGCCATCCAATACCGTCTTCAGCGGTTCAAGCAAGCTTTGCGGCAGCACATCAACCATACAAGGGAATGCCAGCATCGGTTGGTCAGTGACATCTTCTACCAATGGAGTAAAACTCAACTCAAACGCATCCGCATCGCCCAAAATCATCAGGCCAATTCGATCGTCATTAACAACACTCATCAAGCGCTCCCTCCTAAAACGGCGATTCCTTAAACAGGCCTGGCAGTTCGCTGTTCAGCCTATTTGCCATAGCTCAGACCTCATCAGACTGTTGCCGGATTAGGACCAAAAGAATGCAGCATACTGTATCTGATTCACTGCCAATCAAATCCAGGCTGTAGTTCCCCCGTTGAAGCAGGGCTTACAGCACCTTGGCAGGAGCTACGTTTGCGTTAAATATCCAACTCTGCACCGCGTCGTCTCAGCCACTCTTTTCTTTCTCTGAAATCCGGGAGCACCTTATCCACTTCATTCCAGAATGCATCGGAGTGATCACGATGGTGAAGATGGCAAAGCTCGTGAACAATGATGTAGTCGATGATGGTTAAGGGGGCCATTAGGCACTTCCAGTGGAAATGTAGATCACCGCGTTTGGTGCACGATGCCCATCGGTAGCCGAGGTCTTTAATGAATATATCACCCGCCGTCACGCCAACCTTTGCAGAGAAGTAAGCTACCCGCTTTTGCAGGCGAGGCAAACCTTTGGCTCGGTAGAAGGATTCAAACACTTGGTGTGCTGCATCTTGACCGCCATGTTCAACCAACTCACGCAGCAAACAGAATCGCCCTTCTTTCAGCTTCAATGGCTCATCCTGCTCGGCCACTAATTGAAGACGGTAGCGACTACCTAAATAGAGAAAGCTTTCGCCGCTGACCCATTCCCGAGTAACTCGAGTGGCGTTGAGATCGCGCCACTCGGCCAGGTTACGGTAGATCCACATGCGTTTGGCGAATACGGTTGCATCTACCTGCTCGGGTGACATCCGTTTCGGCGGGCGAACAGTAATGATGCCATCGCGTTCGATCACGATATCCGTGGTCTGCCGATCAGACCCGGGTAGTAAATGATATTCAATATCTCGTATCTGTCGCAATTGATGTTGGCGTAGTTGCATCATTCGCTCCCCGCTCGTGCCATGTTAATCAATTCATCGTGGCGGTTTCTTGCCAGTTTCATGACTTCGACAGCCACGCGCTCACGATTGAGCTTCAGCTCTTCAATACCCGTTTTGGCAATCTCGGTCTTGATCAGGCCGCGCACGCGTTTTTGTTTGTCGGGGTTCTGCCAGAAATCGATGCTGGCAATGGTTTCTTGCAGTATTTCCACCGTGGTTTCCATCAGCGCCTTAAAGGCAGGCTTGTCTTCATCATTGACTGAACCGCTGGAGAAGCCAAGCTGAACAATATATTCGTAAAAAGTTGTGGCTTCTTTGCTCATGCCTTCTTCGCCTTGCTGGCGGCCTGCAATGGCTTCTTTGCGCAGCTCAGCTAGCTTTTCGGCCAGTAGCTCCCATTCGTCGTGGTGTTTCTCGATCAGCGCATCCACTTTTTCTGACAGGCTCTTGTAGAAGGCCGGATCTTCATCATGGTGAACGGTACAGTGCTTGCGAATGGCGTGTTCCATTTCGCTGGCTTTGGCTTCGTTGTTTTGGCCTGCGTGGGCGGCCAATTTGTCGAGGAAGTCTTCGGCCAACAGTTCCACCGGCGGCACCTTGGGGTTGATGCCCAAACTAATCAGGTGCTCGTTGATCAGCGCCTTCACCTTTTCACCCGCACTGCCCAAATCAAGGCTGCTGTCCTTATAGCGTTCTTTGGTCACCTGCAAAATGTAGCCGAAGCGTTTGGCAGGCACACGATAGGTTTGTGCAGATACGTTAGGCAGGATGATGTCCAAACTCATCAGGAACTTCTTCAGATACACCTCAAAGTCAGCGCGCTTTTTGTCATCCTTGAGCGCCTTCACCGCCTCATGCACCACGGCGGCTTCGGCATCCAGATCGGGCAATTCGCCGTTCACAAAGGCCTGAATCTGTTTGATGCCCAACGCCGTGAAATGCTGTAGCAACCGCTGGTAGCGCTCTTCCAGCACAGGCAGTTCCGATGCAAGATTTCTCATTCCATCGTGCAGTTCTTGTAACTCATCGCTGGCGGCATAGAGGGTTAAGGCGTCGGTCAGGTGGTTAGCCAGGCCGATATAATCGACGATGTAACCTCGTTGTTTGCCCCTCTTCACCCGATTGGTACGAGCAATGGCTTGCAGCAGGGTGTGCTCGCGCAGTTTTTTGTCGATGTACATCACCTGCTCGATAGGTGCGTCAAAGCCAGTGAGCAGCATGTCGCACACGATAAGGAAAGCAATGCCGGTGTATTCCTTGTCCGGGTCTTCAAAGTCAAAGCTGCGGCAGAAGTTCTCTACCGCGTTCATACGCTGGGCTTCTTTGCGCGCCTGGGTGATGTAGGCCGCTTCATTGGTGCCGTCCGACGACACCACGACAGCAGTCTTGAGAAAACGCAGACGCTGAATCAAATCGCTATCCGGCGAGGCCTTGTCCTCCTCACGGGCCAAGCGCTCTGCCAATGCGGCCTTGATACCGTTCTGATAGCGGATGCACGCCAGCTTCGAGTGGCACACCACCTGCGCCTTAAATCCGTTAGGCAAGATGTTGTCGACGTAGTGCGCCACCATGTCACGCGCAATCGCATTGATGCGGTTCTCGGCCTCCAGAATGTCGCCGGTCGCGCCGTACTTCTTTTTGATGGCCAGCAGCTCTTCTTCGCTGCGGTCGCGGAACAGATCTTCAAAAGCTTCGTCGAACGCGTGTTTTTCGTTCAGTGCGCTGTCGGCGGTTTTACCTTCGTAGAGAATTTGCAGCGTGGCGCCATCCTCCACCGCATCCATCAGACGGTAGGTATCGATGTACTTACCAAAACGCTTGTGGGTTTTCTTTTCGCCGTGGCGCTCGGTAATCAATGGCGTGCCGGTGAAGGCAATGCGCGTGGCATTGGGGAAGGCCTCGAACAAGTTGTCGCCCAGGTCTGAGCTTTGGGTGCGATGAGCCTCGTCGATCATCAGGATGATGCGATCCGAGGTATTGACCACGCCGAAAGTCTTGCCCGCAGGCATGGCCAAGTATGTACCCAAGGCTTCCGCCACCGTGTTGGTCAGCGTCTGCTTGTGCTCCTGAAACTTGTGGATCATCACCATGCTGATGTCCGAGCTGTCTGTCGCCAGGTGCTGGCGCAGCCCCGCCCGGGTTTCGATCACATTCACCCGCCCGCCAATCAGCGTGGCGGTGTCGCCCAGTTGTTCCTCCAGGTCTTGCCGGTCGTTCACCAGCACGATCTTGTAGTCGGCCAGGTCGCGGCTGGCGCGCAGCATTCGCGCTAAGAACACCATGGTCAGGGATTTACCCGAACCCTGCGTGTGCCACACCACACCGCTGCGCTCGGTGGCTGTTTCACCCGTGCGCAAGCGTTCAACGATCTTGCTGGCCGCGCGGAATTGCTGATAGCGGCACACCACCTTTACCCGTGGGCCGCCGTCGGTATCCATGAATACCGCGCTGGTGCGCAAAATCTGCAGCAGGTTGGCCTTGTTCAACATGCCGGCAATTAACTGCTGCTGGGCATTCAGGCCTTCGAGTGCGGCATCGTCGGCGGGGTGGAGCGTTTTCCAGGCATAGAAATGTTCTTCGCCCGAGGTGATGGTGCCGTAGTCGGCTTCCAGGCCACAGCTACGCACCAGCATCAGGCTGCTGTGGAACAACCGGGGCTCGCCTTCCTTCAGGCCAGAGGCTTCGGTTTCTTTGCGGCGGCGCATGTAGCGCTGCAGTTGCACAAAGGCTTCCTGCATCGGGTTAGCACAGGTTTCCGAACCCTTTTTGCATTCCACCACCACCAGCGGGATGCCGTTCACGAACAACACGATGTCGGGAATGATAAACGCCTTCACGCAGCCGGGTGTATCAATACGGAACTGGTTGATGGCGTGGAACTGGTTGTTCTCGGGGTTATGGAAGTCAATCAGCCGCACCACTGGGTCGGCTTCGCCGGTCAGCTCGTTCAGATCAGCTTGCGCTTTAAACAGCAGCGCCTGCACCGCCTCGTTGGCTTCCAATAGCGTACGGTTGGGGTGGCGTAACAATTGGCTGCGTAGTTCTTCCAGTTGGCGCGCTGTCAGCCATTCCCGTCCATCGTCGGTACGATTGATGGTGCTTACGGCGCGGTCGAACACCTCTGGTAATAACCATTGGCGGAAGTTGCCGCGTAGGCTTGGGGCTGCGTCATGTGGCACGCCGGTGCCCTGGTCGATCACCGTCCACCCTTGCTCGGCCAGTTGTTGTAAAAAGGGGCGTTCAACCTCCGTGTATTCGCTCACGTCATCGCCCTCACATCAGCGCCGTGGCCGGTTGGGTCAGGCGCTCCAGGGCAATGCCCAGCGCCCGGTCGTCAAACAGCCGGTCTTTACGGGCTGCCGCATCTGCGCCGCCGCGCCAGTGGCGCAACCCTTCACGCAAGGCCGGCACAGTGGGCGCAACGCCTTCGCGGGTTAGTAGCCAGTCTACGGTGGCCAGCAGCTCCATACCAAAGGGCGATTCAAAGCCATCAATCAGCGCGGCAGTCGCTTCCAGTGCTTGGCTGTATGCTTTGGCCTCGCTATTCAGATAGGTTTGCACCAGGGTTTTGCGTTCATCGTCAAACCAGATCACATCCAGCGGGTCGGCGTCGCTGATGCGTTTGTCGGCATGCAAATAACTGCCATCCAGATTGTTCAGCAGGTGGTCGAGCCGGTTGGCATAGGGGCCATATTTGTGCGCCACAAACTGTAATTTGAGCGGGTTGTCATTCGGGTTATAGCGTTCGATGGCGCGCTCCAGAAACCACGCCAGTTTTTGTATTTCCAACAAACTGCATTCCATACCCAGCACCCAGTAACGGCGCACCAGTTCGGCAATCAGCGCGCGGGCCGGGGTCAGTTTTTCTACCCCGGTACGCTTGGCCACGTTCTGGTACTGGAGGGTGGGCTCAAATATTTGAATATCGGTGTCCAAATCACCCAAGGCCCGCTCAATCTGCTTGCGCACTTCATCCCACTCCAGGCCGCCATTGCCAGCACCCAGCGGCGGGATGGCGATGGATTTCACCTGTTGTTCAATCAAAAAGTGTCGTAGGTCTTGCAGGCCTTCCACCACCCACGCCATCTGCGACTTGGCGCGCCAGTGCTGTTTGGTGGGGAAGTTAACAATCCAGCGCGGGCCATCCAGCTCATACACGTCGGTGACGAACATTTTGCCGGTCTGCACCTCTTTGGCTTTGCATGCAGCCACGTACAGGCGGAAGTTTTCGCCAAAGCGTTCTTTGAACATCAGCGCGATGCCTTTGCCCATCACCCCGACGGTGTTCACGGTGTTCACCAGTGCCTCGGCGCGGGCTTCCAGTAAATTGCCTTGTGTGTATGTAATCATCAGAAGTACCACTGTGGCATCACCCGAACATCCATGGTCAAGCCTCTGGCTTGAATCTGGTTGTCGAGTGTGTTTTTAACGTTATCTGTGTAGCAGATGATGCCCACCAGCCCAGCGACCGGTAAATGGTGATGCACCAAAGCCTCGGCCTGGTAGCGCTCAATCTGCTCCGGATCATCCGGGTTGCGCTGAAAATTGCGGGCCTGCAACAGCGGCCAATCAATTTCATGCAAACTCTCAATGCGATTAAAGTACCGAGCAAGCGGCGGGTAGGCGTGCCGATCGGTAAACACAAAGGGCAAACCCAACTGGTGCACCTTGTGCAGCGTGGACACCAGAATGCAAATGTCCTCATTGCGCCGCTTTGTTACCTCGCCGCGCCCGGTATGGATGTTGTACATCATGGGCGAAAAGGGTGTGAAGTAAAACGGCACATAATCGGAGAGCACCCCGCCCGGTGCGATCGGCACCCCTCGGTGAGTGCGCCGATCAATCAAATCGGCATTACCAATGGGCACAAAGTTCGGGTCCTGCACGGCAGCGCTTTTGCAATGCACGCCGTTATCCAGAATCCACGGCAGATTGTCGCGGTGGACAATGCGCCAGATAAGCGCTTTCTGTGGGTTGAGGTTGGGATAGTGGTTAACCATCGACTGCCTCGGGTGTTTCGACCTTGACCGGCACTTTGCCGGTTAGAAGGTCGTGCATCAATCCTTGCTTCTGCTTCCCAAGCTTCGCATGTTGATCTCTGAGTTTTGCTAGCTGGTTGTCCACAACTGTCAGTCGCTCTGAAATTCTCCCTTGCTCATCTCTGGCTACCTTGACGCACATCATCTTGGCGAATCGGTCAGCGCCCAAGTGCGCCACCGACGTTGTCTGCTTTGCAATTCGTTGAAACGCACCTTCATCAAGGAACTTCTTGAATAAGTGAGCGAAGAAGTCAGGCAAGTTTTCGGGGTTGCAACGAAACCTGACTAGCGTGTTTTGGAAGCAATACACACCGGACTCACCACGATAGATTGAACTGCGTCCAACCAACTCAAGGCTCTGGCCTTCATTGAGCAAAACGTCACCATCATTGACTGCGAAAGTCTCCCTTTCAGAAGGAGTGAAATCCATCTCAAGAACATCGGAAACGTCGATGAATCCGTCAAAAACATTGGCCACTCTAAGGTAAGGCTTCGACCACTTCCCGGAATGTTGATCAGGACTGCGTTGTCGACCGAGCTTTACATCCCCGCAGTCACTAATTCGGCAGACATCCCACTCCCTCGGAATCCATCCAATCGCTGTTTCCTGATACAGCTCCGGGGCCTGTTCACGGGGCGGGCGCAGTTGGCCGTTGGGCAGCACGCCACGGGTGAACAGGTCGTGCATAAGGCCAGCCTTGATCTGCTGGTATTTGGCAATCAGGGCTTCGGTTTTTTCGATGGCGGTGTCGATGCTGTCCAGAATATCGGCAATTCTTGACTGCAGATTTACGTCCACAGGAATGCGAACTGAAATGCTGGGCACCTTCTTCGTGTCGAGGTGCAGAACTGTTGAGCCAGCGGCATAGGCGACCATCTGCCGACGCACATCAGAGAGCATCAAGCTGTGATAGAGGAATCGTTTATCACAGCGGTTGGCTATCGGATCAATGCGCATACAATCCATCGAAGCGAGTGCCGGCTTTGTGCTGCCAAAGTCGGGGACGCGTAATGGGCTGCCAACGATATCTCCTGCGCGAGTCAGGTCGGTGACTGAAAAAAGCAAATCGCCAGGCGACAGATGATCGGCCGTGGTTGAGAAGCCATCGTAGAACTTAATCCCTGTCGGTTCGTAGCCACCACCCTTTACAAAGCATTTGATTGTGATGAACGGATGGCCAGAGTGCTCGTCTCCGTAGTCTTCTGACTTGTAATTGATGCCCTTCCTCTGTGTGGAGAGATGGCCAAGTGTGAGAGCTTTCCACTCACTCATACCCCAACTCCACCAAAAAGCCTTGCAGCATCTTCGCCGCATCATCCCGCTCGGCTTCAATCTGTTTGGCCGTAACGGCGTACTTGCCCCACAGGTTTTCAACCGCTGCAATGCAAGCGCGCTGATCCGCCCGCAGGTATTGCCGGTAGCTGTTGAACAGCAGCTTGCCCAGACGCTCGACGATAACCTGCCGTGCTTCGTCTTTGCTGATCTTGAGGCGTGCCTGCTCTACCAGATCGTCCTTCTTCGCTTCGGTGGACTTGATGGCGGCTTTCAGAGCTTTGGCTTCATCTTCCAGTGCCTTGTGGGTAGTCAGTTTGGCTTCGATGCGCTCAGAAGTGGCCTTGGCTTGCTGGCCCGCAGCCATGGCGGCTTCAATAGCTGCCGTAAACGTTGAGCTGTGATTTACCTCTGCGGCAAGGTCGAGCACGCGCTGGCCGTTGCCAAATTGGGCATCGCCCTGGGCCAAACCTTCAGTGCAGTAAAAGGTTTTTTTCGCGCCCTTGGGTAACAAGCCAGCCACTTTGATTTCGGTAAACAGGTCGCCCGCTACGCCCTTGAGGGTTTTGAGCTGGGCCTTCCACTCGGCGTTGACTTCTTTGAGTTCGTCTTTAAGTGTTTTCACCTCATCGGCAGGCAGCACGCCGGTGTCGTCGGTATCTTCAAAATCGTCTTCACTGGCAGCGGCAAACAGGGCTTGCAACTCCGCGAGGCGAGCGTGTTGTTGTTCCAGTTCTGCCAATACCTGCGGGAACTGGCTTTGCAGAATGTCTTCGTCCGGGATCAGCTCCGGCCCCCAACCGCTGGCGGC
The DNA here is from genome assembly GCF_016834455.1 of Shewanella litorisediminis. NCBI lineage: Bacteria > Pseudomonadati > Pseudomonadota > Gammaproteobacteria > Alteromonadales > Shewanellaceae > Shewanella > Shewanella litorisediminis. The sequence continues at coordinate 3,738,873 of NZ_CP069213.1, forward strand.
GATGGATTTGAAATCGGACACCAGCCCTTTGTAGTAATTAGCGAACGCGCCGCGTACCTGATAGCGGTTCAGCAGGTGCTGCCCAGCAAACGTGCGTTCGATGCTGTCGAGCAGCGTGGCGCGCACGGCGTACACATTACGGCCTGTGGCATGTTGGTTGTCGGTATCCGGCGCCAGCGCTTCGATCACAGGCAGGTGCTGTTGCCACCAGTCAGCCAGATCGGTCATGAACTGGGCGTGGCGCTGGGTGACGCTGGTGTGGCTGTTGATGTGCGGGGCAATATCACGCTTGTCACTAAGCTCGGCTGCGAAGTCGGCATACCAAGTACCGTGTGCGGCCGTGGCACGAGGCACAAAAATACTGTCGCGCAGGCCGGCGTAGTTCTGCCAGAAATGGCCCAGCGCATCGACCTCGCTGACGGGTACACCACCGTGCAGATGGGCGCGCACGTCGTGCGGTTCCGGTGGCGGGGCGTTATCCACATAGCGACGGATATTGCAGTTGTATTCTTCGGCTTGAATGTCGGCCACCGGCACGCGCTTGGCGTAACCATCGATATTTTTGCCATCGCGGTAGGCATGCACGATCTTGTCGATGTCTTCCGGCCGCAGGTGGTTTTGTGCCTTGCCTTCGCGGTATTCGCGGTCGGCATTGATAAACAGTACATGGTCGCGCTGCTGGGCGCCGTCTTTGTTCAACACCAGAATGCAGGCGGGGATGCCGGTGCCGTAGAACAGGTTGCTGGGCAGGCCGATAACGGCTTCCAGGTAGCCCCGCTCGATAAAGTACTGGCGCGCCTCGCGCTCTTCACCCCCTCGAAACAGCACGCCGTGCGGCATCACGGTGGCCATGCGGCCATTGCTCTTGAGCACGGCCAGCATGTGCTGCACAAACATCAGATCAGCCTTTTTGCCTTTCTCAGGCATCCAGACGTGGAAGCGGCCGGGGTAAGCGATGGGCTCTTTCTTCTTGGCACCGCTGCCGTCGTCTTTGGATTTGGTCTTGGCGTAGTTCTGGCTGAACGGCGGGTTGGCTAGCACGCGGTCGAAGCGGCGCAGTTCGTTGTTTGCATCTTTGTGCTGCGGGTCGGCCAAGGTGTCAGCGTTGCGGATGTCGGCGTGGGAGATGCCATGCAGCAGCATGTTCATCTTGCAGATGGACCAGGTGGTGCCCATTTTTTCCTGCCCGTTGAGCGATAACTCGGCAGCATCGGCCCCACACTCGCGCAGGTAGTCCCGCGCCTGGATCAGCATACCGCCTGAGCCAACGGTCGGGTCATAAACACTCATCCCCTCTTTTGGATCGCAAATTTCCACACAAATGCGCACCACCTCGGCCGGGGTATAAAATTCGCCAGCCTTTTTACCCGCCGAATCAGCGAAATGCTTAATCAGCCATTCATAGGCCGCTCCTAGCAGGTCAGGGAATTCGAAATCGTCATCGTGTAGTGGGATTTTTTCGAAGTTCTGGATGAAATCGACCAAGGTGTCGTCATCCAGCGTGTTCTGACCAATTTTGCGGTTGAAGTTGATGGTACCCTTGAGCACATCTTGTAAGGCATCGACGTTTTCTTCTTCCAACGCTTCCAGTGCTTTATTGAGGGCTGTGCCGACGTTTTCTTTGACGTGCTTGAGCGCTGGCTGCACGTCGCCTGTATCATCAACCCATGGTTCGTTCCAGCGGGCGCGAGGCGGCACATAAAAATATTTACCGGAGTACTGATCGGGGTCTTCTAGATTGAGAGCAATATCAGCGTCCGACAAGCCAGCCGCTAGACCTTCCTTCTTTATCTCTTCTCTGCGCTGGTCAAACAGATCACTGGCGCGCTTGAGGAACAACATGCCAAAGATGTATTCCTTGTACTCGCTGGCATCCATGTTGCCGCGCAGGTCGTCGCATGCAGTGAGTAGCAGGCTTTCCAGGCGGGCGAGTGTGAGTTTAGCTCTAGCCATTGTTTAATCTATACCTACGTTTGAGTTACTTTTACAGTCAATCCAGTACTGTGCTGCACCAGAAAGAACAATGCGATAGCGAAACCGCAGCACAAACCTGTGATTGCTGAGATATTTATTTTTCCACGAGGATTCTATCCCAAGGAACATTCAACTGGAACTCCGTGGCATAGTTCTAACCTATAGCGAACCCGGCTTTTGGTCACACATTGCGTTTTGAAGATACCTAATCTTTCCTCAAGACAATTGAGTTGCTTTTTTACGAGCCCTCAACTTACCGAACCTTCAACAAGGTCAGGTTCTTGGTTTGTCGGCATCAAAGTCAGGTCAGAATTGGACTGAGCTAGTACAGAGCATGCTAACGGCTCGCCTGCCAGATATTTTCTGCGGTCAGGCGCGTTGCCCGTTCGGTAAGCCCGCCCATTATTGACTCGCGTATGTGCTCAGGGAAGTCGGCAGGAAGCTCAGCCCACACTTTGGCGACCACGGGTTCCAACATATCAGCCAATCCCAGCATGATCCCAGCCATGATATCGGTATCAAAACCCACCGCTTTGGCTGTTTGAATAAAGTGCCTGGGAAAAATGGCATCCAGCTGCGCCTTTTTACCCTTGCTCGCTTTAACGCCATCGCGAGTTTCACCTCGCGTATGTTGGGGCCTTGCCCTCCAAGGGCGGGGTAAATCGACAGAATGTCGTAGAGGGGCGCCAAGCGATAGCCGCCACCAGCTTCAAGAAAAATGGAGATAGCCATTCATATACACATCCAGGACTGCCATCACCATTCCTCTTTCCAATCCTGAGTGTCTGGCGTTGTGTCAGCGGAGTCTGCATCCGATGCTCTTGGCCGAACCTCAAGCTCAAGATTGAGTGATGAGAGCAGCTTGAAAAGGGTCTCTAATTTGGTTGAGTCTGGATTTTGCTCAAAACTCGACACTGTATCCTGGCGGATCCCCACTTTGCTTGCAACCTTGCTCTGCGACAGTTTCATCGCCAAACGGGCATCTTTTAAATAGTTGCTTAACTGCTTTGAGGTGGTCACTTTCATGTCGCGCCTTCGATTCACTTAACGGTACCTGGACTCAGTCTACACGCTATAACAGGTAAATAAAATTTCACACGCTGTAGCCGTTAAAATTTGCTTTACACTCTACAACAGGTAAGTTGAGTCTGACACGCTGAGGCAGGTAAGCACGAATAGTCAAGGAAGCCACCACTGGGTAAGATGTCATCCAGAAAGCAACGCCAGCCCGGTTGAGCGATATCATCGAAAATAGCTAACAAGATTGCTCAGTGACACTGGATACCTGTCATCTTTATCCAGCCAGGTTCGCCGCTCGTAGTTCAGCCTGAACAGCCGACGGTGACCTCGCGCGCTTTGCTGAAACGAGATTTGAGCACCGCCTGTCCATTGACGATGAAAGCAACCACTTCTGCATGGCGCTACGCCAGCAGCCTCAGACTATCCGGCTTTAAGGGGATTGATGAGGACCACGTTATCAGCTGGGTTAAGCAAGCGATCAAGCCACTCACACCACATATCGAGGGCAATGGCCTTTTCCGGTAAATACTGACTGCGATTATAGATAGCCATAACGCCCCCTAAGGTATGGCCCAATAACTGCTCGACAACATAAGGCGCCACACCGAGATCGTTCAGTTTGGTCGTGAAAGTTCGACGTAAGTCATGCAATGACCACGACTCCTTATGCTTTAGACGCCCACAGATACGCCCACCAGCAAAACTGACCGTTTCTCGACTTTTGAGCTCACCAAGAAGATAGCCGCTATTTCCATGCCGCTTATATAAAAACTCAATGATGGGCTTCACCTTCGCGGGTATCGGCCTGATGATGATTTTGTCAGTCTTGCTATGGGCTTTGGGCACAGTCCACAGATTGCGCTCCAGGTCCCACTCATCAAAGGTTGATAAGCGTAATTCTTGTGTACGAGCGCCAAAAATGACTAATAGCTGACACAGATAGCGCATATAAAAGGCCCCTTGACGCTGTTGAATTGAGCGGAGCAAATCGTATAACTCAACGTCGGTCAGCACCCGGTCTTTTTGTCGCTGCTTTTTACCGACATCGGCAGCATTTAAGTCATCAAGCTCACGACTGATGGCATAGCGACGGACACGGCAAAACCTCAGAGCCTGTTTAGCATTTTGCAGAATTTGACCTGCGGCTACCGGAGCGGGTCTCTGTTTCCCCTTTATCCCTCGACGAATACGGTCAAAGCATTCAATCCAATGCCTGGTTTCTGTTTGTTCCAGGGGGAAATGGCCGATATAGGGATAGATATGGCGCTTAAATTGAGCAAGGGTTTTATCCACGTTCACCCGATGGTCTTGGGCATATTCGTCTATCCAATAATTGAGTGCCTGGGCAACGGTCACTGGGGCCAGTGACTTTTCCCGCTCCATACTGCGCTTAATTTTGGGGTCGTGACCTTCCGCAAGCCATGTACGGCATTCCTCTGCAATATCACGCGCTTTACTGAGGGATAAGTCCGGATAACTGCCCAGGTCCACTCGCTTATTTTGGCCCTGGATTTTATAGCGATATTGAAAGCGGATTTTGCCTTGTTTGGACACGCGCACGCCAAGGCCCCTGCCATCAGAAAGCTCCTGGTTCTTGAGTTGGGGCTTGCAGTTTAAAGCACGCAAACTGGTTTCGTATAACATGGCATTTATCACTTCTAAAGGCAGAAAAAGGGTCAAATCCATGTACCCCCATATGTACCCCCATCTCACCATAGGAACCAATACGCCTCAATACAAACCAGAACGCTAAAAACCTCTTATCTGTTGATAACTAAGAAAAACTTATGCAAAACAGAGACATCTAAAAACCACTGGAAACACCAAAATGCGATCTACGGCATGAACTAATCAAAATTCGTATTTGATTGTTTTAAAAAGGGTTTTGCACAACTTGCAAGACCCTTTTTCATTTTATACCAATCCCATTAAACATCATGCCAATCTTGCCCACTCCCGATGACACAGCGATTTGACCCGCTCTGTATCCGCTATAAAGCTTCGCCAGGCCGCACTGCAGTCATCGACTATCCCTTGAACGTGCGATTCGCCAGCACATGGTGTCACAACCAACTCCAGACCTGCTCCACCGGATTTAGCTCGGGCGAATCGGGCGGCAATTTAACCAGCGTCAGGTTGGGATAGGCTTGTGCGCATGTTTCCGTATGCCAGCCTGCCCCATCCATGATGACCACGGCGTGGCGACCCGCTGGCGTTCTGGCCGAGAGCAAGGCTAGGTGCTGTTTCATGGCTTCCTGATTGACCACCGGGCTTATCAGGGCTTCCGTCTCTCCCGTAGCCGGACAGATCGCCCCAAACAGATAGGCATACTCGAATTGCTGCTGGCGCACTGCTCGGGGGCGGGAGCCCTTGCGAACCCACAGTCGGGTCGTGGTGTTTTGCTGGCAAAAGCGGGCCTAATCCTGAAGCCAGATATCAATGTTTTCCAGAGGGATCTGGGTCGGCACGTTCAGGATCGTTTCCAGCGGGAAGTTTTTAAACGCTTGCTGCGCTTGGCTATCTTGCTTTGGGTGCCTTGAGCGGCTGGTGAGCCAGGAGAATCCCATCTGCTTGAGTAGACGGTAGATGTTTGACTGTTGGTAGGTCACGCCAAAGTGCTGGGCTACGTAGGCCTGAATATCGTGCCCCGTTAAGCGGCCGCCGGTCGTGCGCCGACTTTGCTCATCAATTAAAGCATGCAGTTGCGTACATTGTTGGGGCGTGAGCTTAGCGATGCGGCCGGCAGGGCGAACCAGCATCAGGCCCTCCAGGCCGCGAGCATGAAACTGTGCAACCCATTTATTGACGCTGGCGCGGCTGACCTTGAGGAAGAGGGCGATTTGAGTACGGTTATGACTCTTTTGGAAATGGGCGAGTGAGAGCAGGCGGATGCACATCCTGGCATGAGTTTGAGCCTTGGCAAGGGCAAGGAAATCGATGGGTTGAGACATGATCGCAAGCTCGAGATAGGTAAGTCCCTCATTAGATCACATCATTAATGGGATTGGTATTACATACCAGGTGCTCTACACATCCTTAAGCGCTGAATTTAGCATCTAAATTTTATAGCTTTTATTGACATGCTTGGTAGTAATACAAGCGGTTGATAAAAATATATTTTCATGTCATCCCTTATTGTCATTGCTGTTTTTTTACCCAGTGCTAATCTAATTTTGCTGGGCAGATTTTTCACCAGCAAAATGGCAACAATCGATTTGGGAGGGCATGCAGAGAAAAAGACAGTTGCTTCCAAGTAAGCCGAAAAAGCTGCGAGAAAAATCAAGCAAAGCGACCTAGCAGCTCGTGTATTAGGTTGAGCGATATCTGAGCATAAGTCATCGTTCGAATGTAATGAGCTGGTTTCACTAAGAAATATCATGAGCATTGCTGTGATGTCGCAACTTTTTGTTCTGGAAAGTTCGTGCTTTGGCTGCAATGATTAAATCCCTACAAAGCTATTATTGATGTGCGATCAAGACGCTATATTCATCTTTAGTAAGGACGATTTGTCCTCACAAATATGACTAAGCCTATGCTTGTATGGAATAAATCGTGTCATCCGTTCGCGTTTATGACCCACGGTCAGTCAAAAATGACGTACTGTTAGCAAATAATGTTGAGAGGACGAACTTGAACGCAAACAAAAATGTAGTAATCCAAACATAAGCTGGTGCTCATTGAGTTCTGGCAATGTTCATGATGGGAAATTGTTGGTACATCTAAGATCACAATGTGACTGATGAGATGGTAAAAAGAGATTTCGATTGGTGTAATTGTTAAAGCGACCATCATTCGCGACGCATTCGCCATTACGAAAGGCTATGATTAAACTTTGATTGATTTAACTCTTTCAGTGTGGAGGCGTTATGCTAAAAATCAGTTCAAGCCTGTTGTTGTGCGTTGTTTTATTCGCTTGCAGCTCGGTTCCCAAAGATTGGTCTGGTATGAGTGCAGATGAAATTTCTGCATGGAAGGCGGCAGGATTCAGCTCTCAGATTGCACAAAAGTGGCAACAACAAGGCTTTAGTGCTGAAGATGCCGCGGATTGGAATCGTGCCGGTTTCAATCTGAAAGATGCGTCCAAATGGGGCGAAGAAAAGTTTACCGCGCAAGAAGCAAAAAAATGGCGTAGTTCAGGGTTCGACCTGGATGATGCAGTAAAAAGCCGCAGTAAAGGATTAACCCCCATAGAAGAGAAATGATCTCAACATCAATTCTCGTCTCAGCAAACAGTGAAAAGAGCATACTCAGTATGCTCTTTTTATTTAGACTAGCTCATCCAGCTGCATAGCTTCGCTGGCAATACAGTAACTAACGATGCCCAGACCTGAGCATACCGAGGCAGAGGTAAATCAACATAAGTCGTAAGCAAAATGCAGATACACTGAAGGCCTGCACTAGTACTGACAAATAGGAACCCATCAGGTAAGCCTGCGCCAAGTAACCCACGCACCCAAAAAATACGGGGCTTTTGCCTGCATCACCCTGAGGGTGGAGAGCATCTTACTCTGGTATCTGTCGTGAGCCAGAGAATGGTTACTTCAACCTGAGCCTGTTATCGCCGCTATCAGTTATCCTGGGCGCCCTGGTCTATCCACAGCTTGATGGTGTCTATCTGCTCCTGGCTTAAGGGTTTACCCTCCCCCTGAGCCATTCTGTCTGAGTGATGTGGCGGCATCTGAATTTTCGGGTCCACATTGTGGGAAATCACCAGATATAGGGTACTGGATGCGGCGCTGCCGGGCACTATCACAGGCCCCATCTTGGTGCCTGCCATCATGCTGCTGTGGCTGCTCAGAATTAAGCCCGCATTCTGTGCGCCTTCACCCGCCACATGACAACTGAAACAGGAGCCCTGCAGGATGGGCAGTACATCGTTTTGATAGCTGACCTGACGACTGCAGCCGCTCACGACCATGCCCGCCCCCAGCAGCAGTATCAGCGTAATATTTTTCAGTAACATAACGCCTCCTTAGTCAAGGACTTCAGTAGCAGGAGTGGGAGTGGGCAAGCCCGAGTCGACCGCAAAGGGCCAGCACCTCGAAAAATCACCCCATGCCATAGCCTTAAGTGTAGTTGTAAAGCACCTTTAACCACACTTTTTTCATGGGCTAATTTCAGGTAAGAGGAAAGTGATGGCTGCGTACCGCCCTGGACCCAGAGACTCTGGTTTGCGGGTCTTGATTGACTCTCTACATCAGTACGCCTGCTTAGCGGCAGATTGCCGCAAGCGGCCAACCGGGCCGGGGATGCCAGTCTTAATCGTGTATCCCTTGCTCAATTGGCAGCACAAGATCGCTGCACAGGCACTTTATTATCACAAGGAACACAGATGAACGGACTATTGAAACTCGTATTGGTGGCGGCGCTGGCCTACGGCGGCTACGACCTGTATCAAAAGCACTATGCCGTGAAGGCCGAGCCCGAGGTGGTTTGGCAGCCCTATGTGCTGGACACAGTGAACATCAGTGTGATGTTTCCAAAGGCGCCCAGGGTGGAGCGGCGCTCGGTAGAGGGACACACGGTGGAATGGCAAGGCTCCCGCCACGCCGCTGCCGAGTACACCCTGACTGTGATACAAAACCCGGATGTGACCCTGGGTGACTATTACCCCAGCTCCCTTATCAACATGGGCGCCCGCCTCAAAGACAAGCGCTTTATCATGGTGGATGGTTACGATGGCTACGAGTTCATCCTGGACTTTAACGACAAGCTGGTCACCCAGCGGATGATAAGCTTCCACAACGCCATGGTGACCCAAACCGCCATCTATACCGACCACGAGGCCAACAATGGCGACACCGAGAAGTTTCTGTCCTCACTGTCGCTGTAAGCTGCACTGCGGTTGGCTTGGCACCGCGCCTTAAATTCAGCGTCCAGCCCTGTCCGATACCTGCCCGTCCTCTGCGGCCGGGCGTTTGGCCATTTCCTCGCGGCGAACAAACACAAAGGTGAGATACATCTTGGTGGGCAGGGAGAGCGCCATGCCAACGGCCACACACAGGGCGCTGAGGATAATACCCTTTACCCCCATCGCCTCGACCGTCTCATTAAAGTTGTGCAGGTAGATCCCGAGCAAAATTAACGAGATGCCAAGCAGCATCAAGGTTTTCAGCACTCGAATGAGCGTCTCATCGCGCATCTGTGGTTACCTGCATCTCCTGCAGTGCCCGCCTTTCGGGGTGGGAGCCGCATAAGCTCAATCTGATACAGCCCAAGCTAACCTATTACGACAGATTTACCCTGATCTGGATCAGTGATGCGCTTGTCCTTTCGTCCCTTTATTTCCTTATTCCCTGATTCCCCTTACTCCCTTACTCCCTTACTCCCTTACTCCCTTACTCCCTTACTCCCTTACTCCCTTACTCTCTTATTCCCCTTATTCCCCTTATTCCCCTTATTCCCTTTAATCCCTTTAATCGCTCTTTATCCCGGAATGCATCACAGCCCACGGTGAACGACGCAGGCAGCACTGGGCTGGCTCAGGCGGCACAGCCTTCAGCAGGGCCGCACCGGCGACAGGTTTCAGCCCCTCGCAGATGTTAAATCTGTTTCCGGTGACATTTGCAGACACATCTGCTTACTCAGCGACACTCGGCAATACAGAATTTCCATTCAGATACAAGTCTCCTACAAGCGCTTACAGCTTTTCCATGCAGAAGTTCCTACAGTGAATGTGCACTGAGCGCACCTGATTGGGGCGGCGCTCACAGGCAAAGCCTTACAGAGCCCATCACAGGGCCGGGAAACTAACAGGTCATCATTGAAGGAACAAACTAATGAAAGCTCGCATCATATTGATACCCGCATTACTGCTGGGATTAACCGCCACAGCAGGCGCCACCGAATACCGCTTTATCGCCGCCGACAACAGCCCAGAAACCCTGATGTGTGTGGCTGCTGGCAGTAACAAGCTGACCAAGCTGAGGATGCAGATCACTGAGTCCAATGCCAGTGCCCGCTACCATGCCAACAGTATTCGCTGCAACGACAAGAGCATTGCCCAGTTTGCCTACGCCTATGGCGCCGACAAGGCCTATGACTATTTGGCCTCTCACTCACGGGATAAAAACCGGGTGATAGAAAGCGTGACCATTAAAGATCTGTCCGCTGCCGCAAGCCAAAACAGCGACGAGATAGTGTACGTTCAGGTGTCTTCCCGCTAAGCGGTTGCTTTATCTGGCAAGGTCCCCACCGGGTTTTGCCCTGCATGGTTGCGTTCTGACCGGCAGGGTCCCGGCGCACCTGATACGCCAACCGCCTCACATCCAAGCCCTTTTTGGTTTTCTCATTGCCATTTGTACACGCTCACATCCCAGACTCGCTTTAGGTAGTCTCAAATGGCCTGCTGATTGCGAAAAGGTGGGCGCCTTATCAGCGCAGCGCTGACACAAGATGCGTAAAGCACACTGGCAAACCCCGTTTTACCGAGTGTTAACCGCCCCTTGGCTACTCCTTTTGGCATAAATTGGCCCCCATCCTGTGATTAACCCAGCAAAATACTCAGGCTTATATTGCCGCCATCGGCGTGGGTTTTTAACATGCATACAGATTGCAGCTAAAGGAGCGCATTATGTATTCACAGGCTTTACTCGAATGTTCAGTTGGTGAATTGGTGGCACAGGACTACAGGCGCGCCCATGTGTTTTCCCGCTTTGGCATCGATTTTTGCTGTGGCGGCGGTCGCCCCCTCAAAGAAGCCTGTGACAGGGCTGAAGCCGACCCATCCGAGGTGATGCAGGCATTGTTACACAGCGCTGCCAATGGCACTGCCGAAGACCAGCTGGACAAGCTGCCTCTGCCGGAACTCATTGACTATATCGAGGCCACCCATCACACCTATGTGAGAGAAAAGGCGCCCCTGCTGCTGGAGTATGCGGCCAAAATGGTTCGCGCCCATGGCGAAAACTACAGCGAAATCAAACCGCTGGCAGGTTGGATCCGGGCACTCGTGGACGACCTGATGCCGCACCTGCTCAAAGAGGAGCAAATCCTCTTTCCCGCCATTCGCGCCCTCGCGGCCGGTGAGCAGGTCAATGGCTGTTTCGGGCATATTGGCAATCCGGTCAGGGCCATGGAGTATGAGCATGAAGACGCGGGCAACGTGTTGAAAAAGCTCAGGGAGTTAACCGATGACTTCACCCCGCCACCCCATGCCTGCACAACCTGGCGCATCTGCTACCACACGTTGGCCGAGTTTGAAGTGGATCTGCATCGCCACATCCATCTGGAAAACAATGTGCTGTTTCCAAAAACACTGAAGCTCACCCTGGGGTGAGCTTCATCGAGCTTACACAGTGAATCAGGGCGCCACTTGCCAGGGGACGACCGGGGTAGCGGCTGACTGCTTTTGTGCCAGCAGCTGCTCAATCAGTTCACGGATTTTGGGCTCGGCGTCGATAAACTTACTCATATTGGCGCCGCCCATGCGGGCGTCATAGATTGCCTCACCATCCAGCTTGCCCTGATGGAATACCTTGATTTCGGCGTAGACCAGATACAGCGCCAGATCCCAGGCCCAGCTGGCAGTGTAAGTGGCCGTCCATTCGCAGCCATCCCGGGCATCCAGCTCTTTTACCACCCGATAGTTGATTTGCTTTTCCCGCAGTACCTTCTCCATCTCCAGCAAAAATCCTTCCCGCACATCCGGATTTTCCAGGATACAGATGGCGGCCTGCTTATCGAGATTGACGGGATCGACATGCTGCTTGATGGTGCACCCCGCCAGCACCCCAACGGCTAAAACCAAGGTCATGATCTTTTTCATTATTACCCCCAGAAACACTGAGTTCCCCGACTATCCGGGTCAGGGCTTCTCAGGCATAGCCTGAAAAGCCATGTAACAAATATAAAACAAGAACAACTTCCGCGTAGGACTTTGATACTAGAGCGCAAGACCAATCTGACCACGGTCAGAGTCGGCCCGATTCAGCGTCACCGATGGCAAGGGCAACCCGGGGTGCAACGCCTGCAGATGCTCTGCGACCCGCGCCACCAGTTCGGCAGCAAGCAGCGGGGCGTCACTGTTATCCGGCGTATGGATAAAAAGATAAGGGGAGCGACCTTCGGCCAGCCAGCCGGCGAGTTTGCCAAGCCAGGGGGCAAAGAAAGCCTGATTATCGGCGCAACCAGGGTCGGCAGGTTTGCCACCCACCCCCCATGCAGCAGGGCTATGGGGCTGGGCAATAAAGCGCACCACCGGATGGGCACCCGTGGCGATGGGATGTACCGGCACCCGTGGCTTTTTTTGGTGGGCATCGATAATGGCCTCATTGATGGGTGGCAGCGCAAACACCGGTCGGGTATCCATGATGATGCGATTGATGCCCTTGTCCATCAACAGGCGATTGAAGCCTCGCTCTGCCTCCCCCTTGGCAAAAAAGGCGCTGTGTCGCACCTCCACCCCAAGGCAAATGCCTTCAGGCAGCAGCGATAAAAACCGCTCCAGTACCGGTAAAGACTCCGGCCCAAAGCGGGCTGGCAGCTGGATTTTCCACACCCCGGTTTTCGCCATCAAGGGTTCAAACAGCTGAAAAAATTGCAATACTTCCTCACGGCAATCGCGTAGTGAAAGCTCGTGGGTGATACGTCTTGGCAGTTTGAAGGTAAAGCGAAACCCATCCGGCGTTGCCCTTTGCCAAATACTCACCTGCTGCGCCGATGGCAGCGCATAAAAGCTGGTGTTGCCTTCCACTGTGTCAAATACCCGGCCGTAGGCGGCCAGCCGCGCTTCGGCATCGATACCGGGAAACAGGCTTTTCCAACCGGGATGGGACCACATGGCCATACCAACGCGGATATGGGGTATTTCGGGGAGTAACATGTCGGCTGAAGTATTGAAAGGGGTGGCCCACCTTAACCAAAGCGGCGGGGCTTGTCACGGCGAAGGCTTAAATCCAAGAGGTGGTGCAGAGAAGGAAAAAGTGGCCGTCGGTGAAGAGGCGCCCGACGGCCATTGCCCAGGGTGAAGGAGCAATCACGAGCCAATGCCCGCTTGAGATAGCTGTTACAGTGGAAACAAGCTGAGGTTAAAAGTCGTAGCGAACCCCCAGAGTGATAAGGTCGTCATCGAGGGACACATTCACACCGCCAAGCAGCAGGTCGCCATCGAAGCGGGTGTAATGGCCGTAAAGTTGGGTGCTCTTTGCAAGCTTGTAGTTGGCGCCCACACTCAGCTGACTCAGGTCAACCTCGCTGACGTCACTGAGCTTGCCGTCGGTTTGCGACTTGATAAAGCGCGACACATATTTGCCAAGGCCGGCATCATCCTGGCCGTACTCCAGCTTCAGCCGTGTCTTACCCAGGTCCCAGGCGAGGTTCACAAACCAGCTGCGACCATCGAGGGCGGCAAGTTGCGGGTCCTGATGCTCGCTCTGCTGGAAGATACCGCCCAGCGTCCAATCACCCAGTTTTACCTGAGTCACGGCGCGGCTGGCGTCGATGTTGTCGATGCCGCTGTTGTAGGCAAGGGCCAGATACCAGGGCTGCTTCTTGAGGGATGCATCACCGGCAGTGGCCGAGACCGCATAAGCCGCCTCATCGGCGCCATAGTTATCGCTCAAAAGATAAGTGCCGTTAAGCTGCACCCATCCTGCCAAACTGGGCGACTGATAAGTGAGGCTGTCGCCAAAGCGGCCCTGACCCGGCAACAGGCGATCGATATCCGAGTTGCTGGTGCCGAAAATATCCACCTTGCCTTCGGCGGTTTTGAACACGCTGTCATTGCGGCCAAAGGTCAGGGCGCCGAAATCGGTTTTCACCCCAATGTAGGTGTTACGGGGTTTGAAGGTTTTGCCTGAGTTATCGAAGTTATCAACCCCAAACTCCAGCTTGTAAAACACTTCCAGCCCTTCGCCTATGGCTTCGCTGCCTTTCACCCCGATGCGGGATGAGTTGTTTTCCAGTACGGTACCTGCCTTGCCATTTTGGGCGGCCACACCGAGGCCAGAGTCGGTAACCGACAGATTGATACGACCATAGAAGTCAGCGTCGGCGGCCAGGGCGGCGCTGCCGGGAGCAAGCAGAGCCAGTGCAATAAGCGTCTTGTTCATGATGAAATTCCTTACGCGTTTGGTTTGCTTCGGGCCACCCGCTGGTGGCCCGGCCGTTATCAGTAATCCACGACTTTCTTGGCGTTCCACACACTCATGGCGAGGAACATGGACACCACGGCAGCGGCGAGCCAGAAGTACTGGGCGGTGGCAAAGTCATAGTGTTTTACGCCATCCACTTCATGGATTTTGATAAGAGACGCAGACACGATTTCCTGAGCAGAGGCGGCGATGTATGAACACAGGCCAATAAAGCCTTTCACCGCGCCAACGGCTGTCTTGGGCATCAGGTCACAGGCAGTAAGACCGGCCAGGAACACCACCAGACCACCGATGGCATAGCCAATCAGACCAAGAGCAACCGCATCCACCACCCGGCTTTGAGGCCCCCAGAACATCAGGCACAGACCGGCGATGTTGGCCAGACCGTACAGCAATGTTGGGATGTGACGATTGGCGTTAAACAGCTTGTCAGAGATGATCCCGGCGAGGATAGCACCGGCGAAACCAGCAATGGGGTAAGCCGACATGGCAAAGCCCGCATCAATCAGACTGTAGCCTTTGGACTCCTGCAAATAGAGCACGGCCCAGGAGCTCATGGCATAGCGTGAGATATACATGGCAGCACAGGCAAGGGCGATGATCCACACGGTAGGCTGCTTGAGGATAAACAGCTGGGCGCGGCGGATTTCCTTGGGATCGACCTTCTTTTTGATCTCGGCTTCTTCGCCATAGGCAACCGCTGGTTCTGGCAGACCATAGGTTTGGGGTCTGTCTTTGAGCGCAAAGTACATGGCGATGGCAGCGGCAAAGGTGGCAATACCTGCACCCACAAAACCGGCTCTCCAGCCAAAGAAGCTCACTACGGTGGCGGTCAGAATCCAGGTGATACCCTCACCGATGTTGCGCGAGCCACCCCAGATGGAGTACACAGAGCCCCGCTGTTTCGGCGAGAACCACTGGAAAATCGACACGCACGACGGCGCACTGCCCACCGACTGAAACCAACCATTCATCGCCCACAAGAGGATGAAGAAGAAGGTGGCAGTGTTCATACCCATCATCAAACAGGTGATGGCCGACAACCCCAGCGACACCGACATAAAGCGGCCGATGTTGGCGTAGTCCGACAGGAAGCCGTTGGAAAACTTACCCACTGCATAGGTTAAGAAAAATGCCGAGCCTATGATCCCCAGTTCCTCCAGGGTCACAATGCCGGCGTCCAGCATAGGTTTCTTTGCGACGTTCAAACTCATGCGGGCGACGTAGAACATGGCATAACCCAGCACCAGTCCCAAGAACACCTGCCATTGATATTTCTTATAAATAGAGCGGATTTTTTCCGGTGTCCCTTCAATCAGGGGCTGATCCGGCCGCGTTTTGAAAAAGTCCAGCATCTGCCTTCCTCCCACGTTAAGTTGCTCGTTCGCCGGGATCCGGCTCCCGACTCGCCAGCATCTTTTCAGGCACAATTGCCGGATACAAAAGCGGCAAACTGAGTCAGAATTAACTCAAAAGGCAGAATTTCCGGGTCAAATTTGGAATGGCTACACTCACCCTTGAGCACAGATTGTTGGAAAATAGGCCAACCTTGAGTCAGTTCCGACTCAGCAGGTTGTAAAAAACGTTAAGAATTGATTAAAAAGTTTTGAGCCATGACACAAAAATCCCTGCTCGTCCTACTGCTGATGCTCTTGGTTGGCTGGCCGCTAAACGGCCAGGCAAAAGAAAACTGCCTGGTGATCCTCACCTCTTTTTCCGAGCTGCCCTTTAAAGGACTGGTCGATAAGTTCTCGGCGCGGGAGCAGTGCGACGTGCGGGTGATTTATCGCCGTACCCTGCCCGCCATCCGGCTGCTGACCGATGAGAATCAGCCCCGCATCGATTTGGTGGTGTCATCTTCCCCCACCCTGTTCCAGACTCTGCATGAGCAAAATCTGCTGGCGCCACTGGGTGAGCTGCCCGCCGCCCCCGCCTGGCTCAAACGCCACAGCCTGCCCGCCGCCGATTATGTGCTGCCGGTGGCCTATTCAGGGATTGGGCTGATGTTTAATCGCGACTATCTCAATAAGCACGGGCTGCCACAGCCCAAAAGCTGGCAGGATCTCGCAGAGCCCGGTTTTAACGGCCATGTGATGATGAGCTCCCCCAGCCATTCGGGCACGACCCATATGATGGTTGAAAACATATTGCAATCAGAAGGATGGGATGAGGGATGGGCGCTTTTAATGCGCATCGGCGGTAACCTGGCCTCCCTGTCGGCCCGAAGCTTTGGGGTGAGTGATGCCATCAGCCGGGGGTTGGTCGGTGCCGGGCCCGTGATAGACAACTACGCCAGCGTGGCCCGCAGCCATTTTGATTATCTGGGCTTTACCTATTTGCCCGACACAGTGATTTTGCCCACCTATTGTGGCCTCACCACCAAGGCTGAACACGCCACCAAAGCGCGGCAGTTTTTAAGCTTTTTGCTGTCGGCCGAAGGCCAGACCATTCTCACCGAACCCGAATTTGCCAAAATCCCCCTGAGTGATGACAAGCTCGCCAACAGCACGGCCTTTGTTATCGAAAAGCAACAGCTGTTTTTACGCAACAACGTTATCAAGGCGGTGTTTGAACAGGCCATTGCGCAGCAGCTGCCCAAACTCCGCTACACCTGGCTTGCCATCATCAAGGCCCAGGGCGCCATGAAAGACTCCCCGAAAAACCATGACATATTGCGTCAGGCGATGACTCTGGCCAGTCGGGTGCCCATCAGTGAAGCCGAGGCCATGTCCCCCGATTTGCAGGCGGTGTTTGCCGACTATGAGCAGCAGCCCTCGGCGCAAATGGAGCGCACCATGCAGGACTGGCGTATGCAGGTAGCTCAGCAGCTGGAGCAGGCCATGGCACTGGTTCGCACCCTGGAGTACCCCTGATGTCCCAGTCCCATTCACCCTTGGGCAGACGGCTCTTTATTGCCTTTTCGGCCATGTTGGGACTGACCTTGTTGGTGGGCCTCACCAGCCTGCTGATGTGGGACAGGCTCAGTGCCCAGGTCAGCAGTATCGTCAGTGAAAGCGTGCCCACGATTAATGCCACCTACAAACTTGAGCGCGCCAGCAACCGGCTGTTGCAACTCCTTGGGCAACTGCCCGGCGCAGAGGACGAAATCACCCTGCTGACACTGGAGCGGCAGGTAGCCGAGGCCATGGGCGAGCTCGAGAACGCCTATCTGGTGAACCTGCACAGTGACGATGAACTGGCCCTGCAGCAGGCCCGCTTTGCCGACCTGGAGGCGTTGATTCAGAGTCAGAGTGAGCTGCTGCGCCACCAACTGACACTGGCGCAGCACCTCTCGTCGCAGCAAAAACAGCTGGCGCGGCTGCATCAGGACTTAACCGATGAAATGACGCCTCTGCTGCAGGAAGTGGCCTGGCACCTGAGCGCACAGCTTGGCAACCGCACCTCGGTTAACACCATCAATTCGGTGCTGCAGGAATTTTCGGTGCTGCAGAATATCGCATTGAAAGAAAATGAAATTCATCAGCTCAGTGTCGAGATTATCAACCAGCGCCATCAGCGGGAGCTGGAACATGCCTTCTCGTTTATAGGCTTTCAAATTGATGAATTGAAGCTGCTCACCACCCAGCTCGCGGCCTACCCCTCTACCGTGAGCCATCGCCAGATTCTGCAGGAACTGGTTGAGCTGGTGAAACCCGATGGCGCCCTGCATCAACTGCTGACAGAAGATGTGGAAAATCAGCGTCAAATCAGAGGGCTGCAACCCAAAATTAATGAGCTTATCCAGCCCTATCATGCTCAGGTGGTCACGGCAGTAACCCAGGCGAACACCCGTCTGGAGTCCTTGGTGCGGGCGACCAACCGCCAGGTGAGTCAGGGCAAGGCCTGGTTGCTGCTTATCCTCACCGGGGCGCTGATTTTAAGCACTTTCGTGCTCACAGGCCTTATCTCGCGGCGCCTGATTGGCCGCCTGAACCTGCTCAGCGAAGATTTGGCCAAGGTATGCAACAACGACCTGTCGAGCCCCTTAAGCGTGCGTGGCAATGATGAGATTGGCCGTCTGGGTGAACAGCTGCTGCAGTTTCGTGCCCAGCGGCAACTGATGGACAAGACCAACGCGCTCAACCTGATTAACAACACCCAGGCATGCCTGATTACCTGCCTGATGGACGGCACCATAGAATCGGTTAACCCCACCGCGAGGGAGCTGTTGCCCCTGGGAAATGAACCGGAGCAATCGCTGCTGTGGCAAGCCTTTCCCCCGGCGGCCGCGCAGCAACTGGCTGACCAGTTTGCCCCGGGCAGCAGCTTACAGGTGCTCGGCCAGAGCGACTGTCTGCTGGAGCTGGGAGGCAACGAGGAGCAGGCCTTCTGGCACTTTGATTTTCGCCGCTACGAACAGGCGGGGGAGCTTAAAACCATTATCACCATCACTGACATGACACGGCAGGAGCTTAATGCCCGCGAGCTGTCTGAACGGGTTGCCGAGCGAACCCGGGATCTTAAAGAAAAAAATCAGCAACTTGAGCAGGAAGTCGAGCGTCGTACCCAGGCCCAGAATGATCTGCTGCGCGCCCAGGATGAACTCATTCAGGCCGCCAAGATGGCAGTACTGGGCCAGGCAATGACCAGCATGGCCCATGAGCTGAACCAACCCCTGTCGGCCATATCCACCTTCCTCTACACCAGTCGTCTGGCCGCCGAGCAGGGCGATACCGCAATGCTGACCGATAATCTCGAGCGCATAGGTCAGCTCAGTCAGCGGATGCACCGCATTGTGGGCGCCCTGAAGGAATTTGCCCGCAAAGGCCCACAAGTCCGGGTCCGGGAAGCCGTTTCGCTGGGCGAAATAGCCGATAATGCCCTGCTGCTGCTCGCCCCAAGGATAAAACGCGAGAACGTGCAGGTGGAGAGCCACCTCGACACCAATCTCAGCGTTATCGGCGATCCGGTCGAGATAGAACAGGTACTGATTAACCTTTTGGTCAATGCACTCGATGCCATTGCAAGCTGCGAGCAAAGGCAGATTCTTATAGAACAGCTGCCGCAGCCCGGCAGCACCCTGATTGCGATACAGGACAGTGGCCAAGGCTTCCCTGAGGCCGTGCTGCAAAAGCTCTTTTCACCTTTTGTCACCACCAAGGAAGTGGGTTTGGGGCTTGGGCTGTCTATTTGCCGAACCCTGATGGAGCGCCAGGAAGGCGATATCCGCCTTGCCTGCTCCATGGAAGGCAATACCCTGATGCTGCTGGAGTTTAATCATGTCCCATCTGCTGAAACCCAAGCCTAATCTGCTGCTTATCGATGACGATGAAGACGTGCTGGACGCCTGCCGTCAGCTGTTTAGTCTGTCCGGGTATCAGGTGCGGGCAACCAGCTCACCGCAAAAAGCGCTGGAGGTGTTGAGCCGCGACTGGAACGGCGTGGTGGTGAGCGACATCTATATGCCCGCCATGCACGGGCTGGAGCTGCTTGCTGCCGTGCACCACATTGACCCGCAGATCCCTGTCATCATGATAACAGGTCATGCCGATATTCCTCTGGCGGTGAAGGCCGTCAAACAAGGGGCAGCCGACTTTATCGAAAAACCCCTGGACCCGCCGACGTTTCTTGCCCTTGTGAAAAAAGCGGCCACCCAGCGCCACCAACTGATTGACCTGCGGCAAAACATTCAGGACTCCCTGGCCGGTCAGCTCCTTGGCAGCAGCGCCCAAATCAATGACCTGCGTGAGCAGCTTGGGCAGCTCGCCTTAACCGACAGAGACGTGATGCTGGAAGGCCCCCGCGGGGTGGGTCGCAATACCCTGGCGGCCCTGCTGCATAAACTCGGGCCCCGCTGTGACGGCCCACTGCAACAGCTGGAATGCGCTCTGGTGGAAAGCCCGGAGAAACTGCAGCAGGCGGTGGAGGCAAGCCGCGGCGGCACCCTGATCTTACGGGAGCTTGAGCACCTTGCCACCGACAGCCAGCGCTGGCTGGCGAGTTTCCTGCTGGATCAGGAACGCAGGGGCAACAAGGAAGTACGCACCATTGCCATTCTGGAAAGCCAGCCCGAAGCCCTGGTGCAGGAGCAAACCCTTACCCCCGAATGCTTTTACTATTTCTCTCAGGTCAGGCTGCGTCTGCCGGCACTTTGCGAACGGCCAAGCGATATAGTGCCCCTGTTTATGGCCTTTTTGAAAGAAAGCTGCCGCCGCTTGTCCCGCAAGATGCCCGCGGTGGAAAACCGCTATCTGGACAACCTCAAGCAGCACAGCTGGCCCGGTAATGTGCGTGAACTCAGAAACGTGGCCGAGCTCTATGCGGTCGGTATCGTCAAGCTGGCCAATGTACAGCGGATTGCCACCGCGCCGTCGGTCAAAGGCCCATTGGATGAACTGGTGGACGACTATGAAAAGCGCCTGATTGAAGATGCGCTGTTTCTGTTCTCTGGCCGGGTATCAGAGGCGGCGGACTACCTGAATGTGCCCCGTAAGAAATTGTATTTGAGGATGAAAAAGTACGGTCTCGATAAGGAGTGTTTTAAGCCGGGACGGGGCTAATGGCGCTGGCCATGGAGTAAAACCCGTGTTATATCAGGGAAAAGTGCAGTTCAAGGACAGCCCATGACCCAGTTCGCCCTCGATGACATTCAGCATCTGCGTGAGTCGGTGCAGGTGGAGTTTAAGCTGGCAGCAGGCCGGGATGGCAAGGGACAGCTGCCTGAAGGCATGTGGGAGAGCTACAGCGCCTTCGCCAATACATTGGGCGGCGAGATTATTTTGGGTGTGCGGGAATCTCAGGGCGAGTTCACTATTGAAGGCATAGCCAACCCGCTGCCGATGCTGGAAGACATCTGGCGTATTCTCAAGGACCCGCGGCGGGTGTCCTGTAATGTACTGTCACCAACAGATGTTCAAATTATTGAGCTCGCGGGTAAAAAGCTCATTCGCCTGCACGTGCCCGAGGCCGCCGCCCACCAAAAGCCGGTATTCCTCGGACCGGATCCCTATACAGGCACTTTTTTCAGGGTGGATTCGTCAGACATGCGCGCCAGCCGTCGTCAGGTCAGCCAACTGCTGAAAAAGCAGCGCCGCCTCTGTCCGCCGGAACAATAGGCCGCAGAAAGCTCGGCGTCTCAGAAGAACCACAGCAACAAGCCCAGGGACGTGATTATCCCTCCAAGCCCACGCAGCAAGGGTTTTGGCGTTTCTATCAGGCTCAGATACCAGGCTACCGCACCGCCAAACAACATAATGGCCACAGTACCCATACTGATCCCCAGGGTATACCAGACGGGGTTTGCCCCCATGGGAATTTCAGCGCCATGGGCATGGCCATGGAACAGGGCAAAAATGCCTACCAGAGCCTGAGCAAACGACAGCGGCACTTCGCGCCCCATCAGCAAAGCCAGCCCCAGAAGAATCCCTGACAGTGCTATGCCCGGCTCCACCCAGGGCATGGGCACCTGCAGCAAGCCAATAACGTCACCAAAGATAAAAAACAATAAAAATGCCACCGGCACGGAAATCTGCGCCCTTCCGCCAAGCTGCATGCCGATAAGGCTGGCCGCAAAAATGGTCAGGAGATGATCCAATCCGAGAAAGGGATGGATTACACCGGCCAGAAATCCTTCGTTGGCGTAAATATCGTGGGCAGCAGCAGGCCATGCCACCATGGTTAAGATGACAAATACTAACGAAAACATGACTTTTGGCCTGAGCATGCGCTTCACCCTTCCCCTTTCCATTGAGGAGGTTATAGGCTAACAGGTTAAGAATGTTAAAGAAATGATAAGTTCAGACTGAATTTGTATCGGGGCTCGCTTTAGTGCTTCGCGATTTACAGCAGAGCCAGCAAAGCATCCAGCTTCTGAATTTGCAGGTGAGGCAAAGGCGATGCAAGGGGGCGCGGCTGTGTTCCTCCATGTGCAGGGTTGAGCAGCACCGCCTGGCAACCAGCCTTGAGCGCCCCCACCACATCGGCGCTGTGGCTGTCCCCTACATGGAGCAACTGCTCAGAGGCTATGCCAAGGCGATTGCATCCCATCCGGAACAAATCGTCCACCGGCTTCATCCGCACCCCACTGCCCGCAGCGAGCACAAAGGCCAGCCGGTCCCCCAGGCCTATGCGCACCGGGTCAACATTGCCGTTGGTGAGACCTATCAGGGGGTATTTTTGCCCGAGTTTTGCCAGTAGCTGTAACGAGCTATCTGGTACCCGAAAATGGCTGCGAGCCCGGATAAATTCATCCATGACGGCGCGGGCAGCCATTGTGGCTTCTGCTTCCGGCAGACCAAAATATAGCAGCCCCGAATGCAGGGTCAGTAATCGCAGTGCCGTGGGGTCGTGGGCCAGCATGGGATGATGGGCCAATACCCGAAGCTTGTGATGACGCCATTCATCCCGCCCCCAGGCCTTGGTCACCGGATAATGGCGGGCAAGATACATGAGCTGTGCAAGCTCCGCCGCCATAATCACGGGCCGGTTGTCATACAGGGTGTCATCCAGGTCAAAACTGATGGCGGCAATGGGTTTCAGGCGGCGAAATATCTGCATCAATCCCCCTTCTTGCGCGCCCGGGGGTGAGCACCGTCGTACACCTTGGCCAGATGCTGAAAGTCGAGACTGGTGTATATTTGCGTGGTGGCGAGATTGGCGTGACCCAATAATTCCTGCACGGCCCGCAAATCGCCACTGGACTCCAGCATGTGGGTCGCGAAGGAGTGCCTGAGTTTGTGTGGATGTACTCCAACGCTGAGACCTTGTATTTTGGCCCATTTCTCCATACGCGACTGAATACTGCGATGGGAAAGCCTGCTGCCCCGGGTAGAGACAAAGAGCGCATCGTCCTGACAGGGCATCTGTGCCCTGACATTCAGCCAGTCGGCGATGGCGGCCAGGGCGACACTGCCCACGGGTAAAATCCGTTCCTTACTGCCTTTTCCCAGTACCCGCACTTCCCGACTCTCGCGGTCCAGGTCCTTCACATCCAGCGCCGCCAGCTCGGCCAGACGCAGGCCGCAGGAATAAAACAGCTCCATGATGGCCCTGTCACGCAGCGCCAGGCCATCTTCCGGTGGAATATCCAGCAGGTGGTTGACCGAATCAGGGTCGAGGTTTTTCGGCAAGGTTTTGGGCTGTTTCGGCGCACTCAGGGTAGCGGCAGGGTTGGTTTCTATCAGGCCTTCTTTTAACAGAAACTGACCAAATTGCTTCAGCGCGGACGCGGTGAGCGACAAGGAGCGTGGCGACAGCCCCTGGCGATGCAGCCGGGCCATCAGGCCACTGAGATCCTGGCGACTCAACTGCTGCCAGCTCCGCTGCCCCAGCAGCGTATCGGCGCGTTCCAGTTCAAAGCGATAATTACGTACCGTCATGGGGGACAATTGCCGCTCGGTGGCAAGGTAGCGGGTAAAACGTGCCAGCCAGTCGGCTTGGTCGGCCATGGTTACAACCTTGGCAACAGATGGTCCAAAATCCGCCGCAGCTGATCCAGCAGCAAGTTGTCCATCTCGGGATGAAAATGGGCCGGATCCTGACTGGCGATGGCAAATACCACCTGACCGCAATGTTCAGACAAGCGGGTCAGCGCCACTGAGCCCACTTCAGAACCAAACAAACGCCGTGACTCACTGGCGGTGAGACGGCCGAAATAGTGACCCCGGGCGAGGCGGTTGCTCCAGATGGCCGAGAGTTCACTGTCCACATCATGCACCGTGATAAGCCTGACATGGGTAAAGCCAAACTCGCCCATCAGCGCCTGGGACAGGGTCTGACGAACATCCCCCAGGTCTTCGCTTTCCAACAACATGAATTGCAAATCGTTGTTGAAGCGAAAGATTTTCTCGTTTCTGCGGGCCTGGGTCATCAGGGCAGTAATTTCTTCTTCAAGCTGGGCCACCCGGCTTCTGAGCATTTCCTGACGGCGCTCGAGGAGCGATACTGTGCCCCGCTCATTGTGGGACATGCGCATCGCCAGCAACAGCTCGGGATAACGACCAAAAAAGTCCGGATTATCCAGCAGATACTCGCGGATTATCTGTTCATCAAAGGGCGCTTCTGTCCTGTGTTTGGGATCTGTCATAACTGGATTTGTCCGTCGTATACCTGCTGAGCCGGGCCTGTCATCCACAGGGGTTTGCCCTCGCCATCCCAGCTGATGGTCAGGCTGCCACCGGGTAAGTCTACCCGCACACGGCTACCCAACTTACCCTGGAGTTGCCCCACCACCGCGGCGGCGCATGCACCGCTGCCACAGGCAAGGGTTTCGGCCGCACCGCGCTCGTACACCCTGAGCTTGATATGATCAGGGGCTATCACCTGCATAAAGCCGACGTTAACCCCTTTGGGGAAACGTTCGTGGCGCGTCAACTGGGCCCCCACCTCAGCCACAGGGGCCTCGGTGATGTCATCCACTTCGAGCACCACATGGGGGTTACCCATGGACACGGCGCCACACAAAAAGGTTTGCTGTGCCGACTGCAGCAGGTAGGTTTTTTCAAATTTTTTGGCTTTAAAGGGGATTTGTGCCGGGTCGAGTATGGGCACGCCCATATTCACGGTCACCCCACCATCGCGCTCGAGGCGCAGCGTCATCTTGCCTGCACTGGTGCTGACCTTGATTTTATGCTTTTGGGTGAGCCCTTTATTGCGCACGAAGCGGGCAAAACAGCGTGCGCCATTGCCGCACTGCTCCACCTCGCTGCCATCGGCATTGAAAATGCGATAGTGAAAATCCAGATCCGGGTCATAGGGCGGCTCTACCAACAACAGCTGATCGAAACCGATACCGAAATTGCGGTCGGCCAGACGACGAATTTGTTCCGGCGAAAAGAACACGTTCTGGGTGACACCGTCGACAACCATAAAGTCGTTGCCCAGACCATGCATCTTGGTGAAGTGGATCAAGCTATGCTTCCTTAGCGCCGGGCCAGTGCTCCGGCGCCCAAAAATCGGGTACTTTCCCCAGTTTACGGCAGGAGTTGCTCTCCTTGCCAGAGCTGACTGAGTTTTTCCCGCTCACGTACCACATATGCCTTGTCACCATCCACCATCAGCTCGGCCGCACGGGGGCGGGTATTGTAGTTGGAGGCCATGGTAAAGCCGTAAGCACCGGCGCTGCGCACCACCAGAAGATCGCCACTGCCTGCGGCCAGTTCACGGTCTTTACCGAGGAAATCACCGGTTTCACACACGGGGCCGACCACGTCACAGCGGGTAGTTGGCTGATTGGTTTTAACAGCGGGAATGATGTTCTGCCAGGCGCCATAGAGGGACGGACGGATAAGGTCATTCATGGCGCCATCCACAATCACAAAGCGCTTATCACCATTATCCTTGGTGTACAGCACCTGGGTGACAAAGATACCTGCGTTGGCGGCAATGGCACGGCCCGGCTCAAAAATCAGCTTCAGCGGACGACCATTGAGTTTTTCGAGGATAGCAGCGGCATACACATCCGGATGCGGTGGGGTTTCGCCGTTGTAGGTCACACCCAGGCCGCCCCCCACGTCAAAGTGTTCAATCACTATGCCCTGCTCTGCCAGGCGGTCAATCAGGGCCAGCATGCGATCCATGGCATCGAGGAAGGGCTTAAGTTCGGTCAGCTGTGAGCCAATGTGGCAATCCACGCCTTTGACTTCCAGATTCGGCAGGGCGGCAGCGCGCGCAAACAGGGCCTCAGCCTCCTCCATGGGAATACCAAACTTGTTTTCTTTCAGGCCGGTGGAAATATAAGGATGAGTCCCTGCATCCACATCGGGATTGACCCGCAGTGACACGGGCGCCACCTTGCCGACGCGGCCGGCGACCTCATTCAGGAGCTCAAGCTCAGCGCCCGACTCCAGGTTAAAACACAGAATGCCGGTTTTGAGCGCCAGTTCCATTTCGGCCACGGTTTTGCCCACGCCGGAAAACACCACCTTGGCCGGATCGCCACCTGCTTCGATAACGCGGCTGAGTTCACCACCGGAGACGATATCAAAGCCACTGCCAAGACGGGCCAGCACATTGAGTACTGCCAGGTTGGAGTTGGCTTTGACCGCATAGCAAATCAGGTGAGGATGCGTCGCTACAGCGCCATCGAAGGCATGCCAGTGGCGCTCGAGGGTAGCACGGGAATAAACATACAGGGGTGTGCCATGTTCAGCGGCAAGGCTTGCCACATCGCAGTCTTCGGCAAACAGCCGCTCGTCACGGTAGAGAAAATGATCCAAGGTAGGCGTCCTTATTGTTTGCGCTCATCGATTTTGGGTGTATCGGCTGCCGGAGCAGTTGCCGGTTGCTGAGCCTGATTCTCGGGAGCAGGCGGTGTCTTATAGAGCGGGCCTTTTTGGCCGCAGCCCAAAAGCAGCAGGCTAACAAGCAATAGGGATAAATACAGTCTCATTTTTCTCAACTTCAATGCATAAGGCGCGGGTTTGGCCTTATAATCGCATTCAAGCCCAAGATTGAAAAGGACCAACACACATGGCGATGACAGACACAGAGTTTCACCATTTGGCCGATGAGATGTTCAATATCATTGAAAGCGCCATCGAAAACGCCATCGACAATGAAGACGCCGATGTGGACATCGACAGTTCCGGCGGGGTGTTACAGCTGACCTTCGAAGACAATTCCAAGGTAGTGATCAATAAGCAGGAGCCGCTGCATGAAATCTGGTTGGCGACCCGCTTTGGTGGTTATCACTTTGGTTTTAAAGAGGGTAAATGGATTGACGAGCGTAACGGCGGTGCCGAATTTATGCCGTTTTTGAAAGAATCCATCAAGCGCCAGGCCAATCTGGACCTTTGCTGGTAACCCGTTCACGGCGTCGGTTGGGGGCTAAAACTCGGCCCCCATATCTTCTCTGGCCATTCCCACGGGCTGTGCCTTCAACTCCCCCTGCATTCTCACCAGCTGGAAAAATTGCGGCAAGTTAAAGCGGCCGTGCATTTCATACAAGCCCTCAAAGGCATGTTGCTGGCTCACTTTACTCACCAGCGCCTCCACCGTGGTGCCGTGCTGGACATAGTGGCTGATTTCATTCTTGTGATTGAGAATAAAGACATCAATACCGGCTTCTCTTGGCCGCAGGAAATATTGAATCACATCCTCGGTGGCATAATCCTGGATAAGCTCGGGCACGCTGGCGAAGGGGTCGTCGCCCAATCCGGGCCTGGGGATCGACAGCAGATGACCACGGCTCATTTGCTTATAAATTGAAGGCGCATCGGCAAGGTCTTCATAAGCCACGCCCAGAGTATTAAAGAACAATCCGTAGCTTCGAGTGCCGATTCGCAGTGGCTGAACCAGCGTCGATGAGGCGTTGGCCTGACAACTGAGAGTTGCCACCTGTTTCAATAACGAGTGTACCGCCAATTCAAGCTGAAAGGTTAAGCGCGTGCTGCAACCCAGGGTGCGCAGATCCAGCTTGCCTGCTGCCCTTCGGATCCCGGGCGCCAGAAAGGTCATGGCCTTAAGCAGTGCCTGCTCCCCCTCAAAATGGTGTGCATGCCACTCGCCCCAGGAGTTGAACGACAGCACATCCAGTGAGCCCAGCATATTGCGCTGGGTGCGACCGAGTGAAAACAGGTTGGCATTCATGATATCCACCAGGACTTCCTGACCGGGCCAATCTGGGGTGGGGTCATGTTCCAGGTTGACCAGTAACACCAGTTTTCGGTAGTGCCAGGGCTGACACAGGTCCTGTTTGGAGACCTTAAGTTCGGTATCCCGAATCGCCTCCCGCAAGCGTTTGCCCGTGGCGGCAAGGCGTGCACCCAGCTTGCGCTCGCCGTAACAGTACCACTGGGTCTGGTCATCACAGACCTGATTAATACAGGACCAGAGCAGCAGCGACGCGAGGTTATCGGCAACATATACCGCCGCCTCCCCCTTCAAGGCCGATGCCTGGGGCTCCTGACGATAGAGGTAATGGGTCCTGTCTGACTGACTGGTAATCACCGTCAGCACAGGCTCTTGTAACCGGCTGCTCCAGAGTGGATTCAACTTGGACACCAGATGTTTGTCTTCATTGAAGCAGGTGTGCAACTTGCGGGTGAGCATGCCCAGGTCTTCGACCCTGAGCCCCTCATTAACGCCGTGATTGGCCGCAAAACGCAGCAGGGTTTGATAGCTCGCCAGCATCAGCTCATTCAATTGGGCGTTGAACCACTGTAGCTGCCCCGTATGCCATTCTTCACAGTCATCCAGAGTCTGAATCAGGGTATCGGGCCATTCCCAGGCCGACACCAACAGCTGCATCTTCAGGTAGCGCCAATCCTTGGGTTGCTGGGGATGGCTTAAACGCACGGCACATTTGAGATAAAAGCAGCGCCGCACAATCTCCAGCCGGCGATGGTCCTCAATCGCAAGCAGGTATTCTTCAATCGCTTCGTACAATAAAAAGTAAGGGTCGTTGGCGGTGGAAAAATCCCCTTTGGTGGTGTGAAGCCACACCCTGGCACTCAGCTGCTCAGTATTGGGGTAACGCCATGCATAGGCCTCAAGCAGCAATACCTTTAGCAGCGCCTTATGGGGTTTGACCAAGCCTTTATAAAGTTGCCATAACGAGGCGCTGAAATATTCGCTGGCGGGCAAGCTTTGCACATCCCCCAACCAGAGGCCCTCACTGGTGGACCTGGCATCCGGCCACCAATACAGAGGTTTACCGCCCAGGCAAATCTGGGTGCGGTAAAACTCCTCCAGGAGCAGCCAGTGCTGCGCGCTGCCACTGTGTTCTACCCCCAGCCTTACCTGACCGTTCCCCGAATAGCTTTTATCGGCACGAAACTGGAAGGGATGCACCAGATAAAAGTTCACCTCAAACTCAAAACCCGCAAACCATTGATGCAAGAGCGCCAACTTATCGGCCAGGGCCAGAATGTCATCGGCGGACAAATTAGGCTCGTGAATCACCCATACATCAACGTCGCTGAAAGGGTTTTGTCCGAAGCTGCCGGTGCTGCCCATGGCATAAATACCTTCGATGGCATAAGGCCAGTCGGCACGCAGACTGGGCAGTCCCAGAGACAAGACGCTGGCGGCTTCCAGATGGGGTTCCTGGGGTTCAAAACTTGCCAGACCACAGGGTGTGGCATGACCGTTGTAGCCGGGAATTCGGGGGCCATGAAAGTGCAGCAACAGCGGAATCGCATGCAGCAGGTGTCTTTTGAGGGGAGAAAGCAGTGCCAGGGCCCGTGCCAGTCGCACCTTGTTGAGGCGTTCTGACAAGCTTAAAGCAGATGTTGACCACCGACTGTGCGCGATCATCTTAGTGCGTCACCATTCCCTGGACCCAAAGTTACCCCATGCTAGCACCCAGGAAGGCGAACGCAAACATTTGCGATGAAGATCACATTTTTGCGAGCGGTTTCCCCCTCCACACCGCAAAGATGCGACGGCGGTTCCTTACATAGTCGCCGAGGCAATGTTAGCATTGGCGCAACTAACGCAGACCATAAGATGGAAAATCGGCATGTCTCAAAACCTTATTCGTATCGCGACCCGCAAAAGCCCCCTTGCCATGTGGCAGGCTGAGTTTGTTAAAGCAGAGCTCGAGCGCATTCATCCAGATTTGACCGTGGAACTGCTGCCCATGAGCACCAAGGGCGACGTTATTCTGGATACGCCCCTGGCCAAAGTAGGCGGCAAAGGCCTGTTCGTGAAAGAGCTGGAAGTCGCCATGCTGGAAGGCCGTGCAGATATTGCCGTGCACTCCATGAAAGACGTGCCGGTGGATTTTCCCGAAGGCCTGGGCCTTGAAGTGATTTGCGAGCGTGAAGACCCACGGGACGCTTTTGTGTCCAACACTTACAAGAGTATCGATGAGCTGCCACAGGGCGCTGTGGTAGGTACCTCCAGCCTGCGTCGTCAGTGTCAACTGCGTGCACGTCGTCCCGACCTGATTATCAAAGACTTGCGTGGTAACGTAGGCACCCGCCTGGCAAAGCTCGACTCCGGCGAATACGATGCCATCATTCTTGCAGCAGCGGGCCTCATTCGCCTGAAGCTCGCCGAGCGTATTGCGGGTTTTATCAGCACCGAAGAGTCGCTGCCAGCCAATGGTCAGGGCGCTGTGGGCATTGAATGCCGCACCGATGATGCGCGTGTCAAAGCCCTGCTGGCACCGCTGGAACACAAAGAAACCCGTCTGCGAGTGCTTGCTGAGCGCGCCATGAACACCCGCTTGGAAGGAGGTTGTCAGGTGCCTATCGGCGCATTTGCCGAAATTGAGGCCGACACCCTGACACTGCGAGGCTTGGTAGGTAACCCCGATGGCAGCGAAGTCATCACAGGCACAGTGACAGGTTCAACTGCCAACGCCATTGAGCTGGGTCATCAGCTGGCCGATGATTTGCTCAGCCGCGGCGCCAAAACCATTCTGGATGCAGTATACGCCCGGAACTAACCATGAAGCTGCTGCTTACCCGTCCCGAGGGCAAGAACGCCGCCATGGCCAGTGCACTGGATGCGCTGGCCATACCCTATTTGGTGGAGCCCTTGTTATCGGTGCAGGTAGCCGACGTCACCCCGGTGCAGCTGGATACACTGTTCAGCGCCGACATACTGATATTTATCAGTACCAGCGCCGTCAGCTTCGCCGAGCCCTGGATGCAGGGCCATTGGCCAGATGCCGCCTATTATGCGGTGGGAGATGCCACAGCCGATGCCCTGGCTTTGCAGGGTATCAAGGCAGAACGTTCACCCACCGACAGTCAGGCTACCGAAGGCTTGCTGACTCTGCCCTCTCTGGCCCATGTATCCGGTAAACAGATAGTGATAGTCCGGGGCAAAGGCGGCCGCGAAGCCATGGCCGACGGTTTGCGGCTTCGCGGGGCTAACGTCAGCTATCTTGAGGTCTATCAGCGCGCCTGCCCACCGCTGGATGCATCTGCCTGTGTCGGTCGCTGGCAATCCTTTGGCATAGACACCATAGTAGTTACCAGTGGTGAAGTACTGGAAAACTTGATAAATCTGGTTCCCAAAGACAGTTTTGCATGGCTCATAGACTGTCATATCATAGTCCCCAGTGCCCGGGTCGAGATCCAGGCAAGGGAAAAGGGACTTCTTCGAGTCACTAACGCCGGAGCAGCAAACCAGACCGCCGTGCTGGACGCATTGGGCATTTGAGCTTTTGCTGCTTTGGTTTCCCTGAATTGCACGCTTTCTAGCATCAAGGACTGTTTCATGGAAAACCAACAGCAAGAGGCCACCGCAGCAGAGTCCAACGCTTTGCCTCCTACACCTTCTTCTCAGCCCAAAGACCCAGCCTCTACAAAAGAACCCCGTCACGGCAGCTCATGGGCTATGCGACTGGCCGTATTGGTGGCATTGCTCATGGGAGGCAGCGCCCTCGCCGGTGGCTATTACCTCTATCAGCAGTTGGTGGAGCAATACCACTACACCTTGTCGGTGGATGAGAAACAAAGCGATGCCCTGAAAGACCCCCTGTCGCGTCTGGGTCGTTTGGAGCAAGGGCTGAAACAGATAGCACAACTGGAAAGTGAGCTTGGGCGTCTTACCGCTGATCAGAGTGCCCTGGAGCGACGCCTCACCAATCTGTCTCAGAAAACCCCCGACGACTGGTTGATTGCCGAAGCCGACTATCTGGTACGCATGGCAGGCCGTAAACTGTGGCTTGAGCAAGACCCAGCCACAGCGCTGAGTCTGCTGAAGGCGGCCGATGAGCGTATCGCCGCCATGCAGCAGCCTTCGCTGTTCAGCCTGCGTAAAGCCCTCGCTGCCGATATGGAGCAGGTGGCTTCTGTCCGCAGCACAGATATCGCCGGCAACGTCTATGCGCTGGACGAAATCATGAAACGTATTGAGCAGCTAACGCCGGGCCGTAATAAACAGGAATACACAGCGCCGACGGATGAGACCATCAGCGGCTCCCTTAAAGACTGGCAAACCAACCTGGCAAAAAGTTGGAAAGCGCTGATTAATGACTTTGTGACCGTACGTCAGCGCACCGGCGATATTACGCCGCTCCTTTCCCCTGAGCAGGAGTGGTATCTGAAAGAAAATATTCGCACCAAGCTGCTGCAGGCCCAGCTGGCTCTGTATCGCCACGATGAACTGAGCTTCCGGGAAGCCGTTTTAATGGCCAGCGGTTGGGTAAAACTGTATTTCAGTGTGGACTCAGGCACCGGGGCGCAAATACTCGAGCGTCTGGACGCTCTGGCCTCCCTGCGTATTGATGCAGTCCCCATCAGCAAATTCCAGTCCAGCGACATGCTCAGAACCCTGGCTCAGGAAGGCGTCAAGGCACCTTTGCCAATGCCAAGCCCCGCACCAACACCAACCGTCAATCCGCTGCCCGAGCCAGATCAGGAACCGGAACCTTCAGCAGCAGCCGAATCGGAGGCTGAGGCATGATCAAGACGCTGATTTATCTTGGCATTATTCTGATTGGGCTGTGTTTAAGCCCCTATATTGTCGGCAATACCGGCTACCTGTATTTGTCAGCCTGGGGCTACGAAATAGAAACCAGTCTGGTGTTTGCCATTGTGGTGCTGGTAATTGCCTACGGCGTTATCGTGATTGCCGAATGGATAGCGGTCAAATGCGTTACCCTGCTGCTGGGCAGCCGTTACTTGCCAGAACGCTGGCGACGCAATGCCGCCAAGCGACACACTCTGAGCGGTGCACTGGCACTTGCTGAAGAAAACTGGCCCGATGCCGAGCGTTTTATGGTAAAGGGTGCCGCAAAAGGTGAACTGCCCGCACTGAATTTGCTTGCTGCTGCAAGGGCGGCACAGTACCAGGGCAAATATGCCGAGCGCGACGACTATCTGGAAAAAGCGGTCACCGAACCGAATGCAGAAACCGCAGTGTTCACCTCCCGAACCCGCTATCTGCTAAAGCAGGGGCAGCTGGAACGCGCCAGGACGGCTCTCAATCATTTGGCGCCAACCAGTAAAAGCAGCGCCGCCGTAGTCAAACTTGCCATGGAAGTCTATCTCTCCCAGCAGGACTGGCGGGCATTACGCGAGCTTTTACCCGCCATTAAAAAGCAGGCGCTGCTCAATGAAGCCAGCTTTGAAGACTTGTCCATCAAGGTTAGCGTCAACCTGCTTGAGCAGGCGGGCAACAAAGATTGGGACACTCTGGATAAGGAATGGCAGTGGCTTTCCCGCAGCGAAAAGCAGCACAGCGCCAACCGAGCCGCCTACGCACTTGGGCTGGCCAAACAAGGGAAAAAGGCGGAAGCCATTAAATTACTCTTCAAAGATCTGGCATCTTTACCCGAGCCTCAAGTTCTGACGCTGCTACCCCAAATCCTTAATGGTCAGGATGAGGCCCCAAGGCAACAACTGCTCAAACTGGCACCCAAATATGACGATGTGCATGAGTATCACGAATGTATGGCGCGGCTTTGCCAGCAGGCAAGGGAGTTTAAAGCCGCCAATGAGCACTGGCGCAAAGCCTGCGAGTTAAATCCATCCAAAGAAAATTGGCTGGCCCTCGCAGAGCTCGACGAGCAACTCGGCAATGCCGAACTGGCACTGCAACATTATCGCAAGGCCGCCAAGACCTGACGCCATCCCCTAAAACATTTTATTAACACAAACAAGGCGTTTTCATGGTTTTAGCCATGGAAACGCTTTTTTTTTATTTGTCACCTACACTATATATAGGCATTTCCTGATGAATAAACCACCAGATATTCGGTGTCAGAATTAGTATAAAAACGTCAAAAAAGACGATAAAAATTCAAGTTTTTTAATAAGTAAGGATGCCGTCAAAAAATTGACTTGAGAGTATTTTAGAATTACACTTCACTTCTTAAGTTGGGTTAATTTTGTCTGTTAACAGGCAAATTCTGTATCGAATATAAGCCGTTGGGAGCTTGTTATGGGTTCGTATATCACACCGAAAAATGGATTGCTCAAGTCGGTAAATGGGCAAATTAGCATGGTCGCTGAAGGCGCAGAAAAAGCAGTTTCTGCAGGTGATGCCATTCCCGCTGGTGCCGTGCTGTGGATCAAGGAAGGCGCGCAGTTTGAATTAGTGCTGGAGGACGGCACCATTATCAGCGAATCAAACACACCCCAAACGGCCAATCAGCCAGAATTTGGTGCAGACCAGATTGACCCTAACGCGCTGAATGAAATCGAAGCGCTACAGGCTCAAATTGCAGCTGGCGATGACCCCACGGCAGACTTGCCTGAGACCGCTGCAGGCGGCCAAACCGGTAACGAAGGCGGCTCTGGATTTGTCAGCCTGGATAGAACCGGCAGCGAAACCCTTGCAAGCGCGGGTTTTGACTCAACTTTCGATGCCCAATCCCCAGAGTCAACCATACTCGAAACCCAACCCATCGAACCCCTGCTTGTAACGCCACTGGCTATTACTGTTGATGCTCCCGACAACTCAACAGACACCACTCCCACCATTACCGGTACCACAGATGCAGAACCCGGCAGCACAGTTACTATTGTCGTCACCGACAGTAACGGCGATACCCAGACGCTGATTACCACAGTGAATGAAGACGGTACCTACAGTGTTGATGTGGCCGACCCACTGCCCGAAGGTGGTTACACCGCCGATGCCAGCGTAATAGATACTGCTGGCAACACTGGCACAGCAACTGATGTGGGCGATGTTGTCTCTCCCGAAGTGAGCATTACCGCCAATCAGACCGACGTAGAAGAAGGCAGCGCAGCCTCTTTCGTTGTGAGCCTTGATGAAGCCTCAAACGAAGACATCACAGTCACCTTTACTTATTCTGGTGTTGCTGAAGACGGTACCGACTTTATCGGTGTCGCCAGCGTAGTAATCCCTGCCGGCCAAACCAGCGTTACCATTAACATCAATACGATTGATGACAATCTGCACGAAGTTTCTGAAGACTTCACCATCACCATTTCCAGCGTCACCGGCGGCAATGCCGTAATAGGTGCCGAAAACAGCGCCAGCACCAACATCGTCGATGAAGACGTACCCGGCCCTGAAGACACAGTCACTGTAACCCTGAACGGCCCTACTACTGTTGCAGAAGGTGAGAATACCGGCACCTACACTGTGACTCTGAGCGACCCAGCCCCTGCTGGCAGCATAGTTACGCTCACTTACACGTATATAACTGCTGATGGCAACGACATTGTTGAAACGGTTCAAGCCATAATTGGCGCAGACGGCGTTACTGCGACCTTCACAATCGCAACCGTTAACGATGACGCATTCGAACCAACTGAATCCTTCAGTGTCAGCGTCAATGGCATTGTGACTCCTGATGGCACACCTGTGTTTGAGAACCTCGATCTGACGAATGCCAGTGTCACCACAGAAATCCTGGACAATGATCTGTCGGCCAGCATCACTCTCGATGCCAATATCACCGCCGATGACATCATCAACAGCGCCGAAGCCGGTCAAACCATCCCTGTTACTGGCGTAGTGGGTGCCGATGTTAAGGTAGGCGACACTGTTACCCTCACCATCAACGGTAAAACCTTCACCGGTCAGGTATTTGATGACAATGGCACTCTGCGTTTCAGCATTGATGTGCCCGGCAGCGATCTGGCAGCAGATGCAGACCGTGTTATTGATGCCTCCGTCACCACCACCGATGACGCCGGCAACAGCGCCTCAGCCAACGACACCGAAGGCTATGGCGTCGACACTGAAATCAGTGCCACCATCGACCTCAACCCCATCGTGGTCGGCGATGACAACGTCATCAACCAGGCCGAAAGCGAAGGCAGCGTGACCCTCAGCGGTACCGTTGGCGGCGACGTCAAACTCGGCGACACCGTGACCCTGACCCTCGATGGCAACGTGATTGCCACCCTGGAAGTGATTGACCTCGGCGACGGCGTACTGGGCTTCACCACCACCGTGGATGCCGCCCTGCTGGTCGGCGCTGACGTGAACAGCATTACCGCCTCCGTCACCACCACCGATGCCGCCGGCAACAGCGCCTCAGCCAACGACACCGAAGGCTATGGCGTCGACACTGAAATCAGTGCCACCATCGACCTCAACCCCATCGTGGTCGGCGATGACAACGTCATCAACCAGGCCGAAAGCGAAGGCAGCGTGACCCTCAGCGGTACCGTTGGCGGCGACGTCAAACTCGGCGACACCGTGACCCTGACCCTCGATGGCAACGTGATTGCCACCCTGGAAGTGATTGACCTCGGCGACGGCGTACTGGGCTTCACCACCACCGTGGATGCCGCCCTGCTGGTCGGCGCTGACGTGAACAGCATTACCGCCTCCGTCACCACCACCGATGACGCCGGCAACAGCGCTTCAGCCAACGACACCGAAGGCTATGGCGTCGACACTGAAATCAGTGCCACCATCGACCTCAACCCCATCGTGGTCGGCGATGACAACGTCATCAACCAGGCCGAAAGCGAAGGCAGCGTGACCCTCAGCGGTACCGTTGGCGGCGACGTCAAACTCGGCGACACCGTGACCCTGACCCTCGATGGCAACGTGATTGCCACCCTGGAAGTGATTGACCTCGGCGACGGCGTACTGGGCTTCACCACCACCGTGGATGCCGCCCTGCTGGTCGGCGCTGACGTGAACAGCATTACCGCCTCCGTCACCACCACCGATGACGCCGGCAACAGCGCTTCAGCCAACGACACCGAAGGCTATGGCGTCGACACTGAAATCAGTGCCACCATCGACCTCAACCCCATCGTGGTCGGCGATGACAACGTCATCAACCAGGCCGAAAGCGAAGGCAGCGTGACCCTCAGCGGTACCGTTGGCGGCGACGTCAAACTCGGCGACACCGTGACCCTGACCCTCGATGGCAACGTGATTGCCACCCTGGAAGTGATTGACCTCGGCGACGGCGTACTGGGCTTCACCACCACCGTGGATGCCGCCCTGCTGGTCGGCGCTGACGTGAACAGCATTACCGCCTCCGTCACCACCACCGATGACGCCGGCAACAGCGCTTCAGCCAACGACACCGAAGGCTATGGCGTCGACACTGAAATCAGTGCCACCATCGACCTCAACCCCATCGTGGTCGGCGATGACAACGTCATCAACCAGGCCGAAAGCGAAGGCAGCGTGACCCTCAGCGGTACCGTTGGCGGCGACGTCAAACTCGGCGACACCGTGACCCTGACCCTCGATGGCAACGTGATTGCCACCCTGGAAGTGATTGACCTCGGCGACGGCGTACTGGGCTTCACCACCACCGTGGATGCCGCCCTGCTGGTCGGCGCTGACGTGAACAGCATTACCGCCTCCGTCACCACCACCGATGCCGCCGGCAACAGCGCCTCAGCCAACGACACCGAAGGCTATGGCGTCGACACTGAAATCAGTGCCACCATCGACCTCAACCCCATCGTGGTCGGCGATGACAACGTCATCAACCAGGCCGAAAGCGAAGGCAGCGTGACCCTCAGCGGTACCGTTGGCGGCGACGTCAAACTCGGCGACACCGTGACCCTGACCCTCGATGGCAACGTGATTGCCACCCTGGAAGTGATTGACCTCGGCGACGGCGTACTGGGCTTCACCACCACCGTCGATGCCGCCCTGCTGGTCGGCGCTGACGTGAACAGCATTACCGCCTCCGTCACCACCACCGATGACGCCGGCAACAGCGCCACCGCCACCGACACCGAAGGCTATGGCGTGGACACTGACATCAGTGCCAGCATCACCCTCGATGCCAACATCACGGCCGATGACATCATCAATGCCCAGGAAGCTGGACAGGATATCCCTGTCACCGGTATCGTCGGCGGCGACGTCAAGGCCGGTGACATCGTCACCCTCACCGTCAATGGCAAGGAATTCACCGGCGCGGTGTATGACGACAACGGCACCCTGCGCTTCAGCATCAACGTGCCCGGCGCCGATCTGGTCGCCGATGCCGACCATGTGATTGATGCCTCGGTCACCGCCACCGATGACGCCGGCAACAGCGCCACCGCCACCGACACCGAAGGCTATGGCGTGGACACTGACATCAGTGCCAGCATCACCCTCGATGCCAACATCACGGCCGATGACATCATCAATGCCCAGGAAGCCGGACAGGATATCCCTGTGACCGGTATCGTCGGCGGCGACGTCAAGGTCGGTGACATCGTCACCCTCACCGTCAATGGCAAGGAATTCACCGGCGCGGTGTATGACGACAACGGCACCCTGCGCTTCAGCATCAACGTGCCCGGCGCCGATCTGGTCGCCGATGCCGACCATGTGATTGATGCCTCGGTCACCGCCACCGACACCGCCGGCAACAGCGCCACCGCCACCGACACCGAAGGCTATGGCGTGGACACTGACATCAGTGCCAGCATCACCCTCGATGCCAACATCACGGCCGATGACATCATCAATGCCCAGGAAGCCGGACAGGATATCCCTGTCACCGGTATCGTCGGCGGCGACGTCAAGGTCGGTGACATCGTCACCCTCACCGTCAATGGCAAGGAATTCACCGGCGCGGTGTATGACGACAACGGCACCCTGCGCTTCAGCATCAACGTGCCCGGCGCCGACCTGGTGGCCGATGCCGACCATGTGATTGATGCCTCGGTCACCGCCACCGACACCGCCGGCAACAGCGCCACCGCCACCGACACCGAAGGCTATGGCGTGGACACTGACATCAGTGCCAGCATCACCCTCGATGCCAACATCACGGCCGATGACATCATCAATGCCCAGGAAGCCGGACAGGATATCCCTGTCACCGGTATCGTCGGCGGCGACGTCAAGGTCGGTGACATCGTCACCCTCACCGTCAATGGCAAGGAATTCACCGGCGCGGTGTATGACGACAACGGCACCCTGCGCTTCAGCATCAACGTGCCCGGCGCCGATCTGGTCGCCGATGCCGACCATGTGATTGATGCCTCGGTCACCGCCACCGACACCGCCGGCAACAGCGCCACCGCCACCGACACCGAAGGCTATGGCGTGGATACTGACATCAGTGCCAGCATCACCCTCGATGCCAACATCACGGCCGATGACATCATCAATGCCCAGGAAGCCGGACAGGATATCCCTGTGACCGGTATCGTCGGCGGCGACGTCAAGGTCGGTGACATCGTCACCCTCACCGTCAATGGCAAGGAATTCACCGGCGCGGTGTATGACGACAACGGCACCCTGCGCTTCAGCATCAACGTGCCCGGCGCCGATCTGGTCGCCGATGCCGACCATGTGATTGATGCCTCGGTCACCGCCACCGACACCGCCGGCAACAGCGCCACCGCCACCGACACCGAAGGCTATGGCGTGGATACTGACATCAGTGCCAGCATCACCCTCGATGCCAACATCACGGCCGATGACATCATCAATGCCCAGGAAGCCGGACAGGATATCCCTGTGACCGGTATCGTCGGCGGCGACGTCAAGGTCGGTGACATCGTCACCCTCACCGTCAATGGCAAGGAATTCACCGGCGCGGTGTATGACGACAACGGCACCCTGCGCTTCAGCATCAACGTGCCCGGCGCCGATCTGGTCGCCGATGCCGACCATGTGATTGATGCCTCGGTCACCGCCACCGACACCGCCGGCAACAGCGCCACCGCCACCGACACCGAAGGCTATGGTGTGGACACTGACATCAGTGCCAGCATCACCCTCGATGCCAACATCACGGCCGATGACATCATCAATGCCCAGGAAGCCGGACAGGATATCCCTGTGACCGGTATCGTCGGCGGCGACGTCAAGGTCGGTGACATCGTCACCCTCACCGTCAATGGCAAGGAATTCACCGGCGCGGTGTATGACGACAACGGCACCCTGCGCTTCAGCATCAACGTGCCCGGCGCCGATCTGGTCGCCGATGCCGACCATGTGATTGATGCCTCGGTCACCGCCACCGACACCGCCGGCAACAGCGCCACCGCCACCGACACCGAAGGCTATGGCGTGGACACTGACATCAGTGCCAGCATCACCCTCGATGCCAACATCACGGCCGATGACATCATCAATGCCCAGGAAGCCGGACAGGATATCCCTGTCACCGGTATCGTCGGCGGCGACGTCAAGGTCGGTGACATCGTCACCCTCACCGTCAATGGCAAGGAATTCACCGGCGCGGTGTATGACGACAACGGCACCCTGCGCTTCAGCATCAACGTGCCCGGCGCCGACCTGGTGGCCGATGCCGACCATGTGATTGATGCCTCGGTCACCGCCACCGACACCGCCGGCAACAGCGCCACCGCCACCGACACCGAAGGCTATGGCGTGGACACTGACATCAGTGCCAGCATCACCCTCGATGCCAACATCACGGCCGATGACATCATCAATGCCCAGGAAGCCGGACAGGATATCCCTGTCACCGGTATCGTCGGCGGCGACGTCAAGGTCGGTGACATCGTCACCCTCACCGTCAATGGCAAGGAATTCACCGGCGCGGTGTATGACGACAACGGCACCCTGCGCTTCAGCATCAACGTGCCCGGCGCCGACCTGGTGGCCGATGCCGACCATGTGATTGATGCCTCGGTCACCGCCACCGACACCGCCGGCAACAGCGCCACCGCCACCGACACCGAAGGCTATGGCGTGGATACTGACATCAGTGCCAGCATCACCCTCGATGCCAACATCACGGCCGATGACATCATCAATGCCCAGGAAGCCGGACAGGATATCCCTGTGACCGGTATCGTCGGCGGCGACGTCAAGGTCGGTGACATCGTCACCCTCACCGTCAATGGCAAGGAATTCACCGGCGCGGTGTATGACGACAACGGCACCCTGCGCTTCAGCATCAACGTGCCCGGCGCCGATCTGGTCGCCGATGCCGACCATGTGATTGATGCCTCGGTCACCGCCACCGACACCGCCGGCAACAGCGCCACCGCCACCGACACCGAAGGCTATGGCGTGGACACTGACATCAGTGCCAGCATCACCCTCGATGCCAACATCACGGCCGATGACATCATCAATGCCCAGGAAGCTGGACAGGATATCCCTGTCACCGGTATCGTCGGCGGCGACGTCAAGGTCGGTGACATCGTCACCCTCACCGTCAATGGCAAGGAATTCACCGGCGCGGTGTATGACGACAACGGCACCCTGCGCTTCAGCATCAACGTGCCCGGCGCCGATCTGGTCGCCGATGCCGACCATGTGATTGATGCCTCGGTCACCGCCACCGACACCGCCGGCAACAGCGCCACCGCCACCGACACCGAAGGCTATGGCGTGGACACTGACATCAGTGCCAGCATCACCCTCGATGCCAACATCACGGCCGATGACATCATCAATGCCCAGGAAGCCGGACAGGATATCCCTGTCACCGGTATCGTCGGCGGCGACGTCAAGGCCGGTGACATCGTCACCCTCACCGTCAATGGCAAGGAATTCACCGGCGCGGTGTATGACGACAACGGCACCCTGCGCTTCAGCATCAACGTGCCCGGCGCCGATCTGGTCGCCGATGCCGACCATGTGATTGATGCCTCGGTCACCGCCACCGACACCGCCGGCAACAGCGCCACCGCCACCGACACCGAAGGCTATGGCGTGGACACTGACATCAGTGCCAGCATCACCCTCGATGCCAACATCACGGCCGATGACATCATCAATGCCCAGGAAGCCGGACAGGATATCCCTGTCACCGGTATCGTCGGCGGCGACGTCAAGGCCGGTGACATCGTCACCCTCACCGTCAATGGCAAGGAATTCACCGGCGCGGTGTATGACGACAACGGCACCCTGCGCTTCAGCATCAACGTGCCCGGCGCCGATCTGGTCGCCGATGCCGACCATGTGATTGATGCCTCGGTCACCGCCACCGACACCGCCGGCAACAGCGCCACCGCCAACGACACCGAAGGCTATGGCGTGGACACTGACATCAGTGCCAGCATCACCCTCGATGCCAACATCACGGCCGATGACATCATCAATGCCCAGGAAGCCGGACAGGATATCCCTGTCACCGGTATCGTCGGCGGCGACGTCAAGGCCGGTGACATCGTCACCCTCACCGTCAATGGCAAGGAATTCACCGGCGCGGTGTATGACGACAACGGCACCCTGCGCTTCAGCATAAACGTGCCCGGCGCCGATCTGGTCGCCGATGCCGACCATGTGATTGATGCCTCGGTCACCGCCACCGACACCGCCGGCAACAGCGCCACCGCCACCGACACCGAAGGCTATGGCGTGGATACTGACATCAGTGCCAGCATCACCCTCGATGCCAACATCACGGCCGATGACATCATCAATGCCCAGGAAGCCGGACAGGATATCCCTGTGACCGGTATCGTCGGCGGCGACGTCAAGGTCGGTGACATCGTCACCCTCACCGTCAATGGCAAGGAATTCACCGGCGCGGTGTATGACGACAACGGCACCCTGCGCTTCAGCATCAACGTGCCCGGCGCCGACCTGGTGGCCGATGCCGACCATGTGATTGATGCCTCGGTCACCGCCACCGACACCGCCGGCAACAGCGCCACCGCCACCGACACCGAAGGCTATGGCGTGGATACTGACATCGGCGCACCCACTGTATGGATTGTTGATGACGGCACGCCAGGCGATGGCTTGCTCACTCAGGGTGAAATCAACAGCAATGGCCCTGGGGTTCAGTTGCAGGCCAATGTGAGCCACGCCGATCTGTTGGAAGGGGGTTTTGTTACTCTGACAGTGACGATTGGCAATGCCCAGCCTCAAGAATATGAGCTGGAGTTGGTAAATGGCGTACTGCAATTTACCAATGGCGATCCTGCACCAGACTTCGACTACAACAACGGTGTTATTACCTGGAGTGAAGCCGCACCCGATGCCGGACAAAGCATTACGGTAACCGTCACTCAAACCGATCTTGCTGGTAATGAATCTGCAGAAGACTCTGATACTGCCCAGGTATTTGCTCCTGCCAATAATGAGATAAGCGTCAACGAAAGCGATCTGCGTGACAATGTGCCCAATGTGGTTTCGCAGCAGATTTCCTTTACCGCTGGCAACGAAGCATTGACTCAGTTCCGCTTTGGCGATGTAAGCAGCATTCAAGCTGCAACCAACCTTGCTACAGGCGTAAGTATTGCTTGGGCTCTGGCATTGGATGGTAGCTTGGTCGGTAGTATCGGCGGTGTACCTGTCATCAAGTTGACACTGACCGATACAGATCCAATCTCTACCAACACGACTGGCAGCATCAGCGTTAACGTGGAATTGCTGGATAACATTAAGCAAGTCAACGGCGCAAATGACATCAATCTCAGTTCGCTGATTGAAGGTATCGTTATCGAGGCTGTTGGCGAAAATAACAGTGTTATTTCTGCAACCTTGAATGTCACCATTAATGACGACGTCATTGAAGCCTCGGCCACTAACAGCAGCGGCTTGAATGCTGCTGATACCCAGATCAGCGGCACAGTTTCGGTAGCAGGCGCAGACGGAAACGATAACGAATCAGCCGATCAATACAGTGCTGATCTGTCTGTAAACATTTCTGGTTGGAGCGAATCGTCTACCTATGCCGACTCCGGTCTGATGACCTCGGGCAAGGCGATTTACTACTATGTCGATCCGGACGACACTTCGGTGCTGATTGCCTATACGAGCTCCTCAGCTGCCGAATGGGGTGCCCCAGGTGCGATTCAAACCAAGATCTTCACACTGACACTGGATCCAAACAGCGGTGAATATGTGCTGGATCTCGAAACACCGATCACCAAGATCACCAGCACAAACGCCGATCTGACTGGTAACATCCCGGGCGGTAACGACGAAGATTTGTTCGTCATGCT
This sequence comes from Shewanella litorisediminis, assembly GCF_016834455.1. Taxonomy (NCBI): domain Bacteria; kingdom Pseudomonadati; phylum Pseudomonadota; class Gammaproteobacteria; order Alteromonadales; family Shewanellaceae; genus Shewanella; species Shewanella litorisediminis. The sequence goes on from NZ_CP069213.1 coordinate 3,782,638, forward strand.
GAACGGCGCAGTTAAAGGTGAACCAGAATCAGGTGACGTGGTGCTCTGTACTATCACAGCAACTGACTCCAACGGTGTCAGTACTGTTAACACCAGCCCCAATGGTATTGGTGTTGGTACAGGTAAGGACATCGGCTCTGGTGAAACGCTGACGCTTGATTTTGGCTTCCCGGTCACGAACTTCACTGGCATCAGCCTCTCCTACAATAACGGCAATGCATACACTGGCGTGTTTACCATCAACATTGTGGGTAAAGATGCATATGGCAACGATCTGATAAAGAGCTTTATTGCCACGCCTGCAACTTTGGCCAATTTGATAGCCTCCGAAGGGTTTGCTGAGTTCACTAAGATAGAGCTCTCTACCGCAGCAGGAGGACAAGACTTCAACTTGAAGAACTTCACTGCGAACAGCCTCAGTGTTGACCCTCTGGGAACCGTATTGAACTTCAATGCTGCAATCATAGACAGTGACGGTGACACAGATTCCAACAACCCATTCACTGTGACGCTGAATGTGCCGAACGCACTCAACGCCGTCACACCCGCTGCGTTTACCAGCCTGGCAGAAGCCAAACTGGTATCCGATACCATGGATGCCGATACCGATACCTTGGTATTCAAGGCGGGTAGCAGTGACGTTAACAACGTCAGCTTCAGCGCCGACGTGAGCGATATCCAGGTTGAAGGCATTCGCCAACCAATGAGTTGGAGAATCGAAGGTGGCGTGCTGATTGGCTCTATGCCTGGCCGTGGCGACCTGCTGAAATTAACCTTGGACTGGAATGCAATCGAAGCCGGTGAGCAGGGTTCTGTTGTTGTTGAGGCAGAGCTGCTTGGTAAGCTGCCTCACAACGTAGACTATGACTCTCTGACTGTTACGGGTATCAAGGTTGTTGCAACCGATACCAGCGGCGAAACAGCCAAGGCAGACGTCACAGTAACAGTTGCCGATAGTCAGCATATTGCTGCCGATGACGACAACCATGTCGATGTACTGATAGACGCCTTTGAAGTTCGCGATATCACGGCCAGATGGACTGACTGGAAAGCTGAATCAAGCAGCTCCAATGTAAGAACCTCTGACGGCCCAGATGACGATAATGGCCACGATAGAATTCGTTGGGGCAACGTTGGCTACGAACAACCACGTTCTGGCTATAACTTTGATGAAAACACCGACATTCAGGTGGGTGATGTAGGGCTGAACCAGAACATCATTCTGGGCAACTTTACCCATGTAAACCAACCAATCAATGGCTATTCATCAATTACTGAAGCCACCCTCGAAGTCACTCTGATGATCAATGGTGTACCAGCCAAGGTCACTCTCGAGTTTAATCACAATGAAACCGGTGGTTACAACAACCCACCCGATATAGTGACTGTTGCCAACACATCCTCTGAGTTTGTGTACGATGGCGCTCGTTACACCCTGAAAGTAATGGGCTTCCTCGATAGCAATGGCGAGGTCGTGACCAGCATCAAGACAGCTGAGGGCGCCTCCACCAGCTTCCCGTTGGTTGTGCAGTTGATTCCAGGTGATGGATTTGAACTGCCGCTTATCGGTGGCAACGTGCTCCACAACGATATCCAGGGCGCCGATGGCGATATGGAAATCTACGGAGTGTCACACAGTGGCAACAACGCCACTGAATCCAATGGCACCTTTGTAATTCAAGGCACATACGGAACCCTGACTCTGTACGGCAATGGCAGTTACAGCTATCAGGTCACAACTGTAGGCAGTCTGATACCGGACAATGCAGTCGACACATTCAGCTACACCATTGCTGACAGCGATGGCGACCTTAGCACTGCGGAATTGAATATTAACCTCAATGCCGTAGAAGAATTGCCTACCGTTTACGAAGGCACACAGGGCGTAGATTCGTTCCTGCTGACAAACTCGACCACAGGAAAGGGCCAGTTTGCCGTGTCTTCCAGTGGTTATGACGCCGTCGCTTCAACAGCATCTGCCGATGTGATCAATCTGGATACTGCCTTGCACATCAAGGCTGGTGACAGTAACGATTATGTGGATCTGGGCATCTCACGGGCTGATAACACTGTGGAAACCGGCAGCGCATTACCCAATGTAGCCAGCCAAATGTCCCAAGAGGACGTACTTTCCAGCAAGTTTATGTCAGCACGCGATATCTTGGATAACGATGGCAAGCTGAAACAAAATGTGTTGGAAGAAGTGCAGCCCAACACAGATACCGTCAACCTAGGCCTTGGTGACGACACCGTTTATGGCGGTGAAGGCTCTCAAATGGTGTTTGGCGGCGCCGGCAACGACTTACTCATCGGTGGTGAGGGTATTGACGGACTGCGTGGCGGCGAAGGCAATGACACCATCATCGGTGGCCTTGGAGACGACGTGCTGCGCGGTGACGGCGGCGCTGATACCTTCGTATGGAGAGCTGGCGAAACCGGGACTGACCATATCATCGACTTTAACGTCAACGAAGACAAACTGGACTTGAGCGATCTGCTGCAAGGCGAAGAAAATGGCAATCTGGAAGATTACCTGAGCTTCAGCTTTGAGCGGGGTTCAACCACCATTGAAATTGATGCCAACCGCGATGGTACTGTTGATCAGCGCATCGTACTGGATGGTGTTGATTTGGCCGATGAGTATGGTCTGGCCTCAACCGATGAATCAGGGATCATCAATGGTCTGCTGGGGAACGGTACTGGCCCATTGATAGTGGATACCCAAGCCGATACAGGCGCAGCTCAGGCTGTGGGACGTATCATGTCACTCGATGAGGATCATAAGACTGAGTTGATGCCTTAATACCTCAACCAGGAAAATGCCGGGCTATAGCAATATAGCCCGGCATAACTATACTGGGTCTAACGTCATAAAAATAATAAGGTAAATGTAAACGGTGTCTTTATCTGCTTCCGGAAGCGATGAGCAATGGACTATCGCAGCTTCCACGCGGGTCACTGTCGATCCCCTGTTGGATAGCCTGGTGCTCCTCACTGAATATTTTGGCTCCCCCTGCTCCAGTGAATCGCTGGCGGCGGGGCTTCCCTTATCGGGAGCCATACTGACGCCTGATTTGGTCCCTCAGGCTGCTTCAAGAGCCGGTCTCAACGCCCGCTTGACCCGTAAAGGACTGGATCAGATCTCCCCCATCATGATGCCCTGCATCCTGTTGCTGAAAGACAAGAAGGCTTGCCTACTCAGAGAATTAACCTCTGAAAAAGCAGTCATTCAGTTACCTGAAACCGGTGGTGAAGAAACACTGCCCATTGAACAGCTTGAAACCCTCTATGTTGGCTATCTGTTTCTGGTAAAACAGCAATATCGTGGTGACATGCGCTTTGACGTGCATCATCACGACAATAAAAGCCACTGGTTACTGAAAACCCTGAGAGATGCGGCACCCATTTACCGCGATGCGCTTATTGCCTCAGTGTTGGTCAACCTCTTTGCCTTGGTGTCACCCCTCTTTATCATGAATGTTTACGATAAAGTGGTGCCCAATCTGGCATTCGAGTCTCTGTGGGTATTGGCCATTGGCGCCGGCATCGCCTACATCTTTGATTTGGTAATGCGCCAGCTTAGAAGCTACTTGATTGATGTTGCTGGTAAAAAAGTTGATATCATAGTGTCATCGCAACTGTTCGCCAAAGCAGTGGGCATACCACTGTCGAAACGCTCCCCCAGCGTTGGCGGTATGGCCAAACAGCTCGGCGAGTTTGACAGCATCAGGGACATACTGACATCCGCCACCATTACCACCTTGGTGGATTTACCCTTTGCCCTCTTTTTCCTGATTATCATTTTTATTGTTGCCGGCGATCTGGCGATGCTGCCGTTACTCGGTGGCGCCATCATTATTGGCTACACCTTGTATATACAGCCAAAGCTGAAGGCCGCTATTGAAGAAAGTAATAAATTTGCCAGCCTGAAGCATGGCCACCTGATTGAAAGCCTCGCAGCGCTGGAGTCCATTAAGGCCTATGGCGCCGAAGGACTGGTGCAAAAAAGCTGGCAACAGATGATAGGTCACACCGCCAACTGGCAGCTCAAGGCCAAAAAGCTGTCCAACTCGGTATCAAACGTCGCCAGTTTTATGGTGCAACTGACCGTGGTCGGCGTGGTCATTCTGGGGGTTTATCGGGTTGCCGATAATGCCATTTCCATGGGGGGGATTATCGCTGCGGTAATGCTTTCCAGTCGCGCCATGTCTCCCATGGCACAGTTGGCAAGCCTGTTAACCCGCGCCAATCACACTGCCAGCGCCTTGAGGCAGCTTGACCAAATCATGACCCAAGAGGATGAGTTTCAAAACAAGGGTCATCTGGTCAGTAAAACCCGTCTGATGGGTAAGATTGAAGCTGACCATGTGAGCTTTTGTTATCCGGGCTCCGAAAAGCCTGTGCTGCATCCAACGTCTTTGTCCATTCAGCCGGGCGAAAAGGTGGCCATCATAGGTCGAAACGGCTCGGGGAAAAGTACACTGGCAAAACTCCTCTGTGGCCTTTATAAGCCCACCAAGGGCAGTCTCAGATACGATGGAGTAGACAGCGCACAAATCCATCCCAGTGACCTGCGCAGAAACTTCGGTTATTTGCCTCAGGATGTGGTGCTCTTCCACGGCTCCATCAGAGACAACATACTCTTCGGTACCCGGCAGGTATCTGAGCATCAGTTGATCCGGGCGGTTCAAATCTCCGGGGTGAGCCTCTTTACCAATCTCGAATCAGAAGGCCTGGATCAACAGGTCGGCGAAGGCGGACAGGCACTGTCTCGGGGCCAGCGCCAGACTGTTGCCCTGGCTCGGGCCACCCTCAACGACCCACCAATATTGCTGATGGATGAACCCACTGCCAGTTTGGATGCCAGAGCGGAAAAACAATTTATCCGTGCAATGGAGCATGTCAGTAAAGACAGGACTCTCGTTATCATCACCCACAAGATGCACCTGCTGAAATTGGTTGACCGGGTGATTGTTTTGGACCGGGGCCATGTACTGGCCGATGGCCCCAAAAATGAAGTGCTTGAAAAACTGAGTTTGGGACTGCTCGCGGGAGGTGCAAAAGGATGAGTAAGGCACTGACTACCCGTGACCTTGAGATGGTCGATGACGTTTATGGCGCCATGATGACCGATGCCCCGACCAGCCATAGACTTACCATCTGGGCGCTCACATCGTTAATCTTCGCCTTCCTTATCTGGGCGTATTTTGCTGAGCTGGATCAGGTCACCGTGGGCACAGGCAAGGTTATACCCTCTTCCCAAATCCAGGTGATTCAGAGCCTGGACGGCGGTGTATTGCAGGAACTGTTTGTGCGCGAAGGTAACATAGTCACCAAGGGAGAGCCCCTGGCACGTATCGATGATACCCGCTTCCGCTCCGATTTTGCTCAACAGGAGGAAGAGGTATTCAGCTTACAGGCAAATGTGATCCGCATGAGGTCTGAACTCAACAGCATTACCGTGTCGGATATGGCATCAGACTGGCGTGAGCAGGTTCGAATCGTCAAACAGGACCTGGTATTCCCCGAAGCACTTAACGCGCAAAAACCTGAAATGATTGCGCGTCAACAAGCCGAGTACAACGGCCGGCTCGATAATCTGGAAAACCAGCTGGAAATTCTGGCCAGGCAAATTCAGCAACGCCAGCAGGAAAATGAAGAGCTGACCACCAAAATTGCGACCATGACCACCAGTTTTCAGTTAATTAGTCGCGAACTTGAGCTTACCCGTCCGCTTGCTCAAAAAGGCATTGTGCCCGAGGTTGAACTGCTGAAGCTGGAGCGGACCGTCAATGAACTCCAGGGTGAACTCAAGGCCATGCGTCAGCTCAGGCCTAAAATCAAAGCCACTCTGGATGAAGCAATTTTAAAACGCCGTGAAGCCGTGTTTGTATTCGCTGCTGATGCCCGTGCGCAATTAAACGAGATGCAAACCCGTTTGTCCCGTATGAGCGAAGCACAGGTAGGGGCGCAGGATAAGGTAAGCAAGGCCGTCATCACCTCACCGGTCAATGGCACAGTGAAAACGGTGCACATCAACACACTCGGCGGCGTGGTGCAGCCCGGGGTCGATATTATGGAAATCGTACCCTCCGAAGATCAGCTGCTTATTGAAGCCAAGATCACCCCTAAAGACATCGCGTTTTTACACGTTGGCTTGCCTGCCGTAGTTAAGGTCACAGCCTATGATTTTACCCGCTATGGCGGGTTACAAGGCACTGTTGAACACATCAGTGCCGATACCACCCAGGACGAAGAAGGTAACAGCTTTTATCTGATACGCGTCAGGACCGCAGAGTCCAGCTTGGTTAAAGACGATGGCACGGAGATGCCAATTATCCCCGGGATGCTGACCTCTGTTGATGTCATCACCGGACAAAGATCCATTCTTGAATACATACTTAATCCAATTCTAAGAGCCAAAGACACCGCACTTAGGGAACGATGAGGCTCTAACTAAACCGGGAGGGTTTATCAATGAACAAGAAACGCTTGCAACAGTTGCGCTTGGGCGTACTGGCTGCAGCCATAGCTGGCATCATGATGCCTATGGCCGCAAGTGCCATGACGCTTGAACAGGCCGTCGCCCACACGCTGGACAGCAACCCTGACCTGCGTGCTGCCTTCAACCGCTTTAAAGCGCGTGAAGAGCAGGTAAATCAGGCGATTTCCGGCTATATGCCTACGGTGGATATCACCGGTGGCTGGGGCTGGGAACAAACGGACAGTCCAGCAACCCGTCGTCGCTTTGGTCGTGACGATGGTGAGTTTGAACTCAAGCGCGGTGAAGCCGGGATCAGCATCCGTCAAATGCTGTTCGATGGTTTTTACACGTCCAGCGAAGTGGATCGCCTGACTTTTGAAGCCAGCGCCGATCAGTGGGCCTTGTTCGCAGCTGCCGAGGACATGGCACTGGATGTGGCTAAGGTGTATGTCAATTATATCCGTGCCGAGCAGGTAATGACGCTGGCGGAGAAAAACCTGGCGACTCACAAAGAAATCTATGACCAAATCAAGCAGCGTACGGATTCCGGTCTGGGTTCTATTGCTGACTTGTCTCAAATCACGGGTCGTCTGGCTCGTGCCAATGCAAACGTGATTTCAGCCCGCAATAACTTCTTCGATGCCAAGGCGCAGTTCGCCCGTGTAGTGGATAAAGCCCCCGAGGATATGATTGTCCCCGTGCCTGATGCCGATATGCTGCCCACCGACTTATCGACCAGTGTAACTCTGGCCCAGGATAACCATCCTGTACTCAAGTCAGCAGCGGCCGACATCAATGCAGCAGAGAACGAGCGTTCATCTGCGCAATCGAACTATTACCCTCGCGTCACTCTTGAACTCGATGGTAACTGGAACAATAACCTCGATGGCGAAGACGGTATCGCAGGCTCAGGCGCCTTCCGCACCGATGTGGGTGGTTACAACAACGACCTGGTTGCCATGGTTCGTGTTCGTTATAACCTGTTCGCCGGCGGCAAAGACCTGGCTCGTGAAAAAGAAGCAGCCTACAAAATCGGTGAAGCCAAAGAAATCCGTCAACGCGCTTATCGTGAAGTCGTTGAAGGCGTCAATCTGGCATGGAATGCCTACGAAATGCTGACGCCTCAGAAAGACTACATCCGTGAACATGTCAAAGCGGCAAAAGACACTCAAGTGGCTTATACCCAACAGTTCAATCTGGGGCAGCGCACCTTGCTCGACTTGCTGGATACCGAAAACGAACTCTTTGAAGCCCGTAAAGACTATCTGCAGGCCGAGTTCGATGAGATTGTTGCCAAGTATCGGGTACTGAATGCCACGGGTCGCCTGTTGGATTCACTGAAGGTGACCAGACCCACGGTATGGCAGGGAGAGCATGAATATGAAGGGGGAGTAAAACCATGAGAATGACTTTATTGATGTTGGCTCTGCTGAGCCTTGGTGCCTGTTCCATGCGCGATACCGTGAACATGGATCAGCCTACGACGCAGGTATTTGATCTCAACGATCCGGACAAAGACGGTGTGATTGAAGCCCGTGAGCGCTGCGCCGGCACCATGATGGGAGCTGCTATCGACAACTATGGCTGCGGTGATATCAAAACCATCAACGAGCGCAGGGAAGTAAAGGTATTGTTCCCCAACGACTCTTCCTATCTTGCCCCACAATACTTCGGCCAAATTGAGGAGCTGGCGTCTTTCATGCGTCAATTCCCCAATACCAAGGTGACCATTGAAGGTCACTGCAGCCGGACAGGTGGATATGACTACAACATGGAGCTGTCTCAGCGCCGTGCCAATGCCGTCACCGAGGTATTGATCCAGCAGTATGGTATCGACTCCGGCCGCCTCAAGGCGGTGGGATTTGGCTACAACAACCCGGTTGACCCAAGTGACACTCCTGAAGCACATGACAAAAACCGTCGCGTGATTGCAGAAATTGTCGGTGACGACACTACTGCCGACATGAAGTGGAACATATATACTGTCGACCAGGAAGTGAAATAACATCTGAATCAAGAGCATGAAAGGCAGACAAACGTTTACCCAAACAATGCTTAAGGTCTGCCAACACAGCCTGTTGGTATCGGCCATATTGGGAACGTGTCTGTTTGCCCAGTCCAGTACACAACTGGACAGGAGCAAAATCGTTTCCACCCTGGAAGGCAAATATGGCACCAGGGCTGGCAAACGGGCCAATGCCTGGTTTCAGGTGGTTGACTCGGCTCAAGGGCTGAGCGAAATGGAAAAGCTGACGAAGGTGAACACCTTTTTTAATCTGTTCACCTTCGTCGACGACATTAAGTTGTGGGGCGATTCCAACTATTGGGCAACACCCATGGAATTTATCGGGGTTGCCGGTGGCGATTGCGAAGATTTTTCCATCGCCAAGTATTTTACCCTGTTGCAACTCGGTATACCGGACGAGAAGCTCAGGATCACCATGGTAAAGGCAACCTCAGTCAATCAATACCACATGGTGCTGGCCTACTATGAAACACCGGGCTCCGTGCCGTTGGTACTCGATAATCTGGATAAGGAAATCAAGCCGGCAACCGCGAGGCGAGATCTGCTGCCTGTTTATAGCTTTAACGGTAAACAACTGTGGTTAAACAAAGAAAAGGGACGGGGTGTGCTCGCGGGCTCTTCCTCGCGGCTGGAAAAATGGACCGATTTGACCCACAGATTAGGGGTTGAACGGCTCAGGCAACCCAAGATGAGATTGGAGTAACTAACGATATGACACTGTTTCGACAGCTGTATTCGCTATTGTTTGGTCTGTTTTTATTGGTAATCACCGCCTTGGCTTATGTGCAATTTACAGAAACCAAGAGCTTTTTAACCAAACAGATGGAGTCAGACCTCAATAACGTCAGCAATTCGCTGGGTTTGTTGCTGGTCCCTGCCCTGGAAACCGGCGATATCGCCACCGCCGAGACACTCATCAATGTTATTTTCGAAGGTGGTTACTACCAGCAGGTAAAGTTGACCTGGTTAGTGGATGGCAAACAACAGGAATGGAACAATAGCCTCGAAATCCAGGGCGTTCCTCAGTGGTTCATTAACCTTGGTATTTTCGGCACCATCAAAAGGGAAAGCACTATCACCTCGGGTTGGCTGCAGCTGGCGCAACTGGAAGTGACTGCCCACCCAGGGTTTGGTTACCACGAACTGTGGCGCATTCTCACCAACACCATCATCGTCTTTTCCATCCTGTTTTTGGTCGCCATATTCCTCGCACGCTTTGGCCTGAGCTGGATCTTAAGGCCGCTGCACATAGTGTCTGAACACGCCAAGAGCATTGCCAATCGTCAGTTCGGCCCTGAGCTTGCCATCCCCAAGACCAGCGAGTTAAAGGAGGTGGTGATTGCGTTTAACAGTATGTCTTCCCAGCTCAAGCAAATCTTCAGCTCGCTGGACGAAGAAGTGACCGCACTGCGCAAAAAGAATCTGGTGGATCAGGTTTCCGGCTTGCCCAACCGCCAGTATCTGGTGGGGCGCATTAACAGCTGGCTCTCTGAACCCGGCAGCGGTGCACTCTTTATGGCCAAGTTTGATTGGCTTGAAGAAGTGCATGCCAAATACGGATATCAGGTACGGGACGAAACCATCAAACTCCTGTCAGAAAAACTGCAATCCCAACTGGAAGAAATTGCGCCGGGCGTGGTTGCCAGAATTGCCGCATTTGAGTTTGCGTTTCTGGTATTTGATGTCGATAAAGAACTTATCAGTAAGTACCTGCAAACCCTGATCCGCACGGTCAATCAGGAAATCTCCAAAGCGGGTGGCAAACCCAATGAGCATTTCGCCATAGGTATTGCTGAACGCATTGGCTCTATGACTGTGTCTGACATCCTGGCGCAATCAGATAACGCACTGCAAACCGCTATCAAGGGTGGCAAGGTATATCACTGGTTTGAATCCAGTGAAGAGCAGATGTTTACCCGGGAGCAGTGGCGTGAAAAGCTCTCCAGCGCCATTAATGCCAAACTGTTTCAGTTCCGCTGGCAGCCAATTCAGCTCAGCGACGGCGCAGGCCTGTTGCAGCACGAACTTTACTGCCAATTGGAAATTGGCGATAAGCTGGCCCATGCAGGGCAATTTATGCCCTATGTAGAGCTGCTTTCTCTGGGGGCATTGCTGGATAAGTGCTTGATCCAAAAGGTGCACGACATACACCTGCTGGAGCGGAACTTCGAGCCGGTCGCCATCAATCTGACCCATCAGAGTTTGACCGACACAGATTTTCACCAGTGGCTGCAGCAGTTCCTGCGCTCAACGCCCATGGCAGACCGTCTGTGTTTCGATATTCCTGAATCCGGGGTCTACAGTAATCCTGAAGCCTGTGAGGCTCTGTGCGCCATCATCAGGGACAATGGCGCCAAATTTGGTATCGATCACTTCGGTCGTCAGTTTGGCTCTATGTCTTATCTGCAGACCCTGAGACCCAGCTATGTGAAACTGGATCAATCCTTCGCCTACTACGACGAAAACCAGCACAACGCAGAGCTCTGCCGTGCCTTGGTCAACGTGGCCCGAGGCCTGGAAATTCAGGTTATCGTCACAGGTATTCAGGAAAAAGCCCAGCTGGATCGCTTTATTCCGCTGAAAACTACGGCATACCAGGGCTTTATTGCACCACCGGTGAATGTGAGCTGAGTTCATCAATAATGACGTGTACTTAAGGCACCCTCTGAGGTGCCTTTTTATTGGGCCGTTGAAGGCCTTGGTTTGACAGAATTGCCGCCTGCTCATCGGCGGAGTCAGCGCTAAAGACGGCTGCACAATGCCACAAGGCTTGCACGCATGGCTTGCAAAACGGAGTAATGGATTCAGAAGGTATACAGAAAGGAGGTGGTCGGTGATAGAGGATTCGAACCTCTGACCCTCTGCTCCCAAAGCAGATGCGCTACCGGACTGCGCTAATCACCGAAACATCAAATAACACTGTGACTGAAAACAAAAAAATGCCTTACGGCATTGTTCTGTATTCAAAAAGAAGAATGAAGTGGTCGGTGATAGAGGATTCGAACCTCTGACCCTCTGCTCCCAAAGCAGATGCGCTACCGGACTGCGCTAATCACCGACGAATTTCTTCATCAGGAAAAGTGGGGTGACTGATGGGGCTCGAACCCACGACAACCGGAATCACAATCCGGGACTCTACCAACTGAGCTACAGTCACCACTGAATTTCCTTGCTGACCCGACTTAATCCAACTGGCGCACCCAGAAGGATTCGAACCCTCGGCCTCACCCTCCGGAGGGGTGCGCTCTATCCAACTGAGCTATGGGTGCCCCGCCGTGTCAGCGCCGCATATAGTAGGAGGTATTTGTTCCTGAGTCCAGAGCAGAAAATGCTTTTTTTCATCGTTTGCTCAAGTTTTGATTAATCCACTGGTGTGCATGCGCAAAAATCCTGCTAAGAATTCACTTTGACCCTATCCCATTCGGGAGTATGCTGTTCTTTTAACGTCTCTGTTACCCACCTATATACAACTGCGACGAACAATATGTTTAGGGATACTGGATTTAAGGATGAAGCCAATTCCCCGTCAGGGGAAAGCATTGAGCGGTTACTGAAGCGGGTTGACAGGCTCAGACGGCTGGCTGGCAAATATAAACGTGCCGAAATCATCCGGGATGCACTCTTACAAATTACCCATATCGCCACCGAAGTGAGTTCTCCGGAAGACTTCTATGCTGGCGTGCACACGCATCTCAAATCCCTGATAGCCGCAGACAACTTTTTTATTGCCACCTATAACCACCGCACCGAGCGCCTGGAAATTCCCTTTTTTGCCGATGAGATGGATCCCCATCCGGCACAAATGTACCCTGATAGAGACATTCACAGCATACTGATGCGCGGCATCACGGGTTATGTCTTTCGCTGCGGCGAAACCATGCTCTGTAACGAAGCCGATTTTGAACGCCTGGTTGCCGAGCAAGCCATCGAGAATTGGGGCAGCGCCAGCCACCAGTGGCTCGGGGTGCCCATTCGTTATCAGGAGCGTACAACCGGCGTCCTGGTGGTACAAACCTACGACCCCAAGGTGAATTACGGCCTCACCGAAATCGAGCTGATGGAATTTATCAGCCACCATATTTCAGGCGTGATGGAGCGTCTTCGTCATCAGGAGCAACTCGAACAATCCATAGACCAACGCACCCGGGAACTCAGCGAAGCCTACGACAAGCTGAAACTCGAAGTCTATGAAAGACGCAGAGCCGAGCGGCTGCAAAAATCCCTGTTTGAAATTGCCGAATTGTCGGCCTCAGGGCTGGAGCAGGAAAACTTCTATAGCCGACTTCACAACATTCTCAGCCACCTGATCCCCGCCAGTAACTGCTACATAGCACTGCTCGACGATCGCAATCAGCAGCTGCATTTTCCCTTTTATGTGTCGCAGCTGGGTACAGAGCCCCCAAGCCGTCGCCCCTTAACCGACGGTCTGACAGAATACCTGCTCAGTAGGCGCCGACCACTGCTGCTGGACCAAAATGACATCCGGGACCTGATTAATAAGGGGGAGATTTATGTCAACACCCCCGCACTGAACAACACCCAAAAGATGCATCAATGGATTGGTGTGCCACTGTTTATTGGCGACGAAGTTCGCGGCGCCCTGACCATTTACAGCCTCAGCATGACCCAGAACTATCAAATACGCGATCTGGAGCTGCTGACCTTTGTTTCCCAGCACATAGGCACCGCCATTGAGCGCAAGCAGCATGCCGAGTTTCTGAAAAAGAGCTACGAGCGGCTCGAGGAAAAAGTGGCTGAGCGCACCCGCGAGCTGGAACTGGAAATTCAGCGCCGCCGTGAAGTGGAACAAAAGCTGATTCACGACGCCAAGCACGATACCCTCACAGGTCTGCCCAATCGCAGCATGTTTACCGAGCGCCTGGGGCAGGCAGTGCGCCATGTCAGGCGCCATGGCCGCGACCAATTCGCGTTGCTGTTTATCGACCTGGACAGATTCAAACAAATCAACGATACCCTGGGTCACCTTGAGGGTGACCGCTTCCTGATAGAAACGGCCCGCCGTCTGTCCAATTGCATCCGCGAAAACGACACCCTCGGCAGGTTAGGCGGCGACGAGTTTGTGGTGCTGCTTGACCAGATCAACACCCCCAAAGACGCCGAGGAAGTGGCAGAGCGCATCCTGTCGCAACTGTCGGAGCCCTTCCAGCTGGGGGACGCCCTGTTCCAATCCGGTGCCAGTATTGGTATTGCGGTCAGCGGACGCAGCCAGCAGGATACCCCCGAGTCCATGTTGCGCGACGCAGATGCCGCCATGTATCAGGCCAAATCCCGTGGCAAGGGTTGCTATGTGGTTTACGACAGCAAGCGCCGCGAAGAACATCAGGCCGAGCTGCACGATGAAGGCTTATTGCGGGATGCTTTAGCGCGGGACGAGCTGTATCTCAAAATCTTGCCGGTGGAATCCCTCTCTACAGAGGAGCCCTTGGCCTATCGCCTAAGCCTTGGCTGGCGCGACCCCAAAGGGGGCGAACTGGCTGAAGAAACCATGCTGTCCATTGCCGAGCGCTCCAATCTGGTTCTCGAGTTGGACCGCTGTCTGCTGAGGCGGATCAAACGGCCACTTCCGCTCGAATTGAACGAGGCAGAACTGCATTTGTGCCTTTCCAGTGCCCATCTCAAGCATAAACATGCCCTGAGAGGCCTGAAAAACATGGTGAGAGAGTTGAACCTCGATCCTGCTAGGCTGTGGTTGTTCTTCGATGAACGTGCTCTGGTGCAGGATACACAGGGACATATTGCAGGCTTTGAAGCGCTGGGCAAACTGGGGGTCAGTTTTGGGCTGTCAGGATATGGCAACGGCTACAGCTCGCTGAAATCCCTGACCCTGATGCCTATCAAGGCGTTAAGGTTGGCGCCCACCACCGACCGACACGGCTCGGAAAAAGTGCGCTTACTCACCGCCTCGGCCATGGCTGCTACTTCATTGGGATTAACCGTTATAGCCTCTGGCACTGAATGCAGCCTGACCCGTCAGAGCCTCATTCAGGCAGGAATAGACCGCATTCAACAGCTGCAGCCAACCTACCAAGAACAGAGCAGCGTCTGCGCCTGATACTCAATCAATGCCATTACTTTTTAAACATGGCTCTGAGGTTGGCGATGTTGGCTTTGCCCGTTTCCTGACGTTGTTGCTCTGTCTGGGGCGGCTTGCGACTCTCCCAGATCAAGTCATCCTGGGGTAACTCATCCAAAAAGCGGCTCGGCTCACAGCGCATGGTTTCACCGAACTGTCGCCGCTCACGGCACAGGGTAAACCACAGCTCGCGCTGCGCCCGGGTTACCCCCACGTAAGCGAGCCGGCGCTCTTCTTCCACGTTGTCTTCATCAATGCTGGTCTGATGCGGCAAAATTCGCTCTTCCATGCCAATCATGAACACATAGGGAAACTCCAACCCTTTTGAGGCATGGAGGGTCATCAATTGCACCTGATCCCCTGCTTCATCTTCGCTGTTGCGCTCCATCATGTCTCTGAGGGTCAAACGGCCAACCACTTCCGGTAGTGTCATGGGCTCGTCCAAATCGTCGCCATTGAGCATCTCTGTAACCCAGCGATACAGCTCGGAGATGTTCTTCATCCGCATCTCAGCCGCCTTGGCGCTGGGACTGGTCTCGTAGAGAAAGTCCTCATAATTGATGTTGCGAATGAGCTGCTTGATGGCATCGACGCCTTCACCGCGCTCGGCAATGTCACCGGTTTCCACAATAAAGCGGCCGAATTGCTCCAGTGCACTCATGGCACTGTTACCCAAATGGAGTTCCAGCTCAGGCTCAAAGATAGCGGCGAACATGGAGATGTGTTTGCTGTTGGCAAAGTTACCCAGCCGCTCAAGCGTTGCCGGGCCTATGCCGCGCTTGGGCAGGTTTACTATGCGCAAGAACGCATTGTCATCGTCGGGATTCACCACCAGCCGCAGGTAGGCCATGATGTCCTTGATTTCAGAACGGGCAAAAAACGAAGTGCCGCCGCTGAGTTTGTAGGGGATGCGGTTGGTCATCAGCGCCCGCTCTATCAGGCGCGACTGATGGTTGCCACGATAAAGAATGGCGTAATCGCCATAACTGGTTTTACCCACAAAGCGATGACGAATGATTTCAGCCACCACCCGCTCGGCTTCCTGCTCTTCATTCAGCGCCGTAATCACCCGCATCGGCTCGCCGTAGGCAAGCTCAGAAAACAGTGACTTGTCGTACACATGGGGGTTGTTGGCAATGAGTATGTTGGCTGCGCGCAAGATGCGCTGACTGGAGCGGTAGTTCTGCTCCAGCTTGATAAGCTTAAGGCTCGGGAAATCCTTGCCGAGCAGCACCAGGTTTTGTGGCTTGGCACCGCGCCAGGAATAGATTGACTGATCATCGTCACCCACCACGGTAAAGCGGGCGCGCTCACCCACCAGCAGCTTTACCAGTTCATACTGGCTGCCATTGGTGTCCTGATATTCGTCCACCAGCAAGTACTGGATACGTGCCTGCCAGCGCCTGCGCACTTCTTCGTTGTGCTTTAGCAGCAGGGTCGGCAACAGGATAAGGTCATCAAAGTCCAGTGCGTTGTAGGCCTTCATGTGCTGTGCATAGCGCTGGTACAAGAGAGCGAACAGCTGTTCCCGCTCATCTTTGGCTATCTTGCGGGCGTGGTCGGGAATGACCAACGCCCCCTTCCAGTTGGAAATCGAGGTCGCCAGCAGCTTGAGCAGATCCTTGTCTTCCTGAAGTTCTTTTTCGGTGAGCTCCTTCAAGAGCGCCAGGGTGTCCTGATCATCAAACAGTGAAAAACCGGCCTTGAGCCCCACAGCCTTGTGCTCGCGCTTGAGAATTTCCAGCCCCAGGGTGTGGAAGGTAGAAATCCACAGCCCCCGCGCTTCTTTACGCCCCATGGACTGGGCAACACGCTCTTTCATCTCGCGGGCGGCCTTATTGGTAAAGGTCACGGCGGCAATATTGCGCGCCTGATAACCACACTTTTGCACCAAATAGGCAATTTTGTTGATGATCACCCGCGTTTTACCACTGCCTGCCCCTGCCAATACCAGACAAGGACCGGAAACATAGTGGACTGCATCATTTTGAGCGGGGTTGAGCTTCATCGGGGCAAACTTCTCTTGGGGCCAGGCAATACAGAAGCGGGATCATAGCAGATCCTTTTTATAAAGGGCGACCACAGCCGCGCTTGCCAATGTTACGTTATCACTCCAAAATGAATGAACGTTCATTCACTGCAGGTATCAGACATGGACAATAAGCGGGAACAAATCCTCAGGGCAGCTGAAAACATCATCGCCAACGACGGACTGCACAATCTGTCGATGCAGAAACTGGCCAAAGATGCCGGTGTGGCTGCGGGCACCATTTATCGGTATTTCGCCGATAAAGATGCCCTCATCGACGAATTGAGGCGCGATGTGCTGACTCAAATCGCCAACTTTATCCTCGAAGATGCCATTGAAGGCAGCCTGGAGACGCGCTTTCGGCGTATTTGGTTCAACATTATCCGCCTCGGTGAAACCTGCACCCTGGAGCGGCTGAACTTCGAGCAATACACCCATTTGCCCGGAGCCAACAGCGAAGAACACCGCAAGTTTGAGCGGGAAACCTTCGCTCCCCTGCACGCACTCTTTGCCGATGCCAAGGCACAGGGGCAGATGCTGGATATGGATGACGAACTCTTGTTTGCGCTGGCCTTTGAGCCGGCCGTAGGCCTGTGCAGGCGGATGCGCCGCACCGGCATGAACTTTCAACAAAGCGAGCTGGAGCAGGTATGTGACCTGTGCTGGCGCGCCATCAAGCCTCACCAATAAGCGGAGCCAATAGGCAATGAAAAAGTGGATTCTGGTCATGCTGACCATAGCGCTGGTGACTCTGGGGAGTGTCATCGGCTTTAATCTGTTTGTAAAAGGCAAGATTGCCGACGCCATCGCCAATATGCCGGAAGCCGAGTTTCCGGTCACAGCGCTGGCAGTAAGCCCTACCCAGTGGCAACCCACCATTGATGCCATCGGCTTTGTCGAGCCCCATCAGGGTGTCACCATCGCCAACGAAGCAGCGGGCGTAGTCACCAACATCGCTTTCGAAAACGGCAGCAATATCAGCAAAGACCAGTTGCTGGTTGCCCTGGACACCCGGGTCGAAAAGGCAAACCTGCAGGCCAGGCTGGTGCAGCTGCCTGCCGCTGAAGCCGACTTCAAACGCTTAACGCGTCTGTACGCACAAAAATCGGTATCAAAGCAGGACCTGGACAACGCCGAGGCCAAGTATCTGGCACTGAAGGCCGATGTCGAAAGCCTGGAAGCCACCATAGGTCGCCGCGAAATCCGCGCCCCCTTCTCTGGCCTGGTGGGTATCCGCAACATCAACCTCGGTGAGTATCTGCAGGTTGGCAGTGACATAGTGCGCCTTGAAGACATCAGCACCATGAAAATCCGCTTCACCATTCCACAAACCCAGTTGCCCAGAGTGGCCGTGGGGCAAAAAATCCATGTGTATGTGGATGCCTATCCTGAAGAAGCCTTCGAAGGGGAAATTGCCGCCATCGAACCTGCGGTCTTTTATCAAAGCGGTCTGATTCAGATACAGGCCCGTATCCCCAACGATCATGCCCGCCTCAGAAGCGGTATGTTTGCAAGGGTCAGCGTCCTTCTCGATAAGCTTGAGCAGCAAATCGTACTGCCGCAAACCGCCATCAACTTTACGCTTTATGGCAACTCGGTTTATCTGGTTGAGAAACATGATGAAAACGGTCAGGCCGTTTTACGAGTTCGCCAAATCAACGTGAACGTACTCGAGCGCAGTGGCAACAATGCCCTGGTCACAGGCCCGCTGAAGCAAGGCGATCTGGTGGTCACATCCGGGCAAATCCGCCTGTCCAACTACAGTAAGGTCACCGTGGTGGAAGACAAGGCCATGACTGACGCCGCCTCCATGCCCAAGCTCTAAGGAGATATCCGGATGCGCTTTACAGATATCTTTATCAAACGGCCGGTGCTTGCCGTTTCGATAAGCTTCCTCATACTGCTGCTGGGATTGAATGCCCTAAAAAGTATGCAGGTGCGGGAATATCCCGAGATGACCAATACCGTGGTCAACGTGGCCACCAGCTACTATGGTGCCGACGCCAACCTCATTCAGGGCTTTATTACCCAGCCGCTGGAACAGGCATTGGCCCAGGCCGACAACGTGGATTTTATGACCTCCGAGAGTTTTCTCGGCAAGTCCAACATCAACGTGTACATGAAGCTCAACACCGATCCCAACGGCGCACTGGCTGACATTCTTGCCAAGGTAAACTCGGTGCGCTCGCAGCTGCCCAAGGAGTCGGAAGACCCGACTGTGACCATGTCCACCGGCTCACAAACGTCTGTGCTGTATATCGCCTTTTCCAGCGACAGCATCAACTCGAGTCAGCTGACAGACTATCTGGAGCGGGTGGTTAAACCGCAGCTGTTTACCATCAATGGGGTGGCCAAGGTTAACCTCTACGGCGGTATCCAGTACTCGATGCGCATATGGCTCGACCCGGCTCGCATGGGCGCGTTTAACCTGAGTGCCACCGAAGTGATGCAGGTGCTGCAGGCCAACAACTTCCAGTCTGCCGTGGGTCAGGCCAATGGCGTTTACACCCTGTTTAACGGCACCGCCGATACCCAGGTCGCCACCATTGATGAGCTTCAGCGCCTGGTGATCAAAAGCGGTGACGGCAAGGTGGTGCGCCTCGGTGACATCGCCGAAGTGTCGCTGGACAAGAGCCATGATGTATACCGCGCCCTGGCCGATGGTCAGGAGGCCGTGGTCATAGGTCTGGACGTAACACCCACCGCCAACCCGCTCACTGTGGCCGCCGATGCCCGCACCCTGTTACCGGAAATTGAGCGCAGCCTGCCGCCATCCATCAAGGCGCGCATTCTCTACGATTCATCCCGCGCCATTGATGAGTCCATCAACGAGGTGATCAAAACCATAGGTGAAGCGGCCATTATCGTGATTGTGGTGATCACCCTGTTTTTGGGTTCGCTGCGCGCCGTACTGATCCCGATTGTCACCATCCCGCTGTCGCTGATTGGCGTGGCCATTATCATGCAGACCTTCGGCTTCAGCCTGAACCTGATGACACTGCTAGCCATGGTGCTGGCCATTGGTTTGGTGGTGGACGATGCCATCGTAGTGGTGGAAAACGTCGACCGTCATATCAAACTCGGTGAAGACCCCTTCCGCGCGGCCATCATAGGTACCCGTGAAATCGCCGTGCCGGTAATTTCCATGACCATCACACTGGCGGCAGTGTATGCCCCCATCGCGCTGATGGGCGGCATCACGGGCTCCTTGTTCAAGGAATTTGCCCTGACCCTGGCGGGCGCCGTGTTTATTTCGGGGATTGTGGCGCTGACCCTCTCGCCCATGATGTGCTCGAAAATCCTCAAAGCCCACAGCGCACCGAGCAAGTTTGAGCATGCGGTTGAAACAACCCTGAGTCGCATGACAGACAGTTACGCCCGTATGCTGGCGGCTGTCATGCAAAGGCGTGCCGTGGTAGTGGCCTTCGCGATCATCGTGTTTGCCTCGCTGCCATTCTTGTTTAAATTCATCCCCGCTGAGCTTGCCCCCAAGGAAGACAAGGGTGTGGTGATGATGATGGGTACAGCGCCTTCCACGGCCAATCTCGATTACATCCAGGCCAATATGGCCCTGGTCACCAACATGATTGCGGCCCAGCCTGAGTCGGCAGCGTCTCTTGCCTTTGTGGGCATTCCCAATGCCAATCAGGCATTTGGTATTGCGCCACTGGTGCCCTGGAGCGAGCGAGACAAGAGCCAGAAGGAGATGCAGAAGTTCTTCGCCGGTGAGGTAAAGAGCATTCCCGGCATGGCGGTTACCACCTTTGAGATGCCCGAATTGCCCGGCGCCTCCAGCGGCTTGCCCATTCAGTTTGTGGTCACCACCGCCAGCAGTTTTGAGAGCCTGTTCCAGATTGGTACTCAGGTGCTGGAGAAGGTGCAAAAGAGTCCTTATTTCATCTACTCCGAGATGAACCTCAAGTTCGACTCAGGCAGCATGCGCATCCATATCAAGCGCGATCTGGCGGGCACCTACGGGGTAACCATGCAGGATATCGGCATGACGCTGTCTACCATGATGAGCGACGGCTATGTTAACCGCATCAATCTGGATGGCCGCTCTTACGAGGTTATCCCCCAGGTGGAACGTAAACTGCGCGCCAACCCCGAGTCGCTGGCAAATTATTACGTGAAGGCCGCCGACGGTAACTCCATCCCGCTCTCAAGCCTTGTGGAAATCGAGATGGTGGCCCAGCCCCGCTCTTTGCCCCACTTCAACCAGATGAACTCGCTGACCATTGGCGGCGTGGCCACCCCCGGGGTTGCCATAGGTGATGCCATCGCCTTCCTGCAGAACATAGGTGATAACGAGTTGCCCAAGGGCTACAACTACGACTTCCTCGGCGAAGCCCGTCAGTTTGTAACCGAAGGTTCGGCGCTGTACAGCACCTTCCTGCTGGCCATTGCCATCATCTTTTTGGTGCTGGCGAGTCAGTTCGAGAGTCTGAAAGACCCTGTGGTTATCCTGGTGTCTGTGCCCCTGGCCATCTGCGGCGCCCTGATTGCGCTGGGCTGGACCCATGTGTTCGGGCTCTCGTCCATGAACATCTATACCCAGGTGGGTCTGATTACTCTGGTGGGTCTGATTACCAAACACGGCATCCTGATGTGTGAGGTGGCCAAGGAAGAGCAGCTGCACCGCGGTATCGATCGCATCGAGGCCATCAGCCTGGCGGCCAAAATCCGCTTGCGCCCCATCCTGATGACCACTGCAGCCATGATTGCGGGCCTTATTCCGCTCTTGTTCGCCTCCGGCGCTGGCGCTGTGGCCCGCTTCAACATAGGTCTGGTGATTGTGGCAGGCCTTGCCATAGGCACTGTTTTCACCCTGTTTGTACTGCCGGTGATCTACAGCTTCCTCGGTGAAAAGCACAAGCCGCTGCCAGAGTTTGTTGAGGCCAACGCCTGATAGCTGAACCTACGAAAAAGCCGGGACTATCCCGGCTTTTTTATGGCATGTTCGCCAGTTATCACACCGTGCCTGCCGGTGCTAACGCTTAAATAACAGGTTGTTGCAATCGCTAAATGTGATTGGAAGCCCGCTCCCCCCTCTACTAGTATGAGGGGGTCAATACAATGTGCAGCCCAAGGTAACGGCAGCAAATCGCAGCTGAATGACTCAGGTGCCAACGTCCTGTCGATACCGTGTTTTCTGATGGAAGCCCACAAGTTGGGCATGGTACTAAGGAGAGCAGCAACATGAGTAATGAAGGCAAATGTCCGGTCATGCACGGTGGTGTAACCTCTGCCACCCAGGCAGACAACCACTGGTGGCCCAGGGCCCTGAATCTCGACATACTCCACCAGCACGACAGCAAAACCAACCCCATGGCACCGGGATTTAATTACCGGGAAGCCCTCAAAGGCCTCGATGTGGAGGCGCTCAAAGAAGATCTCAAAGCCCTGATGACCGACAGCCAGACCTGGTGGCCAGCAGACTGGGGCCATTATGGCGGCCTGATGATCCGCATGGCGTGGCACTCGGCTGGCACCTACCGCATTGCCGACGGTCGCGGCGGCGGTGGCCATGGCGCCCAGCGCTTCGCCCCACTCAATTCGTGGCCAGACAATGGCAACCTCGACAAGGCCCGGCGCCTGCTGTGGCCCATCAAACAGAAATACGGCAACAAGCTGAGCTGGGCCGATTTGATGATTTTGGCGGGCAACATGGCCTATGAGTCCATGGGGCTGAAAACCTTCGGTTTTGCCTTCGGACGCGAAGATATCTGGCATCCCGAGAAAGACACCTACTGGGGAGCAGAAAAAGAATGGCTGGCACCAAGTGGTGGCGCCAACAGCCGCTATTCCGGCGTTCGCGATCTGCAAAACCCGCTGGCTGCTGTGATGATGGGGCTGATTTACGTTAATCCGGAAGGGGTGGACGGCAACCCGGACCCGCTGAAAACCGCCCAGGACATGCGCGTCACCTTCTCAAGAATGGCCATGAATGACGAAGAAACCGTGGCTCTGACCGCCGGAGGCCACACCGTGGGCAAGGCCCATGGTAATGGCAGCGCCGCCAATCTGGGACCAGAGCCAGAAGCTGCCCCACTGGAAGAACAAGGCTTTGGCTGGATGAATCATCAAAGCCGCGGCATAGGCCGCAACACAGTCACCAGCGGTATCGAAGGCGCCTGGACCAC
This sequence comes from Shewanella litorisediminis, assembly GCF_016834455.1. Classification (NCBI taxonomy): domain Bacteria; kingdom Pseudomonadati; phylum Pseudomonadota; class Gammaproteobacteria; order Alteromonadales; family Shewanellaceae; genus Shewanella; species Shewanella litorisediminis. Next base: position 3,805,414 of record NZ_CP069213.1, read on the forward strand.
CCACCCCACCCGCTGGGACAACGGTTATTTCCATCTGCTTTTCAGCTACGACTGGGCGCTCACCAAGAGTCCCGCCGGCGCCTGGCAGTGGGAACCGGTCAACATCAAGGAAGAAGATAAGTCGGTGGATGTGGAAGACCCCAGCATCCGCTGCAATCCCATCATGACAGATGCAGATATGGCGCTGAAGATGGACCCGGATTACCGTCGCATCGCCGAAAAATTCTATAACGATCCCGAGTATTTTGCCGACACCTTCGCCAGAGCCTGGTTCAAGCTGACCCACAGAGACATGGGCCCCAAATCCCGCTACTTTGGCCCCGATGTACCCGCTGAAGACTTGATTTGGCAAGACCCGGTTCCCAAGGGCAACAGCCAGTACGATTCTGAGGCCGTAAAAGCACGCATTGCCGGCACAGGGCTTGGCGCCGCAGAGCTCGTTGCCACCGCTTGGGACAGCGCCAGAACCTTTAGAAACTCAGACAAACGCGGCGGCGCCAATGGCGCCCGCATCCGCTTGCTGCCGCAAAAAGACTGGGCGGCCAATGAGCCCGCCAGGCTGGCGAGGGTACTGGAGCTGCTCACCCCCATCGCCAGCGACATGGGCGTCAGCATTGCCGACATTATCGTGCTGGGTGGTAACCTCGGTGTCGAAATGGCTGCCAAGGCCGCCGGTTTCAATATCAAGGTGCCTTTTATCCCAGGTCGTGGCGATGCCAGTCAGGCACAAACCGATATCGACTCCTTTGAGGTGCTCGAACCCCTGGCCGATGGCTTCCGTAACTGGCAAAAGCAGGACTTTGTGGTTACGCCGGAAGAAATGCTGCTCGACCGGGCACAACTGATGGGGCTGTCGGCGCCGGAAATGACGGTGCTGATTGGCGGTATGCGGGCCATGGCAGTCAACCATGGTGGCGCGGTACATGGGGTGCTGACCGACAGACCCGGTAGCCTCAGCAATGACTTTTTCGTTAACCTCACCGATATGAACTACAGCTGGAAGCCGGTCGCGAACAATCTCTATGAGATTTGTGAGCGGGCCAGTGGCCAGAAAAAATGGACCGCCACCCGGGTCGATTTGGTGTTTGGCTCCAACTCGGTATTGCGCGCCTACGCCGAATACTACGCCCAGGACGACAACAGGGAGACCTTCGTGAAGGACTTTGTGGCGGCCTGGTGTAAGGTGATGAATGCAGACCGCTTCGATGCCTAGGCCGATAGCGCCCGACAACGCCTCCATTAAGGGGGCGTTTGATAGGCCACAGAGGCACTTGGGCTTGGGCATTGGCTGGGGTACAATCTAGCCAATTCAAATTAAGGCGGAACGACAGATGCTGAACCCCAAAAAAATCGAAGAATTGGCCAAACAGCTCAGTGAAAACCTTCCTTCTGGCCTGAAGCAGTTTGCCGGAGAAGTGGAAGAGCGCAGCAAGCAGGTATTGCAAAGCCAGTTGATGAAACTCGACCTGGTATCACGGGAAGAGTTTGAGGTGCAGCAACACGTGCTGCTGCGTACCCGTGAAAAGCTGGAAGCGCTGCAGACCAAGGTCGAGGCCCTGGAAAAGCTGTTGGAAGACAAGCAGGCCTGAGCCTGTCATTCATGCTGATACATAAAAACGCCAGGCAATGCCTGGCGTTTTTCATATGGCCCTTCAGTCTTAAACACGGCATCTATCCGGCAGAAGACACATATTTTGACTACTCCAGCCCACTTATTCGGAGCAGGGAAACAGGGCATGCCTTGAGAGCCAACATGCGAACCACACCTCGCCTACAGATGGTTCGGCACTGGTTCGCAAAAGCAGGCTAAGGCGGAAAAACCAAACCACCCTGATATCGTGCCTAACCACTTCAAGGTAATTGGCTATGCGGCCAGCTCGTAAATTTTTGCGGCGCCTTCCCAGCCATTTTCCCTTGCTGACTCAATCAAATAGTCCAGATCAAGCTCACAGCCCTGGGGCATTTGCGCCTGAATGGCATCGATATGACAGTGGAAAGTCTGGGTTTCGTCGGACCAGGCAACAGAGATCACCGGCTCACTGTTGCCACTGTGCTCCACCAACTGTAATCCCACAAAGGGCACAAAGGGCAATGTCATTTTTTTCGACAGGAAAGCCGCGCGTTTACGATCGAAACTGCGAATGGCCAGGGTAAATTGTACCTGAAAGCGCATCTTGGACCTCCTTAGCATTCCCGGGGCACAAGTGCGCGCCCGGGCCACACCTGATGTCAGCATATGCCAGCCACCCACTTGCCGGAGTGACCCGGGTCAAATTTGCTGCATCCTGTACTAACTTTAGTCAAGGATGACAGTAATTTGCACAATCGCTGCTTTATGCACCGCAATTGCCATAATTCTGCCACTATTTATCATTGGTCTGCCCCCCTGTTCAGGCCGGGTTCTGCTTCAATATCTGCAATTACCTCACGTACCAGACTGCAAGGAAGAACAGATGGCGGACATGTTTTTCGGCCTCATGGCGCTCGCGCTTCTCGGGGCCATTGGCTTTGGCGCCTTTGTGGCCATTCGCGCCGGGCTGACCCGGCTTTACGGCAATACCGATAATCCGCTGTTATTGAATCGGATCTCACTCATTCTCAAGGGCACGCTCACCCTGATGCTATGCCTGCTGGCCATCATCCCGCTGACACTGGTGCAAGATCTGGCCTCAGACAGAGAACGCCTGTACCGCGATGTGGTGCGGGACATAGGCCAGGCATGGGGTGAGGAACAGGTACTCGCCGGTCCTGTGTTAGTGCTCCCCTATCGCTATTCAGTGCTCACCGAAGAAACCAGCGCCGATGGCAGCCGCAAGCAGAGGCGCAGCAGTATTGAGGATGAGCTCCTTATCCTGCCCGAGCACCTGAAAATGAAGGCGAGCCTGAATCATGACTTTCGCGACAGGGGCATTTACCACTCGCTGGTTTATCAAAGCGGAGTTGAGGGACAAGCCGAGTTTTCGCTGAATCTGCCCCTTATCAGCAACCTGGAAGCGTACGAATTCAATCGCGCCAGACTGGTGTTTGGTTTGTCTTCCAATCAGGCCATCGATGGAGTGGATAATTTTGTAGTCAGTGGTGATGGCTTGAGTTCCCATGGCTCGCTGATGTCAGGCACAGGCCTGGCTCAGGAGGCGCTTAGCCGGGGATTTCATCAACCTGTGCAGCTTGGACAAAACACAGCGCCCTTCAAAGTGGACTTTAAACTGCGCCTGCGGGGCTCACAGGGCATTGGTTTTCTGCCGCTCGGAGAAGACTCACACTTCGAACTCAATGCCGACTGGCCCCATCCCAGTTTCCATGGCATTTTGCCCGAGGCACGCGAGATAAACGCCAATGGCTTTAATGCCAACTGGCACATCAGTCACCTGAGCCGCAATTATCCCCAGATTATGCGGGCGTCGCACCCTATGGATCTGATGGAGGCCCGGGCGCACACCCAATTGTTTGAACCCGTAACCCACTACGGCAAGGTGGAGCGCGCCATCAAGTATGGCCTGCTGTTTGTGGCCCTGACCTTTATTCTGCTGCTGATGTTTGAACTTGGGCAGGGACAAGCCTTGTCGGCCTTGCAATACCTGCTGGTTGGTGCCGCCATGACCCTGTTTTATTTGTTGCTACTGGCATTGTCGGAGCATTTGAGCTTTGGTCAGGCCTTTATGATTGCCGCAGCCGTGCCCGTGCTCAGTATTCCGGCCTATGTGGCCAGCGCCACCCAAAGCTATGGTCGGGGCAGTATCATGCTGGCCATGCTGCTTGGTCTCTATGGTCTGCTGTATTCCATTTTGCGGCTCGAGGATTATGCCCTGCTGATGGGCAGCACGCTCTTGGTCACTGTCCTCCTGGTACTCATGTACCTCACACGCCGTCAGGGCAAATGCCTGCCTGAATAAGCAGAATGTCCAATTCATCCCTCGCGCCTTGAATATGAAGGACACGGCGGCCAAAAACTTTGTGGTCGCCGTTTTTTTATTTGGATTTCCGTGAGTTAATAGTTAGTCTGCCTGGGATTATTTGAACTGTTGCCTGGAAGGAGTCTTAATGCAGCACACCCTGGCCCCCCACGTTGACCGCCGCACCCGCCCCTTGCTTTTACTCACCCTGTGGCTTTTGTTAATGGTGCCTGCCACTGTGCTTACCCTGGCACAGCTCCCACTCTTCCCCTGGATGCCATTGGATGGTATCGCTGCCGATGTTGTTTATGCCATCACCTTTAGCGGCACAGCCCCCTGGGGCGCCATCAGTGCAGCAGCCGTGGCACTGCTGGCCTTTCTTCGTCTGTCACACCCCCAGGCCATCAAGCTGCTGTTGGCCCTCGGACTCTCACTCGGCAGCAGTCTCTGGCTCAACGAAAGCCTGAAGACCCACTTCGATGAGCCCAGACCCAATGTACTGTTTCTCTCAAAGCACAAGCTGCTCGACAGCGATGACTTTTACCGGCTTCACAAGGCCGACCGTCGCACTCAAATGACGACACTTTTTGCCCATAACCCCTCGGTGTTGCCACCCATGAATCCCCGTATTGCCAGCCATTGGCAGCAGGAAGTGGGGTTGTCGTTTCCCTCTGGCCATACCCTGTTCGCCACCATTCTGGCACTGACTGCCAGCTGGTTTTTTATCGCCTCCGGACACTGGGGCACCTGTGCATTGTTGGGAGTCTGGGCATTGGCAATGGGGGGCTCGCGGATGCTGCTTGGCATGCACCACAGCCAGGATGTGATGGCAGCAACGGCACTGTCGCTGCCCCTGAGCGTGATGGGAATTATGATGGCAAGCTGGCTGGGACCCCGGCTGTTCAAAAGCCGTCAGGACCCACCCGTTTAGTCGAGAAACTGCTTTATCAGAGCATCGTAACGGCCATTTTCACGGATTTTACGCAATCCTTCGTTGAAAGCGTCACGTACTATGGAATTGCGGAACATCAAGCGGTAGGCCGTACGGGGAAATACCTCATGGATATTAATCGCTTTGGATGTATCTATCTCTGTGGCAAGCCTGTCGTTATTGGCCAGAAATATATACTTGTCGGCCACCGCCACATCAATGCGCTTGAGATACAACATCTTGTTTTGATTCTCGGCAGTGTCGAGCTCGCGGTATATGGTCTTTTTGCTCACCTTATAAAACTCGCCGCCGAGCAGAATGGAGGCATCTTCAAAAGCCACAATACTGAAGTTCTCCAGATCAGCAACCCGATCCAGGCGGATCTGTTTTTCCGCAAGACTGATGGCAACGTTTTGATAATAGATATAAATATCAGAAGGGTAGCCCGTTAAATCCAGTGAGCTGTTGACCGTCATAATGCCGTCAAAACGTTCTTTCCCGTAGAAGAGCAACTGTCGTTTGCGGGAATAAAATTTGAATCTGGCTTCCATTCCCACGGCCGCAAAGGCAGCACGTATGATTTCCACCTCGAGCCCTGATTCGGCGTCTTCCAGTATATAGGGTGGACGATTTGAAGAGGCGCCAATGCTGATGGTGGAGGCGTGCGCCCCAACCATCACGAAAAGCAGCCATAAAATCAAAGGTAAGCGCATAAAATCTCTTAACATTATCACTGTCATTAACTATAGACACTGACAACCGAAGAGGCCAAAACCCGCAGGTTTTGGCTGCGCAAATTACCGCAACACCTCTTCCAGAGCCTTCAGGCAAAGTGCCACATTTTCGGCCCGGGCGCCATAGCCCATGAGCCCAATCCGCCAGGCTTTACCGGCCAAATCACCAAGTCCGGCGCCAATTTCAAGATTGTAACTCTTAAGCAGCTGGTTGCGCACCGCGGCATCATCCACGCCTGCAGGGATATACACGGCATTAAGCTGCGGCAGTCGGTAAGCTTCATCCACCACAAAACCAAGGCCCAGTTTTTCAAGGCCCGCCTTAAGCAGCTGATGCATCTTTTGATGTCTGACCCAGGCGTTTTCGAGGCCTTCTTCGGCGAGTAACCGCAATGACTCGTGCAACGCATAAAGGGCATTAACCGGCGCCGTGTGATGATAAGCGCGCTTGCCACTGCCCCCCCAATAGCCCATCACCAGAGTCTGATCCAAAAACCAGCTCTGCACCGGCGTCTTGCGATTTTTAAGCTTTTCCACCGCCCTTTGGGAGAAGGACACAGGCGACAAGCCCGGCACACAGGACAGGCACTTCTGGCTGCCCGAATAAATGGCATCTATGCCCCACTCATCGACCCTGAGTTCAACCCCGCCAAGGGAGGTCACCGCATCCACAATCGACAGGCAGTTGTGTTCGCGGGCAAGAGCACACAGGGTTTTGGCGTCCGACAGCGCGCCAGTGCTGGTTTCGGCATGGACGAAGGCGAGGAATTTGGCATCAGGATTAAGCTTCAAAACCCCGTCAACCACTTGTGGGTCAACAGGCGCGCCCCAGGGGAAATCCACCACCACGGCAATACCGCCCAAGCGCTCCACATTCTGGCGCATCCGCTCACCAAACACGCCATTGCGGCACACCACCACCTTTTCTCCCGGCTCCACCAGGTTCACAAAACAGGTTTCCATACCGGCACTGCCCGGGGCCGATACCGCCAGCGTCACCTCGTTTTGGGTCTGAAAGGCATATTGCAGCAAGGATTTAAGCTCATCCATCATGGCCACAAACAAGGGGTCCAGATGGCCCACGGTGGGGCGGGACTGGGCCAGCAACACCTCGGGATACACATCAGAGGGACCGGGGCCCATCAGAATACGGCGCGGCGGCATAAAGGGCGCTATCTTGGGAGCGGCTAGCATGGAAACTCCTTGTAGGTTGTCGCGGCAGTGCCGCGCTGAGGTCTGGATTATCTGGTTATCCAATGATTTCGAGCATTTACCCTAGCATATTCCTGATACTAAAACGCCCCTGCCTTGGTCTAAGGGAGGTACGCATGAGCCCCTTGCACGCTCTGCGCTGGCAAACCTTTGCTGAAATGAGCTGTCGTTAATGACAAATAGGGGCTGACCTATGAATGCGCCGCTAACCATACCCAGCTAAGCCACGCCCAGATAAGCCGCGCCCAGGTAAGCCACGCCCAAAGGAGCTTTGGGGGGCTGTAGCATTTCGTCGTTATTCAACTTTGACATGCCACGGCATGCCTTCAGTTGAATGCCTCGAACTCCTGTTGCCGCCAAAGCCAGAGCACGCAGGGACTCACTCACACCTCCCTTACGGGCTTTCCCACTTATTTACTACCCAAAAACAATCGGTAAGCCGGACTGTGGGTTTCTTCCTGCCACACAAAGCCAAGCTCGGTGAGGAAGCGGCCAAAGGCTTCATTGTCGCCCTCCGGCACCTCGAAACCGGCCAGCACCCGGCCAAAGGCGGCGCCGTGGTTGCGGTAGTGGAACAGGCTGATGTTCCAGCGGCTGCCAAGGGTGGTGAGAAACTTTAAAAGCGCGCCCGGATACTCGGGAAACTCAAAACTGAGCAGCCGCTCACTCAAAGGCTCGGTGGGATGCCCGCCCACCATGTAACGCACATGCAGCTTGGCAGTTTCATCGTTCGATAAGTCCTGCACCTCAAAGCCACCGGAGGTGAGCGACGCGATAATCTCGTTAAGCTCCTGCTGACCGCCGGAAAGGCGGATACCGGCAAACACCACGGCGCTGTCGCGGCCGGAAAAGCGGTAGTTGAATTCGGTCATGGCGCGCTTGCCCAAAAGCTCGCAAAACTTAAGGAAGCTGCCGGGCACTTCGGGCACCTTCACCGCCAGCACGGCTTCTTTTTGCTCGCCAAGTTCACAGCGCTCAGACACATATCTCAGGCTATGGAAATTCACATTGGCGCCACTCAAGATGGCCGCCACTTTACGTGGCTGATTGTCGACCACCTGCAAAGCCGCTCCGCTGTGAGCCAAGTACTTCTTCAGCCCCGCCAGCGACAAAGCACCGGCCGGCTCGGCGATGGCACGGGTATCTTCGAAGATATCCTTTACCGCAGCGCAGATTTCATCGGAGCTGACGGTCACCACCTCATCCACATAGTGTTTGGCGATACGAAAGGGCTCGGCGCCGATACGCTTTACTGCCACACCGTCGGCAAAGAGGCCCACCTGGGACAAAGTCACTGGCTCACCCGCCGCCATGGCAGCCTTGAGACAGGCGGCATCCTCTGGCTCGACACCGATGATCTTCACCGACGGGCGCACGGCCTTGTAGTAAGCGGCAATACCGGCCACCAGGCCGCCGCCACCCACGGGCACAAACACCAGCTCCAGATCCCGCTGCTGCTGCAACATTTCCTGGGCCACAGTGCCCTGCCCGGCAATCACAGCCTCATCATCGAAAGGGGCGATATAGACCCGGCCCTCGGTTTGCGCCAGATGCTGGGCGTGGGCGTTGGCCTGATCGAATGACTCACCGTGCAAGAGCACATTGCCCCCGCGGCGACGTACCGCATCAATTTTAATGTCCGGCGTGGTGGTGGGCATCACAATCACCGCATCGATGCCGCGGCTTGAGGCCGACAGCGCCACCCCCTGTGCATGGTTACCGGCCGAGGCGCACACTACACCGCGCTCGCATTCAGCCTGACTGAGCTGCGAAATGCGGTTGTAGGCCCCACGCAGCTTAAAAGAATGCACCGGCTGCATGTCTTCACGCTTTAAATAAATCTCCTGCCCGAGGCGCGCCGACAACTTGCCCATATGGGACAGTGGCGTCACCTTGGCCACGTCATACACGGACGAGAGCAGGATTTTTTGCAGATAATAATGAGCAAGATCCACAGGCTTCACCTCTGATTTATTACCGTCACCACAGCCAGCAAAATCCAGCATCTCAGCCCTCCAGTTTGGAGACGTCGCGCACCGCGCCCTTATCGGCACTGGTGGCAAGCATGGCGTATGCCTTAAGCGCCAGCGACACGGGGCGCACCCGTGACAGCGGTTTCCAGGCCAGCGGCCCTTTGGCATTCATGGCCGCGCGGCGGCTTTCAAGCTCGGCGTCGCTCACCAGCAGTTTGATGCTGCGGCCCGGGATATCGATATCGATACGATCGCCATTTTCAATCAGGCCTATGGTGCCACCGGAGGCCGCCTCGGGGGACACGTGCCCGATGGACAGCCCCGACGTGCCACCGGAGAAGCGGCCATCGGTAATGAGGGCGCACTGGGTACCCAGACCCCGTGATTTAAGATAACTGGTAGGGTAGAGCATTTCCTGCATGCCCGGGCCGCCCTTGGGGCCTTCATAACGAATGACCACCACATCACCGGCCACCACTTCGCCGCCAAGGATGCCGGCAACCGCGTCTTCCTGGCTCTCGTATACCCGTGCCACACCGCTGAACTTGAGGTTGGAGTCATCCACCCCGGCGGTCTTCACGATACAGCCGTTTTCGGCCAGATTACCGGAGAGCACGGCAAGGCCACCTTCCTGACTGAAGGCAAACTCACGGCTGCGGATACAGCCTTCACGGCGATCATCATCCAGGGTGTCCCAGCGGCAGGACTGGCTGAAGGCGCGAGTCGTGGGGATGCCCGCGGGCCCTGCGCGGAAAAACTCGTGCACTTTTTGATCCTGGGTCAGCACCACGTCGAAGCGCTCCAGCACAGATTTCAAGGTGCCGTCTTCCGAGGCCACATGGTTTACGTCTGTATGCAACAGCCCGGCGCGGTCCAGCTCTCCCAGAATCGCCATCACGCCGCCGGCGCGGTGCACGTCTTCCATATGGTATTTGGGCGTGGAGGGCGCCACCTTGCACAGGTGCGGCACCTTGCGGCTGATGCGGTCGATGTCGGCCATGGTGAAGTCCACCTCGGCTTCCTGGGCGGCCGCCAACAGGTGCAGTACGGTATTGGACGAGCCGCCCATGGCCACATCCAGCGCCATGGCGTTTTCAAAGGCCTTGAAAGACGCGATGGCGCGGGGCAGTACAGAGGCATCGTCTTCACCGTAGTAACGCTTGGCAAGCTTCATCACCCGGCGACCGGCCTCGAGGAACAGCTCGCGGCGGTCGCTGTGGGTCGCCAGCATGGAGCCGTTCCCCGGCAATGACAGGCCCAGTGCTTCGGTCAGGCAGTTCATGGAGTTGGCGGTAAACATGCCGGAGCAGCTGCCACAGGTCGGGCAGGCACTGCGCTCGATTTTCTCGCTGTCGGCGTCGCTGATCCGGTCATCGGCCGCCGCTACCATGGCATCCACCAAATCCAGCTTGATAAGCTTGTCCGACAGCTTGGTTTTGCCCGCTTCCATGGGTCCGCCGGAGACAAACACCACGGGGATATTGAGGCGCAGCGCCGCCATCAGCATGCCGGGGGTGATTTTGTCGCAGTTGCTGATGCACACCAGGGCATCGGCGCAGTGGGCATTGACCATGTATTCCACACTGTCGGCAATCAGCTCCCGGGACGGCAGCGAATAGAGCATGCCGCCGTGGCCCATGGCGATGCCGTCATCCACGGCGATGGTGTTGAACTCTTTGGCGATGCCGCCCGCCTCTTCGATGGCAGAGGCCACCAGTGAGCCCATGTCTTTTAAGTGCACATGGCCGGGCACAAACTGGGTAAAGGAGTTGGCAATGGCGATGATAGGCTTGCCGAAGTCGGTATCTTTAACGCCGGTGGCACGCCACAGAGCGCGGGCTCCCGCCATATTGCGGCCTTCGGTACTGGTGGCGGAACGTAATTTAGCCATTGAAACTTCCTTTGCTTTATAAATTTTTCGATGGAAACAGAATATCTTACTTATGTACTGAGATCAGGCACTGGCCGACTGGGGCATGGCTGGCTGCATCACATGGCAACCTGTCACATCCACCAGCTTGGTGAGCTGATTGCTCAAAAGCTCAATGCCCCGCTCGCTTGAGACCGACAGCGACAGGTATACGCTCTCATCCACCAGGCGCATGTTCATGTTGGTCAGGGTAAAACCCCGATGGCGAACAACCCTCAGCACACGCTCTACCACTTCGGGACGCTGATCCATGGTGACTTCCAGATTATGGTTCATGTGCTTCTCTCCATTTCTTCCATCATATCGCTGTTGGAGGCACCCGGCGGGACCAGGGGCCAGACGTTAAAGGCATCATCTATCGCCACGTGCAGGAGGTAAGGCCCCTTGCTGGTGAGCATTTCGGTTAAGGCTTCTTCCACCTCTTCGGCGGCAAAAATGGTGCGGCCGGGGATCTCAAAGGCAGACGCCAGTGCAACAAAGTCCGGGTTATCCGACAGGTTGGTCTCGCTGTAGCGCTCTTCAAAAAACAGCTGCTGCCACTGCTTCACCATGCCCAGACGCTGGTTGTCGATAAGCAGGATTTTTACCGGCAGCTTGCGGCGCTTGATGGTGGTCAGCTCCTGCACGTTCATCATGAAAGAGCCATCACCGGACACGGCCACCACGGTGGCATCGGGGCGTGCCATCTGGGCGCCAATGGCGGCAGGCAGACCAAAACCCATGGTGCCAAGGCCAGCGCTGGACAAATGATCTTCGGGGCGGCGGAAATGCATGTGCTGAGCAACCCACATCTGGTGCTGGCCCACATCGCAGCTCACCACGCTGTCCTCGGGCAGCTTGTTGGCCAGGCGGCGCAGCATGGCGGGGGCGTAGATGAGGCTGCCGGGGTGGTTATAGTCCCAGCGATGTTCGGCGGCGAGGGTTTCCACCTCGGCGCACCAGGGAGCGATATCCAATGGCATTTCAAGCCTTGGCAGCACGGCGCGAAGTTCGGCGGCAATGGCCACGTCTGGCTGGCGCAGCTTGCCAAGCTCGGCGGCGTCTATATCCAGATGCAGCACTTTGGCATTGGGGGCAAAGGATGCCAGGCGGCCGGTAACGCGGTCATCAAAACGGGCACCGACCACCATCAAAAGGTCGCATTCCTGCACTGCGAGGTTAGCCGCCTTGCCGCCGTGCATACCCAGCATCCCCAGATAACCGGGGGTACCATGGGGGATGGCGCCGAGCCCCTTGAGGGTGGCAACGGAAGGCATATTGGTGGCCTTGATAAAGCGGCGCAGCTGCTCGACCGCACCGGCCATACCCACGCCGCCGCCCACGTACAGCATGGGCTTTTTGGCAGCCGCTATCAGGGCGCGGGCGGCATCAATATCGGCGTCCTGAACTTTGGGCTCGTCGGCCACGGCCAACAGTGGGGCACGATATTCGAGCTGGGCAATCTGCACGTCTTTGGGAATATCCACGAGCACAGGACCGGGGCGGCCAGAGGCAGCCAGGTCGAAGGCGCGGTAGAGGGTCGGCACCAGCTCATCCACGCTCTGGACCATAAAGCTGTGCTTGGTGCAGGACAGGCTCATACCGAGTACATCAATTTCCTGAAAGGCATCGGTGCCAATCACAGAGGTGGACACCTGCCCGGTGATGGCCACCACGGGCACTGAATCCAGCAGCGCATCGGCAAGGGCGGTGATGAGGTTGGTGGCACCGGGGCCAGAAGTGGCGAAGCAGACGCCGGTTTTACCGCTGGCACGGGCATAGCCCACGGCAGCGAAGCCGGCACCCTGCTCGTGGCGGCACAGGGTGTGTTCGACTTCACTGCCGTAAAGGGCGTCATAGATGGGCATAATGGCGCCACCGGGATAACCGAATACCGTATTCACCCCATGGGCGGCCAATACCTTGATGACTGCGTCAGCCCCTCTCATCATCTGTCCTTCCATCTAAATTCCTGCCCTGTGCCTTTACGGTAGTTTTCAAATGCCCTGAAACGAGAAACCCCCCGGTCCTTTCGGAGCGGGGGGCTTTTCTGCAACTTCTTTCCTGGATTAGGTCTGTCAGTTTGCCATGCGCCGTCCCCGCTGTGACTTAATAATCACTACGGTAATAATCACGAGAATGAGCTTGGCAGCCTGGTTAAACACGTTTGACAGAGTCCTTAATCAACTTGCGTAATCGTTTCTGATGTCGCCTTTTTAAGCGAGCTTTAAGAATTAGCACAAAGCTTGCCGGCTTTACAACAGAAAATTTGCATTCCAAAAAAGATTCAGCTTCCCTGCCGAGACAATGCAAACAACAACAGAAAAAGTATCGAGCTTGGCCACAAGCTCAGGCCTCTCGGCCAGCGTCAGTTGTGACCACTCAACACAACTGTTGCTTTATTGCATTTGTTGCAACCGGGCTGTTGGCTCCTTGAACGGCCCGGCATGGTGCCCCTGTTACTGGGCAGCGCTGATGCGCTTCATGTCTTTCATGTAGCCGCGCAGCTCTTCACCGATAAACTCGACGGCGGTGTTGCGGATGGCCTGGTTCACTTCAATCAAACGCACGTTATCCACGGCATTGCTGATGTCTTTCAGCCCACCACCCAGGTACTCGGATGACATGGACTTCACGTAGCCGCGCAGCAAAGGTACGGCGGCATGGTTGAACAGGTAGCAGCCATATTCGGCGGTATCTGAAATCACCACGTTCATCTCGTACAGACGCTTACGGGCGATGGTGTTGGCGATCAAAGGCGTTTCGTGCAACGACTCGTAATAGGCTGATTCTTCGATAATTCCGGCGTCAACCATGGTATCGAACGCCAGCTCTACACCGGCCTTGATCATGGCCACCAGGAAGATGCCCTTGTCGAAGTAAGTCTGCTCGTCGATATGCTCATTGCTGCTTGGGGCATTCTCAAACGCAGTCTCGTTGGTTTCGGCGCGCCAGCGCAGCAGATTGGCATCGTCGTTGGCCCAGTCTTCCATCATCACGCGGGAGAATTCGCCGCTGATGATGTCATCCATGTGCTTCTCGAACAGAGGTGCCAGAATGCCTTTCAATTCTTCCGCCATATCAAAGGCTTTGATCTTGGCTGGGTTAGACAGGCGATCCATCATGTTGGTGATACCGCCCTGCTTGAGCGCTTCGGTGATGGTCTCCAGACCCTGCTGGATAAGCTTGGCGGCATAGCCAGGCTCAACACCGTCGGCCACCATCTTCTCGTAGCCGAGGATGGCAGAGGTTTGCAGCATGCCACACAGGATGGTCTGCTCGCCCATGAGGTCAGATTTCACTTCAGCGATAAAGGATGAGTGCAACACGCCGGCACGGTCGCCGCCGGTGGCACTGGCGTAGGCCTTGGCAATCTCCAGGCCGTCACCGCGTGGGTCGTTCTCCGGGTGAACCGCAATCAGGGTAGGTACACCGAAACCACGCTTGTATTCTTCACGTACTTCGGTGCCGGGGCACTTGGGCGCCACCATGATAACGGTGATATCGGGGCGAACCTGCATGCCTTCTTCAACGATGTTGAAGCCGTGGGAATAAGACAGGGTCGCGCCCTGTTTCATCAGCGGCATCACAGTGTTAACCACGTTGGAATGCTGCTTGTCCGGGGTCAGGTTCAGTACCAGATCCGCCTGAGGGATCAGCTCTTCGAAGGTGCCAACCTTAAAACCGTTGTCGGTGGCTTTTTTCCAGGAAGCGCGCTTTTCAGCAATAGCCTCAGCACGCAGGGCGTAGGAGATATTCAGGCCAGAATCGCGCATGTTCAGGCCCTGGTTAAGGCCCTGAGCGCCACAGCCGAGGATAACGATATTCCAGCCCTTGATGTAGTCACAACCGTTTTCAAACTCGCTGCGATCCATAAAACGACACTGGCTCAGCTGGGCCAGCTGCTGACGTAAATTCAATGAGTTAAAGTAGTTAGCCATAGTGAATACCACTTATCCTTCGTCAATTGGGTTCAAACAATCAGTGTGGCGTTAATGTCGTTAACCGATTGTGATTGAACTCACTATAGAACAGAGATAGCATTGCTCAAAATGATATAAACGAAACATTACATTTCATTTTTTGCAATGAACTTCCTATCATTAGATCCTGATACGGCGTCCGGGACACCTGTGAGGACGCCAGTGAGGTTGGCATGGATATTCGCGAGATAAAGCTGTTTTTAAACCTGTGCGACACCCTGCAGTTTGCCCGCACCGCCGAGCAAATGCATGTGAGCCCATCCACCTTAAGCCGTGCCATGCAGCGACTGGAAGAAGAAGCCGGTACCCGACTCTTTGAGCGCGATAACCGCAGCGTTAACCTGACCTCGGCCGGGGTGGAGTTTCGCCGTTTTGCCCAGGACATGGTGAATGGCTGGGACCAGTTGATAAGCCGTATCGACCCTAATCAGCTGCAGCTCAAGGGCAGACTGAATCTCTACTGCTCGGTCACGGCCGCATACAGCCACCTGCCCAAATTGCTGGACAGATTTCGCCGGGAACACCCCTTGGTGGAAATCGTGCTCAATACCGGTGATGCCGCCAATGCCGTGGGTGAGGTGCAACAAAACCGCGCCGATATCGCTATTGCCGCCCTGCCAGAGCCCTTTCCGGATAACCTCCATTTTTCGCCGATTGAAACCATTCCCCTGAGTATCATTGCCCCTCAGGTGGCTTGCCGCGCGCGGGAGCTTTTGGCCGAAGAGACCATTCCCTGGGACAAGCTGCCCTTTATCATCCCCGAGCATGGCCCCGGCAGACGCCGCGCCGACGCCTGGTTCAAGGCCATGGGGATCAATGCCAACATCTACGCCAAGGTGTCGGGGCACGAGGCGATTGTGTCCATGGTGGCGCTCGGCTGCGGCGTGAGTATCACCCCGGAAGTGGTGATTCAGCACAGTCCGGTGCGCGACCGCATAGCGCTTATTCCAAGCCCTGTGGCCATAGCGCCCTTTGAGCTGGGATGTTGCTGCAAGGCCAAGCGCCGTAACGACCCGCTAATAGCCGCCTTTCTGGATTGCATCGACTACTGATCGCCAGCCATAAAAAAGGCCGCATCATGCGGCGATTTGTTATTTTGGGGTTTACTGATCCTCAGCACCCGTCGGCAATTCCACCTTGGTCACCAGCAGTTGATCCACCTTGTATGAGTCGATATCGACCACTTCAAACTTGTAACCGGCATAGACCACAAAGTCAGTGCGACGGGGAATTTTTCGCAGCATAAACATAATGAAGCCTGCGATGGTTTCGTAGTTCTGGCTCTGGGGGAAACTGTCGATGCCAAAGGCACGCATCACATCGGTAATGGGGGTCACCCCGTCCACCAGCCATGAGGACGCATCACGGGCGACGATTTGCTCTTCGCCTTCGGCAAGCGACCAGGTGCCCATCACGGCACTTTGCAGGTCGTTAAAGGTCACCACACCCAGCACCAGCGCATACTCATTGAGCACTACAGCAAAGTCGACCCTGTTATTACGGAAGTAATCCAGCGCCTCAGACAGGCTCAGGGTATCGGGAATGATGGGGCAGCTTTGCACCAGTGAAGGGTCTTTCAGATTCAGGGCCTGACCGCTGATCACCTTGATGAGCAAATCCTTGGAGTCCACATAACCCTTGATGGCATCCAGCTGACCATCACAGAGCAGAAACTGGCTGTGGGGGTCGGCGGCAATTTTGCGCTTGATGTCTTCCTCGGTGTCGCTTTGCAGGAAGAACACCAGGCTCTCCCGCGGCGTCATGGCAGAAGTCACAGGAACGCTTTGCATTTCAAACACGTTCTCCATCATCTTCTGCTCACCTTTGTCGATAACACCTGCCTCGGCACCGGCATCCATCACAGCATAGATATCATCTTCAGTGATGGCGTCGTTACGCTCCGTGCGGATCCTCAGCATGCGGAACAGGCCATTGGCGAGGCCGTTGAATACCCACACCAGGGGGCGCAGCAAGGTAATGCAAAGGCCCATGGCGCCCACCAGGGACACGGCAACCCGCTCCGGCATGGCCATGGCGATACGC
The DNA here is from genome assembly GCF_016834455.1 of Shewanella litorisediminis. NCBI lineage: Bacteria > Pseudomonadati > Pseudomonadota > Gammaproteobacteria > Alteromonadales > Shewanellaceae > Shewanella > Shewanella litorisediminis. The sequence continues at coordinate 3,822,092 of NZ_CP069213.1, forward strand.
TTTGGCATCAAGTCTGCCAGCAAAATAAACAGGCTGGTCACCAGCATAAACGACAAGACAAAACTGAATTGACCCAGCCACTTAGCCGGCACTATGCCATCCAGCATCGCCATGATGTGGGGCGTAAAGGCCGACTCACCCACAATACCGCCCATGATAGCCACGGCATTGAGGCCTATCTGCACCACGGTAAAGAAACTGCCGGGATGAGCCTGTAACTCCAGTACTTTGCGAGCCCGTTCATTGCCCTCATCGGCCAACTGTCGCAGGCGAATTTTACGGGCAGCCGCCAGGGCAATTTCTGACATGGAAAAAAAACAGCTGATGCCAATAAGCATCAGAATAATCAAACTATTTTCAAAGAAACTCATCTTTCAATCCGTCCTGCAACTGAGGCAATACGCAGATATCTTGCTATACTCAGGGATGCGGCTAAAGCCGGAGGGGAGCTATGTTTAAGCTATTATATACACTCGTGTTTTGCAGCTTTGTGACCCTGTTCTCGACCGCAGTCAATGCCCAGAACGAGTCCCCCTTGGTGTTTTGTGTTGAATCCACGGAATTTCCACCCTTCAACTACTTTGTCCGGGACGGAAAACATAAGACAGAGACCCTTGCCGGTTACGACATTGAGGTGCTCAAACACGTTTTTGAAGATATTCCCTATGAAGTGATAGCCCTACCCTGGCGGCGCTGCCTGATGTCGCTGACGACAGGGGCCGTGGACGCTGCCATGAGTGCCTCAATGAATGATCAGCGCCGCAAGGATTATATCTCATCCGCTCCCTATTATTATCTGACACCCGGTTATTTTTTTCTGAAACAAAACACTGATGCTCCCCGGGAAGTCGCGGCCGCCGAAGACCTCTGGCAATACGGTGCCCTCTGCGGCCTTGGGGGCCATAACTACGCCAACTTTGGACTGGCTGCCGAGAAGGATGTGATGCGAATGGCGAGTTATGAGCAGCTGGCGGAGACCCTGAAAATGGGGCGCTGCCATTTTTATCTGGACCGTCTGGAACTGGTCGCCCCCAATATGGCCTTGATGGACAACCCACCCTTGCCACCCTTGGAGAAAGGCCTGATTAACGGCGCCGCCGCTGAGCCTTTTTATGTACTGATTTCCCGCAAAAGTCCAAACAGCGAAAGTCTGAAACGCCTTTTTGATGAGCGCATTGCGGTGCTCAGAGCATCCGGGAAGCTGGCACAAATCCTGGAACAGGCAACAAAACAAGTGGAACCTGCCACCCGCTAGACCCTGCGTTCATGCCGCTGCGATATCTGATAGGTACCGGCATGACTGCACCAGACCAAAGCCCGCCGCAGAGCGGCAAATCGCACTCAGGAAGAAGAAATCAGTCTCGCCTTTGGGCTGACATCGCCATTGATGACCGCAAGGTTGCGCCCCAGCTGCTTGGCCCGATACAGGCTTGCATCGGCCTGGCTCAAGGCATCGCGGATATTGCAGCTATCATCCAGAGTGATAGCGCCCAAACTCAGGGTGACTATGCCAAAATGCGATCCCCTGTGCTCTATGCCGAGATTTCGCACATATTGCAGCAGCCTGTCGCATAACGCCTCAAGCTCGGATTCGCTCATCACAGGCGCTATCAGGGCAAATTCTTCACCACCGATGCGCGCCAGCAGGGCATCATCAGGCAACAGCGTTTGAAGGGCCTGTGCCAGCTTTTTCAGCACATCGTCACCGGCCACATGGCCATAGGTATCGTTGTAACCTTTGAAAAAGTCCACATCCGCCATCAACAGCACTCCCCCTTGCTCGAGTTGCGTCGATAAGCGCTCAGTAAAGGGACGCCGGTTGGTGAGGCCAGTCAGCGGGTCAGTTACGGCCTCTCTGGCAAGGTGCATATTGGCGCGCAGCAGTTCCTGTTGCAGCTCAAACATCCTCGCCTCGTGCCGCTCTCTGAGCCATAACTCATTCAGTGCCGAGGCAAACTGAGTCAATATGTGCGTCTTTTCCGGACTCCAATTCAGTGGGCCTTGCCGATTGGCCACCGACAGCACCCCCAGCAGAGTGTCTCCATCGGCAATGGCAAACCCCGCCACCGAGACAATACCCACTTGTTTCATGTAGCGGTATTCCAGCGATGATGGGTCCTTCAGGTTTTCAATATCTTCAATGACCAGCGTATGACTCTGCCCAAATTTTTGTTTGAGCAATGGCAGGTTATCTATCACCAACTCACTGGCGGGGGTATCTGAGTCGTTAGAAGACCAGAAGCTGCGATATCTGGCCTTGCCCTGCTGAAACTCCAGCACACTGACCCGCTCAACCCCCAATAACGCGCCAAGCTCACGGGTGAAATGGTTCAGCTCTTCGCTGGCATCGGCGCTGCTGGCCGCCAAAAATTGCAGGCTCACCTGGGCCAGCAGGCTGTTGGCACTGGCAAGCCAGGTCAGCTGGGAGTCCTGGGCGGCCACTGTGTGACTGAGGGCTCTGCCTCTTCTTGCCAGCTGGCGCTGCTGCAGGCGGATAAGGGCAAGATCGGACCTGAGTCTGTGGTACATCGCCTCCAGCGCCCGGCCCACCGAACCTATTTCATCCTGCTCATTGGCGGGCCAAAAGGGCTTATTGATGCGCTCGCCATTGGCCAACCTCACGGTATTGGCAAAGGCCGATAAACGGGCAAGGCGCCTAATCACCAGATGTTTGAGCAGCGACAGAATGACGAAGGCCATGACCAGGGTTTTAATGCCGTTTCCCAGCACCAGAAACACCATCTGCTGCCACAGCATCCGATAAATTTCACTGTTGCTGAGCACCACCCTGAGCCTCGCAATGGGCTGCGGCTCAAACAGCACAGGCATTTCAATTCCGGCATTGGGGTTGGTCTGCGCCGAACTGGCGGCATGGCCCGAACGCACAGTAAAACCATCGAGACTGGCCAGCTCAACAAAGCTGACCGCGGGCAGGCGCGACACCGCCAACACAAGATCATTCAGCAGAGGCCTGTCCGCATCCCACAACGCCTGGGCGATGGACGGCAGTATCAGCTCGCTGTAACCGCGAATTTCGGCCTTGGCATTGTCCACGGCCCCCAGATAGTTCCACACAAACTGGATAAGCATGGTAACCAGCGCCAGCAGAGTGCTGACGCCAATGATCATGCCTGTCACCTTACGGCTGATGGAATGTACGCCGGAGCTCAACAGTTCACCTTCATTCGAGTTAGATTGACACGGGAAAACCCATCACAGGCTTCCGGGTATCCTTGTGGGGTCGAGCACCAGATCCAAAAGTCCCGCCCAGTCACGCTTTTCCAACGCATCAAACAGCGGCGTGTCCGGCTCCAGCAATCGGAACAATGAAATATGCACCTCAGGGTACTGGCCGGTGTCCCTGAACTGGCGAATATTCGCCAGGGCAACACCAGCAACCAGAAAATGCCCGCCGCCCAGGGCATTGATTTCCCCGGCGCGCCTGAGAGCCAGTACCTGGGGTGACGTGTTGATGGTGGACAGCAAGACATCCTTACCCGGTGTAAGTTGCTTTTCTTTCAGCGCCCGGATAACACCAAAGGCCATATGGTCGTTGGCGGTCCACACCGCATTCAAAGAGGGATAGCGCTGCAACAGCACCTGAGCCTGCTGATATGCCTTGTCTTCCTGCCACTGACCATAGACGGTTTGCTCCACAGTGACGTCCGACTCAGCCTGAAACACAGCCAAAGCCCCTTGCGTCCGCTCCACCGAGGCGGGCGTTGTTTTATCGCCGGAGATCAGCACCAATTGAGCTGGTTGCTGCCCCAGTTTCTTTACCAGTGCCGTCGCCGTCAGAGTGCCAACGTCCTGATTATCTGGGACAACCGCCGGCAATAAGTAGGTGCGCCAATGTGGATCCTTAAGCAGGTTTTGGCGCTCTTCGAGACTGATATCATTGAGGATGAACTGGATATATACGGGTTTGCGGTAAAAGGCGTCGAGCATCCGAAGACCGCCGTGCTTTTCGTTAACCATCAGCACAAATGCCGGAAGTGTCGCACGCCCAGCTACTTCCGTGGCCTGACGTATCATATGGAAGTGGTTGCGGTCCGAGTGCAGGGTCTCGACTTGCATGTCCAACCGGGCGGCGCTGGCCTCGAGCAAGCTATCAACATCGCCCCAAAAACTTTCGCTGCTGTATCCCGGATTCAGAAACAACACTGGCGTTTTTGCATAAGAAGGGGAAAAAATCAGCCAGAACCCCAAGATAAACAACAGCCGCATGAGCACACCTTAATCTCCCAAGAGCCTTGTATCCGTGCCGGTGGAGCATCTTCCCTGATGATTATTTACAGTCAATTTAACCATAAATCTCACATTTGATAACACAATGCAATGTAGCATTTGGTGGCCTTGTCTCTTGGTGAGATAAAACACCATGGGATTACATTTTCCCGACACCTGCTAAGCTTAGGTCATCTTTGGAACAAAAGGACTTGTCCCATGGCCATTGCCTGTGTCGCCACCCGTGCCAGCCTGGGGGTTGAAGCCCCGGCGGTTACCGTTGAAGTCCATCTCGCCAATGGCCTGCCCGCCTTTAATCTGGTTGGCCTGCCGGAGGCCTCGGTCAAAGAGGCCAGAGAGCGGGTACGCAGTGCCCTGGTGAACGCCGGGTTCGAGTTCCCCATGCGCCGCATCACAGTGAATCTCGCCCCCGCCGATCTGCCCAAACAGGGTGGCCGTTACGATCTGCCCATCGCCATCGGCATTCTTGCGGCCTCCGGCCAAATCCCCCTCACCAGTCTTAAAGACCGCGAGTTTGTTGGCGAACTGGCACTGTCGGGAGATATTCGCCATTGTCCGGGTCTGCTGCCCGTTATTGTGGCGGCTCGCCGGGGTGGTCGCGAACTTATATTGCCGCTCGCCAACCGTGCCGATGCCGAACTGGTGGATTATCCCGCCATTCGCCTGTGCAGCCAGTTGGTACATCTGGTGGCCTTCCTTCACGGCCAGCAGCCCCTGCCGGGGCTGGAGCAGGGCGCCGAATGGCTCGATGACACGCCAAGCAGCGCGCTTTGCCTGAGCGACGTGATTGGCCAGTATCAAGCCAAACAGGCACTGGAAATCGCCGCTGCAGGTTCACACAATTTACTGATGCTGGGCCTTCCCGGCTGCGGTAAAACCATGCTCGCCAGCCGTATCATGGGGCTGCTGCCCCCCTTGGGCTATGACGAAGCCCTCGAGGTCGCGGCGCTGCATTCAGTAGCAGGGCTCAATATCAAACCCAGCGAGTTCCACCGCCGTCCGTTCAGGTCGCCCCACCACACCTGTTCAGCCATCTCCCTGGTGGGGGGTGGCAGTGTGCCCAAGCCCGGGGAAATCTCCCTCGCCCACCGGGGCGTGCTGTTTCTCGATGAGCTGGCCGAATTCCCCCGCAAGGTGCTCGACTGTTTGCGCGAACCCATGGAAACCGGCGAAGTGGTGATTTCACGGGCAGCCGCAAAGCTCACCTTTCTCAGCCGATTTCAATTAGTTGCCGCCATGAACCCCAGCCCCTGCGGCAGCATGGGACCAGGCAGCCGCTCAAGCCCTGATCAGATAAACCGCTACCTCGGCAGGCTCTCGGGCCCTTTTCTTGACCGCTTCGATTTGTCCATCGAAGTCCCCCCTCTGCCACCGGGCACCCTGACTCAGGAAGGCAACAGTGGTGAAACCAGCCAAAGCGTCGCCCAGCGCGTTCACCGCGCCAGGGAACGGCAGCTTGCCCGGGCAGGCGTACTGAATGCCGAACTCTCGGGCAAGGCACTGAAAAACGCAGGATTTAACAGCACAGACCTCAGTTTTCTTGAGCAGAGTGTCAATCGACTTGGGCTGTCGGTACGCAGCTTTCATCGCCTGCAGCGGGTCGCCCGCACCATCGCAGATTTGGAAAACAGCAATACGGTAGAGAGGCGCCATATCGCACAGGCGCTGGGTTACAGGGCCATGGACAGGCTGCTCGCCAATCTTGGACAGCAACTCGGGCGCTGACTCTATCACATCCCATAAAGCAACAAAGGACTGATTTTTGAGGAATCATCCCTTTGGATTCTGGGTACAGAGCCATAACTATCCCGGATACATTGCAGCGAAATTCAGGCGGGATTCAGATTGATGGACTGGATCCACCATTGGATATTGGCCAGGGAGGAGACAACAGTGCACGCAACGCCCTGTGCTTATCGGGCCGATACCAGTGGTCATCGAAGTGCGCTGACAGCGACGTCAGTGGCTTTGTGCGGGGAGCGTATCTGTGGCAGCGTTCAGGTACCTTTGATATAGCGTATCGAGCGTGCCATCCTGGCGCATCTCATACAGCGCCGCCGCCAAACGCGCCGGCACACTGCCAGCCACAAAACGCTGTGGCTGATTGTCTACACCGACAGGAATTGACGGATCGTAGTCAGGGTTGGGTTCAAGCTCCGCCCATCGGGAATTTTTGGAAAACCCCAGGCTTGCCCACTCATTCCCCTGATGCAACCGGCGGTGCAATTGCACCTTGGTACTGCGACTCTGTGCCAGAGCGTATTCAAGGGGTTCGGCCTCGTACAGATAGGCATCGGCTCGACCTTTTTCAATCATATGAATGGCTTTTTGCAGGTCCATTTCGGCCACGTCTATCCGGGTAACCCTGGCCTCACCAAAGCCGAGCATCCCCAGATAGTCTGGGTTACCGAGGACATGAAGCATAACCAAGCCATCAAAGTCTTCCGTACGCTCCAATCGCTTCACCTCTGGGCGGGAAATGGCGTAGTAATTGACCCTGAGACCATTGGCCACGAACTGACAATAGCCCTGTCGGCTATCGCTGAAGGTGAACTGAGGATAAAAGTCCACACTGCCATCCATCAATCCCTTGATAACCCTGACCTTGGGCAAGCGAACTATCTGAAGCGACACCCCAATACGCCGTGCCGCCTCGAGGTACATGTCTTCAAACAGCCCGTGATTATCGGGCGCCCTGGCGATAAAGGGCAACTTTTCGGTGGTGCGGTAAGCCATGGTGAGCGTCACCGCATCGCCAGCAAGAATGGGCAAGCTCAGCACAGGAAGCAAAAGCATCAACAGCAATATAAGTTTGGAGGGCATAAAACCAATCAGGACGAAAATGCCATGAACGAAGTGTTACCCATGTCCCCTCACTATGCCATCGCCTGTTGCGTCTTCAGCCGAAAAAGAACTGCTGCCTGTGGTAGTCGATGACCAGCCTACCCTTGGAAAACTGCGCAAGACCAAGCAATAAAAAGGGTTTTTCAGCATACCCCAGCTGATTGAACACATGCAGGTCCGCCTGATACATGCCGGGGTCAGTGACTTGATGCGATCCCAATTGGTACTGCACATTGGCCAGCCCCAGCCGCGACTGAGTGGCGCCTGACAACCCCTGGGTACTGTCGCTCTCCAACTGCTCAACGTTCTGCAGCAGGCTTAGCAGCGCCGAGTTCATGTAGCTTTTTGGTGCCCCGGTATCCAGCAGCACATCCACTTCGACGCCCTCAAAAGTCGCCTTGGTCCAAATAAACTCATTACGGATCTCGAAGGGAACTGCCTTGAGTCCACGTGTCCATTCATCCGGGCAGGCAGAGTCTGCCAGCATCAATGCGCCCTGACCAAGATTGGCTGCCACACAGAACTGTGCGAGAAAATTGTGCCCCACAATGCCGGGAACCAGGCCATTACTGAGTGTCAGCTCATCCATGTCCCTGAACAAAAAGTCCAGCTGCTGCCGCGCATACCCTGCCAGTCGAACCTCTTCCACCTCGGCCTCTTCCAGCTTGATGGCGCCGGTCGCCGTTTGTACTTCGGTAGTCTCAAGGCGAAGGCCCGCGTCAGTCAGCCTGCTTTTGAGGCTTTCGGGCAATACGCCTTTTTGGGCAGCGGTATCCAGAATCAAGGGATAATCCTCAACGCCATTAATGCCGGCATAAACGTAGGCGTGGCCCTTGTCGGTAAACTTGAGCGGCAAACTGATGGCCACCGGGGCTGCCGGAGACGGGGTGGGGGATGACAGGCCACAGCCAGCCAGCAAACAACCTACAACCACTAAAGAAATCAAAGGCTTTTTCATTAACTTAGTCCTTAACACTGAGGCGATAGGGCTAAGTTAACAGGGAGTTGTCAAGAAATTATCAAGGCGCCTTAACCAACCAAAGCTCAAACAGGCACCCCTCGCCCGGTGCCGTCGTCAGGGTCAGTTCGGCGCTCATCAGCCTTGCCAGCTCGGCAGAAATCGCCAGCCCCAGCCCCAAGCTATGACGTTCACTCCTGTGCTCTGCGGCGCGATAGAAACGATCGAATGCCCGCGCCTGCTGACCAGCCGACATCCCAGGCCCCCGGTCTTTCACATAAATGCACGCCCTGTCATCCCCAAGCCGGCAACCCAGGGTCAGCACTCCTCCGGCATGGGCATATTTAATGGCGTTGGTCATCAGATTGGCCAGTATTTGAGTCAGTCGCTGAGTGTCAGCCACACACCTGGCATCGGTGGCAATCTCCAGCTCAAGCGTCATCCCAGCCTGTAAACACTGGGGCATAAAGCTGCTTTTCAGGCTTGGCAGCAATGCGTCCACCGTCACAGGCTCAAGCTTCATTGGCAACTGACCGGATTCGGTGAGCGATAACAGACACAGCTGATCGATAAGGTGGGTAATGCGCCCCAAATCCGCCTGCACTAACAACAGCTGGTTATCATCCCTGGGCAACAATCCATCCTGCATAGCCTCGAGCCGCGATTGTACGCCGTTTAGCGGAGTGCGAAGCTCATGGGCCATATCGGAGCTGAGCTGCTTGTACTGCCCTTGGAGCCGTTGAAGCGCCTCAGCCAACTTGTTGAAATTATTTCCTATCTCAGCAATTTCATCCCGCCCTGCAATTTTCACCCGTACGCCGAGATCGCCCGAACCCAATTGAGAGAATCCCAATTCCAGCTGTTTGAGAGGACGCAGAAACAGCTTTGCGCCCACCCAGGCCAACACCACAGCAAGCAGCGAGAGCAGTGCAAAGCTCATTGCAAAGCCGTTACTGAGCTGACGCTTGAGCGCATCCTGCTCATCCCCAAGTGCCAACAAGGACTTAGGCACCCAAATCAACCCCAGCTCCGGCGGCATACCGGGGATCTCATAAGGCTTACGGCCAAAATTTATCGCCACAGATGGCAGACTGCCGACCCTCAATCTGAAACTCAGGCCCTGGGACGTTGGCCATAGCGCCTCCAACGACACACTTGACGGTAAGTTGTGGGCTCTCAGCACGCCGCTTTCAAGCAGAAAAAAGAAATGATCATCGAAGCGGTTTGCCAGCCGCTCTACCACCTGTTGTGGCGGCAGGGGCATATCACCTGTTTGGCCCCAGTTGGCGACGTCCCCCAACACCAGATCATCATCCAGCAGCACATGCCCCAGGGTCACGGCGCTGCGCTGATTGAAGTCAACGATGGCATTGCTGGCATTGAACATCGCCAACAGATAGTAGCCACCCAGCAGCGTGAAAGTACAAAGTCCCACCAGCAGGGCAGCTCGGGTGGCAAGCTTCATGGTTGGCACTCCTTCGCAATAAAGCAGTAACCAAGCCCATGACGGGTTGCAATAAAACGCGGGGCTTGTCTGCTGTCGGCCAACTTTTTCCTGAGATTCGCCAGATGAGTATCGACAGTGCGCTCTGTCACGTCCGGATTTTCACGCCAGAGAGCATCCAGCAAACTGGTACGGCTGAACACCTGACCCGGGCGGGATGCGAGCCATACCAGCAAGCTATATTCACTGGCCGTCAGTGCCACGGGACCCCCGCTCAGAGCGACTGCCGCACTGTCCAAATCGATACTGAGGTCTTCAAACACCAGACGACGCTGCTGATGGCCGCGATAGCTGCGTTTCAGCAGCGCATTGACTCTGGAGACCACTTCCCTTGGGCTGTAGGGTTTGCAAATGTAGTCATCGGCCCCAAGTTCAAAGCCCTCAAGGCGCGCTTCTTCATCGACTCTGGCGGTGACCATGATAGCGGGGATGTGCTTTTCCACGGCCGTTTTCAACAGGCTCCGGCCATCGCCTCCCGGCAGCATCACATCCAGAAGCGCCATATCAAACACCAGGTTTTGCAGGGCCCGTGCGGCATCCTCCGCGTTGTCGAAGTGACTGACACTGTAGCCTTCGCGCACCAAATACAGCTTGAGGATCTCTGCGGAGCCCGGCTCGTCCTCCACATACAGCACCCTGTAATTGCCTGACACTGAAACAACTCCGGTTATCCTTGTTGGCATCTATCTTACCAAGCAACGCAAAAATGGCCATGGAGACAACCCGACAAGCGGGCATCACTGGTAGTGCCAACCGCATCGGCACTGCGGCGCGATTGAGCAATGGGTCATTCACGGTTAACATAGGCATCCACAAATTTATGGAGGTATGAATGCTCGCGTTGCTGTTGCTTATCCGAGGCTCACTGGTTTTTCTGGGTTACACCCTTAACACCTTGTTTTGGTTTGTCCCTATCCTGCTGCTTGGTCTGGTAAAGCTGCTGCCCATTCCTGCCCTGCGCAAGCTGATGTCACATCTTGTGGATGGTTGCGCCTCCAACTGGATTTCAGTGAACGGTTTTATCCAAAATGTGCTGCACCCGGTGCGCATTGAGGTGCTGGGTGACGCTGAACTCACCCGTGACGAGTGGTACATGGTGATAGCCAACCACCAGAGCTGGGTCGATATTCTGGTGCTGCAACGTATCTTTAATCGCAAGATCCCCTTCCTGAAGTTCTTCCTCAAGCAACAGCTGCTCTATGTGCCTGTGCTGGGTCTCGCCTGGTGGGCACTGGATTTCCCTTTCATGCGCCGTTATTCCACCGCCGAGCTGAAAAAGAACCCCAAGCTTAAGGGCAAAGACATTGAAATCACCCGCCGCGCCTGTGCCAAGTTCAAAGACAAGCCGGTGAGCGTAATGAATTTTGTGGAAGGTACCCGTTTTCGGGCTGCCAAACATAAGAAGCAGAACTCCCCCTTCCAGCATTTGCTGCGCCCCAAAGCAGGCGGTATGGCCTTTGCGCTCTCCGCCATGGGGGCGCAAATCCATAAACTGGTGGACGTGACCATTTACTACCCCGGCAAGGTGCCCAGTTTCTGGGAATTTATTTCAGGCCAGGTGGATGAAATCCGCGTCCATGTGACAGTGGCAGACATCGCCGCCGAGATGCGCGGTGACTATATCAACGACCGCGAGTTCAAACAGGATTTTCAGGAACAACTCAATCGCATTTGGTCGCGCAAGGATGGCATACTCGAGCAACTGTCGGGGCAGGAAGAGTTGAAATCAGAGGTTGTTGAACAACATGTTTAATTTTTTGCCGGGGCCGCTGCTGTTTGTAATAAGTAGCATCTTGCTCATTATCAACACCGCTATTTGCGGCTCGCTGGTGTGCATCGGCGGCCTGTTTAAGCTGCTGACGCCCTTTAAAGCAGGCAGGGTCAACATCACCAGGCTGATGAACCGCTTTATGTGGCTGTGGGCAACCTGTAACGGCGGCATCCTGCGCCTGATTGCCAAAATCGAATGGGACGTGAAGGGCCTGGATCAGCTGGATAAAAACGGCTGGTATCTGGTCATAAGTAACCATCTGAGCGGCTTCGATATCGCCGCCCAGACCTATATCCTGCGTAACCACATTCCCATGCTCAAGTTCTTCCTCAAAAAAGAACTTATCTATGTGCCCATCATGGGGCTGGGCTGCTGGGCGCTGGACATGCCCTTTATGAACCGTACCAGCCCCGAGAAGCTCAAGAAGAACCCCAAGCTCAAGGGCAAGGATCTGGAAACCACCCGCAAGGCCTGTGAGAAATTCCGCGATCTGCCAACCTCCATCATCAACTACGTGGAAGGCAGCCGCTTTACTGAAGAAAAGCGCGACAGGCAAAATTCCCCTTATCGCTATCTGCTGCGCCCCAAGGCAGGCGGTATCGCCTTTGCGCTCTCCGCCATGGGAGAGCAGTTCAGCCACCTGCTGAACGTCACCGTGGTGTACCCCGATGCCCCCAAAGACATTCTTGCCGGGGTAATGCAGGGCAAGGTGAGCAAGATAGTGATTCGGGTCGAAGCACTGCCCGTGCCCGAGGTGGACGACAAGCAGTACTTCAGCAATGCCGAGTACCGTGCCCAGTTCCAGCGCTGGCTCAATGGCATCTGGCAGGAAAAAGATGAGCAAATCCACGGGCTGCTGGCCGAGCACAAGGCCAGCACCAGCAGCTACCGCGAGCTGGCCGAGCGCAGCCGCTGAGTTACCTAAATCGCCCATAAAAAACGCCGACCCGAGTCGGCGTTTTTTATGGCTGATGTTTTATTGGGGCTGTGGCTTATCCGTGGTCAGTTCTCAAGCTGCGCCAGCCGCTCGGCCAACTGCTGCAACTGATATTCGGTAAACACTTCAATGCCGTGGCGACCGAGCAGGGCCGCAGTAATGCCGTCGCCCTCAATCAGGGTGCGGGAAAAGCTGCCATCGTAAATCTGCCCATTGCCACAGGACGGGCTGCGGGCTTTTAACACAGCAAAACGAATATTGGCATCACGGGCAAGCCTTAATGCCGCCTCGGCGCCCTGCACAAAGGGGGCAGTCACATCCTCCCCCGTGACTGTAACGACCCGGATGGCGTCTTTGGGATCAGGCACCTGTGTTTCTGCGCCACGTCTTTTGACGTCTGCTGACGGGCTCTTGATTTCTGCCGGAGGCCGGGGCGTCGGCAAACCACCGGCGCACTCGGGGCAGACGCTGACAAAGCGTCCCTCACGCTGCCAGCCTTGCCACAGGGGCGAATCGACCAGATTATCTTTGCCGTCGTATCGCACCGCTTCACCCAGCAGGCAGGCGCTCACCAAAATTTTTTCCATTGCTTCTTTGCTCGACACGGGGCAGCGTCTTTCGCGAAATACCGCCGCAGCTACCCTTATTGGCTGATAGCCACATCATCCCATGCCTTGCAGACAAAGTGCAAAACCGCCAGTTGTCGACAATAAATCTTTTTAACTCGTTGTAACGCTAACAAAACAGCAAACAATACACCTTTAATTAAGCGTTTTTATTCAATAATTTAAGACGCTTTTAAATCAAAATACACCAATGGTTAGACTTACGTCTACGTCAACAGATTGTTGACAATCCGCCATAAGAGGTCTAATTTTCAACCATTGTCAGCGACAGGGCCGCAGCTAAAGCGGCAGCAAGCACCCAATGAGCCAGAGCACCCCAAAAGATCTCAGCACTGAACGCGGCGCCAGCGAGCGCGGCGCGGCCACCCTGGCCGATCAGATCCTGAGCGCCATTCAAACTGCCATCATCAAGGGCGAACTGGCCCCCGGCAGCAAGATCAACGAACAGGCACTGGCCGCCCAATTCGGCATCAGCCGCGGTCCCACCCGTGAAGCCCTGCAAACCCTGGAGCGCCAACGTTTGGTGGTGCGCATGCCCCATGTGGGTGCCCGGGTGGCTCAGCTTTCAGTGGAAGAACTGAACGACCTCTACGACCTGCGCTCCACCCTCGAAGCCATGGCCTGTCGCCTCGCGGCTGAGCGGATCACAGAGGCACAACTTGCCGAGTTGCAGGCACTGCTCGAACGCCAGGAAGCCGCGCTCAAGCAGGGTGACACCTATTTCCAGGAGCAGGGTGATGTGGACTTCCACTATCAAATCATCCGCGCCAGCGGCAACAAACACCTGCAGGAAACCCTGATGGGTGGCCTGTACCACCTGCTGCGCATGTACCGTTATCAGTGCAGCAACCACCAGCGCCCAAGCCGTGCCATCGCCGAACACAGACGCATAGTCGAGGCCATTGCCGAGCGTGATGGCGAGCTGGCGGCGCTCTTGATGCAGCGCCATATCGAACAGGGACGACGCAACACAGAGGCGCGTCTTAAAGAACTCAAGGCCGAGGCCAGCGCCCGTGAGCACAGCTCAGCTACCTTCGCCAATACACAGCAATTAAAGGGAGAGACAGCATGACCCACAGCGCAGGCAAGCGTTTTCGCGACGCACTGGCACGCTCCAAGCCACTGCAAATCGTCGGCACCACCAACGCCTATTTCGCTCTGATGGCCGAAAAGACCGGCTTTCAGGCCCTCTATCTGTCAGGTGCCGGGGTGGCCAACGCCTCCTATGGTCTGCCTGATCTGGGCATGACCTCCATGAACGATGTGCTGATTGATGCCGGTCGCATCACCTCCGCCACCAAGCTGCCACTTTTGGTCGACATCGACACCGGCTGGGGCGGCGCCTTCAACATCGCCCGCACCATCAAGGAATTTGAAAAGGTCGGTGTTGCCGCGGTGCACATGGAAGATCAGGTATCGCAAAAGCGTTGCGGCCACCGCCCCAACAAGGCCGTGGTAAGCACCGAAGAGATGGTTGACCGCATCAAGGCCGCCGTGGATGCCCGCACCGACGAGAACTTCGTCATTATGGCCCGCACCGACGCGGTAGCCGTGGAAGGCCTCGACGCCGGTATCGAGCGCGCCCAGGCCTATATCGAGGCCGGTGCCGACATGATTTTTGCCGAGGCGCTGACTGAACTGCCCCAGTACCGCAAGTTCAAGGACGCGGTAAAAGCCCCCATCCTCGCCAACATGACCGAATTCGGTCAGACCGAGCTGTTCGACAAGTCAGCCCTGTATGAAGCCGGTGCCGACATGGTGCTGTACCCGCTCGGCACCTTCCGCGCCGCCAACCAGGCCGCTCTGAAGGTGATGCAGGCGCTGATGAACGATGGCCACCAGCGCAATGTGTTGGGCACCATGCAAAGCCGCAAAGAGCTGTACGAGTTTTTGAACTACCACAGCTTTGAAGACACGCTGGACCGCCTCTTTGCCGAAGGCAAAAACAAATAAGGCCGCAGGCCTGAACAAGTAAAAGATAAGCAAGGACGAAGACAGCGGGGCATTAAGCCCAGGCAGTAGCTGCTTCCCGCACCGGGCAAGACCCCGGGGCACCAAAAGTAACCCATAAATAGTGCCGGGACCCCATCGACCCTACCCGATGCCGGCAGCCAAGAACAAACGAGTTAACGAGAGGGAATGCAAAATGGCTGAGACAACCGATAAAAAACTGAGTGGTGCAGGCCTGCGTGGTCAAAGCGCCGGTGAAACCGCCCTGAGCACAGTAGGTAAATCCGGCTCAGGCCTCACCTACCGCGGCTATGACGTAAAAGATCTGGCCGAAAACGCCAGCTTCGAAGAAGTGGCCTTTCTCATTCTCTACGGCGAACTGCCCACTCAGCTGGAGCTGGACAACTACCGCGCCAAGCTCAAGGGCCTGCGCGGTCTGCCACAGGCACTGAAAGAAGTGCTGGAGCGCATCCCCGCCAATGCTCACCCCATGGACGTGCTGCGTACCGGTTGCTCTATGCTCGGCAACCTGGAAACCGAACACAGCTTTGCTGACCAGTTTGACGTGACCAACCGCATGCTGGCGGTGTTCCCGTCCATCATCTGCTACTGGTATCGCTTCAGCCACGATGGCGTGCGCATCGAAACCGAGACCGATGACGAGCAAATCGGTGCCCACTTCCTGCACCTGCTGCACGGCAAGGCGCCTTCTGCCCTGCACGCCCGTGTAATGGATGTATCACTCATCCTCTACGCAGAGCACGAGTTCAACGCCTCTACCTTTACCGCCCGCGTCTGTGCCTCCACCCTGTCTGATATGCACTCCTGCGTAACCGGTGCCATCGGCTCACTGCGTGGCCCGCTGCACGGCGGCGCCAACGAGGCGGCCATGGAGCTTATCCAGGACATGCGCGACGAGCAGCACGCCCGCGACGTACTGGCCGGTATGCTGGAGCGCAAAGAGAAGATCATGGGCTTTGGTCACGCCATCTACCGCGAGTCCGACCCACGCAACGCCATCATCAAAGAGTGGTCTGAAAAGCTTGCCAAGGAATACGGCGACGACCGTCTGTACCGTGTTTCCGTGGCATGTGAAGCCTTTATGTGGGAACAGAAGAAACTCTTTTGTAACGCCGACTTCTTCCACGCCAGCGCCTATCACTTCATGGGCATTCCCACCAAGCTGTTCACCCCCATCTTCGTATGCTCACGGGTCAGCGGCTGGACAGCCCACGTGATGGAGCAGCGCAGCAACAACCGCATCATCCGCCCAAGCGCCGATTATGTGGGTGTGGAACTGCGCAGCGTTACTCCCATCAGCGAGCGCGGCTGATAACCGCGGGGCCGACGAGCAGTCGGCCCCCTTAACGCCTGTCGCACCAAAAACAACAGCCACTCACTATTCGCGCCCCTTTTGCATGTCTGGAACGCCGTTATGAACACTCAATTCCGTAAGCCGCTGCCCGGCACCAATTTAAGCTTCTTCGATACCCGCGAGGCGGTGGACGCCATCGCCCCCGGCGCCTTCGACAAACTGCCCTACACCTCCAAGGTGCTGGCCGAAAACCTGCTGCGCAAGGCCGAGCCTGCGCGCCTGAACGACTTCCTGAGCCAGCTGATTTTCCGCAAGCAAGACCTCGACTTCCCCTGGTTCCCTGCCCGGGTGGTATGCCACGATATTCTCGGCCAAACGGCCCTGGTAGATCTTGCCGGCCTGCGGGATGCCATTGCGGCCAAGGGCGGCGATCCGGCCAAGGTAAACCCTGTGGTGCCAACCCAGCTGATTGTGGACCACTCACTGGCGGTGGAACACGGCGGCTTTGAAAAGGATGCCTTTGAGAAAAACCGCGCCATCGAAGACAGACGCAACGACGATCGCTTCCACTTTATCAACTGGACCAAAAAGGCGTTTCGCAATGTGGATGTAATTCCACCCGGCAACGGCATCATGCACCAGATAAACCTGGAAAAGATGTCGCCGGTAATTCAGGTGCGTGACGGCATCGCCTTCCCCGACACCTGTGTCGGCACCGACAGCCACACTCCCCACGTGGATGCCCTCGGCGTTATCGCCATCGGTGTGGGCGGCCTTGAGGCCGAAAACGTGATGCTGGGCCGCGCCTCCTGGATGCGTCTGCCCGATATCGTGGGTGTTGAGCTCACCGGCAAGCCAAACCCCGGCATTACCGCCACCGACGTGGTACTGGCCCTGACCGAATTTTTGCGTAAAGAGCGGGTGGTGGGTGCATACCTTGAGTTCTTCGGCGAAGGCGCCAAGGCGCTCACCCTGGGTGACCGCGCCACCATCTCCAACATGACCCCCGAATATGGCGCTACCGCCGCCATGTTCTATATCGACGAGCAGACCATCGACTATCTGCGCCTCACCGGCCGCGACGAGCAGCAGGTGCAGCTGGTTGAAAACTATGCCAAAACCACAGGTCTGTGGGCGGATGCCATGACAGGCGCCGACTATGGCCGGGTACTGACGTTTGACCTCTCCAGCGTAGTACGCAACATGGCGGGGCCTTCCAACCCCCATGCCCGTTTGGCCACCAGCGACTTGGCCGCCAAGGGCATTGCCGCCGACTGGCAAGAGGAAGAAGGCAAGATGCCCGATGGCGCGGTGATCATCGCCGCCATCACCAGCTGTACCAACACCAGTAACCCCCGTAACGTAATCGCCGCGGGCCTGATTGCCCGTAACGCGGTGCAAAAAGGTCTGGTGCGCAAGCCCTGGGTGAAAACCTCTCTGGCGCCCGGCTCCAAGGCGGTAGAGCTGTACCTGAAAGAAGCAGGCTTGCTGCCGTATCTTGAACAGCTCGGCTTCGGTATCGTCGCCTTCGCCTGCACCACCTGTAACGGCATGAGCGGCGCCCTCGACCCAGCCATTCAGCAGGAAATCATCGAGCGGGATCTGTACGCCACCGCCGTATTGTCTGGCAACCGTAACTTCGACGGCCGTATTCACCCCTATGCCAAGCAGGCGTTTCTGGCCTCCCCGCCATTGGTGGTGGCCTACGCCATCGCGGGCACTGTGCGCTTCGATATCGAAAAAGATGTGCTGGGTACTGATGCCGATGGCAACGCGGTAACGCTTAAAGACCTGTGGCCTGAGGATGCGGAAATCGATGCCATCATCAAGTCGTCGGTGAAGCCTGAGCAGTTCCGCGCCGTGTACGACCCTATGTTTAATCTCGCGGTGGAATACGGCACCGAGAAGCCACTGTACGACTGGCGTCCACAGAGCACCTACATCCGCCGTCCACCTTACTGGGAAGGCGCCCTTGCCGGTGAGCGAACCTTAAGCGGCATGCGGCCACTGGCGGTGCTGGGTGACAACATCACCACCGACCACCTGTCGCCCTCCAATGCCATTCTGGCAAGCTCGGCCGCCGGTGAGTATCTCGCCAAGATGGGCCTGCCGGAGGAAGACTTTAACTCCTACGCCACCCACAGGGGCGACCACCTGACTGCCCAGCGCGCCACCTTCGCCAACCCCAAACTCTTCAACGAGATGGTGAAAGACGCTGACGGCAAGGTGAAGCAGGGCTCACTCGCCCGCCTGGAGCCGGAAGGCAAGGTGCTGCGCATGTGGGAAACCATTGAAACCTACATGGAGCGAAAGCAGCCGCTGATCATCGTGGCTGGTAAGGATTATGGTCAGGGCTCCAGCCGTGACTGGGCCGCCAAGGGCGTGCGTCTTGCCGGTGTTGAAGTGATTGTGGCCGAAGGCTTCGAGCGCATTCACCGCACCAATCTGGTGGGCATGGGCGTGTTGCCGCTGGAATTTATGCCGGGCGAAACCCGCCTGACCTATGGCATCGACGGCACCGAGACCTTCGATGTGAAGGGCGAGCGTACGCCGGGTGCCGAGCTTACGCTGGTGATTCGTCGTCAAACCGGCGAGACAGTGGAAGTGCCGGTGCGCTGCCGTTTGGATACCGCAGAAGAAGTGTCCATTTACGAAGCAGGTGGGGTCCTCCAACGCTTCGCCCAGGACTTTTTGGCCAATTCATAACGCGACCTGTTGCGCCCGGGGCTTTGTTGGCCGTGCTCATGTAGGACCTCCTACACTGCGCGCGGCCGCCTCGCCCCACACGCAACATACCTGCGTCTGAAACAGCCAGTGTTTGAGAAACGGGTAGCGAAGAGCTAAAGACAGAGATGCTTACAGTTTTCAGAACCAATTTATGTCAAAGGATCCAATGCCATGGCATGTAAACCACAGATCCGCATTCCAGCCACCTATATGCGTGGCGGATGCTTTGTCGATCCGGCTTCGCGGTGTCAACCGCTTCGCCTTATCGCTGCACAAAAATGCGATTTTTCCTTGCTCGCAGGCACTGCCGTGCCTGGCGGTAGTTCCCTCTACCGCTGAGGTTCCGCCCACGGTTTTTGGAGACAAGTATGTTTAAACCACAGATCCGCATTCCTGCCACCTATATGCGTGGCGGAACCTCTAAAGGGGTGTTTTTCCGCCTCGACGATTTGCCTGAGGCAGCCCGGGGGCCGGGCGCAGCGCGTGATGCGCTGCTGCTGCGGGTGATTGGCAGCCCCGACCCCTATGGCAAGCACACCGACGGCATGGGCGGCGCCACTTCCAGCACCAGCAAGTGCGTGATCATGAATAAAAGCAGCGTGCCCGGTCACGATGTGGACTACCTCTATGGTCAGGTGTCCATCGACACCGCCTTCGTCGACTGGAGCGGCAACTGCGGCAACCTGTCCACCGCCGCGGGGGCTTTTGCCATTCACGCAGGCTTGATGGATTCTTCCCGGGTGCCTGAAAACGGTATCTGCGAAGTACGCATCTGGCAGGCCAATATCGGCAAAACCATTATCGCCCATGTGCCTGTGACTAATGGCGAAGTGCAGGAAACCGGTGATTTTGAGCTCGACGGGGTGACCTTTCCGGCGGCCGAAATCGTGCTGGAGTTTGTCGACCCGGCCGATGGCTCTTCTCAGGACGGGGGCGAAGACGGCGGCGCCATGTTCCCCACCGGCAATCTGGTGGACGAGCTGGACGTGCCCACCGAGGTGCACTTAAGCGGCAAAATTCAGGCAACCCTGATCAACGCCGGTATCCCGACCATTTTTGTCAATGCCGAAGACCTTGGCTATCGCGGCGACGAGCTGCAGGAGGCCATCAACGGCAATCCCGCAGCCCTTGCCATGTTCGAGCAGCTGCGCGCCCACGGCGCCATCAAGATGGGGCTTATCAAGACCCTCGATGAAGCCAAGACCCGCCAGCACACCCCCAAGGTGGCCTTTGTGACGAGGCCGATGACCCATGTGGTGTCGAGCGGCAAGACAGTGCAGGCAAATGATATCGACCTCTTGGTGCGGGCGCTGTCCATGGGCAAGCTGCACCACGCCATGATGGGAACAGCCGCGGTGGCCATAGGCACGGCGGCCGCCATTCCCGGCACCCTGGTGAATCTTGCCGCCGGTGGCGGTGAGCGGCAGGCAGTGCGTTTCGGCCACCCCTCGGGCACGTTGCGGGTTGGCGCTGAGGCCAAACAAGTGGACGGCCAGTGGACCGTCACCAAGGCCATCATGAGCCGCTCGGCGCGGATTCTGATGGAAGGCACGGTGCGGGTGCCCCAGGACTGATGCCAGCTTTGTCAGCGGCAGCATTATTGATGTGACCGGAGGCCTGTAGTTTGTTTGAAGCCTTATCCTTACTGGCCATCGCCACTGTGCTGTTGCTGGGCTCACCGGGTCCAGCACCGCTGACATTGGCAGCCCTCGGTGCCGCCCAGGGATTCAGGCGCAGCCTGCCATTTTTGGGCGGATTGATAGCTGGCCTGCTGCTTATCATGTTGGCCGCGGCCAGTGGCCTTGCCAGCCTGCTGCAAAGCTTTCCTGTGCTGGTAAGCACGCTCAAGTGGCTGGCGGCGGCCTATATTCTGTATCTGGCATTTCGCATTGCCACCGCCCCCTTGGTGATGGTCGATAGCGACAACGCCGTAGGGTTCAGGAATGGACTGCTGTTTAACCTGATGAATCCCAAAGCCTATATGGCGCTGTTGTCACTGCTGAGCCAGTTTGCCCTGCCCCTTGGCAGCCCGCTGGCAAGCTACGCACTCACCATCGCCGTGTGCCTGCTGCTGGCAACCTTAGTGGATGTGCTCTGGCTGGCGCTGGGCAAACTTGCGGGCAGTAAGCTGCTATCGCCCAAGCAGATCATCTGGCTTAAGCGTTTGATGGCGCTTGGGATATTGGTGGCGCTGCTGGTATCGCTGGCCCAAGGGATGCCCCGATTCAGCCAATAGCCACATCTTTCATTGAGGCATTGGCAGCACTGAAATACCTCATTCAATTCGGTTTTTGAAGGCTCCGCTTATTCCCTTCCGGCGGGGCCTTTTTTCTTTTTATCATTTTGCGTTACATGCAAATTGACACACCTTTCCCCGACGCTAAAATCTAACACTGACAACAAAAATGAAACACCAGGTTATCCTCTGCAAGGATCGCAGTGCATTCATGCCACCCGGCACTGTCAATCCGGGTCGTAAGCAGACGCAGCCCACTGCGCACAGGCCAATACCTTGAAGATTGGAGAAGCATGTTTCGAGCACTATTTTGCGCTCTGTTGAGTTTGATTCTTCTGTTTGGCGCCTTACCGGCCAGTGCAGAACACGGCAGTTATCACTATCACAACACCCTGGAATTTCAGCATTTCAGCAGCAGTGACGGCCTGAATCAGAACACCATCACTCGCCTCTATACCGACAAGGCCGGCATGCTCTGGGCCGGCAGTCAGGATGGGCTGCACTATTTCAACGGCCAGGAATTTGGCGTCTTCTTACCCGACCCCAGCAATGCAGACAGCCTGTCGGAAGGCTTCATCACTGACATAGTCCAGGACCCGGAAGGCTTCCTGTGGGTCAGCACCTACACCCAGGGGGTGAACCGTTTGGATTTGCAAACGGGCAAATTTACTCGCTACGGCGAAGCCGATGGGTTGAGCGAACTTAGAGTCAGACGACTTGCCGTTATCGGTGACAGCCTCTGGATAGGGACAGAGAAGGGCCTGTTTGCAATGCAAAGACGCAGCGGGCAGATCCGGCCCATTCCCCTTGGCAATGCGCTGACACCTCAGATAACCAGCCTGGGCAATATAGAAGACGAGTATCTGTTGGTGGGCACACAGGCCCACGGCACCTATGCCATCAGCAGCAACAACATAGTTAAGCTTAAGCTGCCCGCCACCAGCCCTGTTAATCAGATCCACAGCCGAGGCAATACTGCTTATCTCGCCATTGGCAAAGAGTTATGGCAGTACGAGATGGATACCCATACGGCAAAAACACTGTGGCAGAGCGAACCCCAGGGGTTCTTCCATGGTGATATCCGGGATTTTACCCTGGCCTCGTCCGAGGAAATCTGGGCTATAGCCCCGGGTGCCGGTTTAATCGAGCTGAAAAAAAACGACCGCTGGCGTGCCCGCTACCACAGAAACAACTCCCGCAGTTTTCGCGATATCAGCGACAACAACCTGATGAGTGTCCTGCTTGACCCCAACGGGGTACTGTGGCTCGGCGGCAGCTTCTCGGGGCTCGACAAAATCAATATCCGCCGCCAGTACTTCGAGCACCTGTTCGATAACAGCATATCTTTACCTCAACAAGTCAATATGGTGCGGGCCATCCATCAAACCCGCGATGGGGTCATCTGGATTGGCACCGAAGGCGCGGGACTCAAAACCCTCAAGCCCAACGAAGACAGTTACCAGTATCACACAGATCTCTTTGCCAATGCCCTTAACGTCGCCCCCGAAGCCATCTCTCTGGTGGTGCGCGACATCATCGAAGACAAAGAAGGCTCACTCTGGTTTGCCAGTAATTATGGCCTGGGCCATCTTCATCCTTCCGGGGCCTTCAGGCTGCTGCAGCCTCCCCAGCATAAGGGGCTGGGACGCACCCTGGCCATAGACAAAAATGGCACACTCTGGATGGGTTCTGACGAAGGGCTGTTTTATCTGCCCATTCAAGGAACTGAGCTTCAGCGCTTCACGCTGGGTGAAAAGCTCGCCAACACGCTGACTGAAAGCCAGATTTTGGTGCTGGAATTTATCGACGACTGGCTCTGGATTGGCACCCTGGATGGCCTTATCCGTCTCAACCCCAACACCAATGAAGTCCAGGTCTTTACCCACGACCCGAGCAACAGCAACAGCCTTGGCAACAACCGTATCCGCGATATCTATGGCGCAGCCAATGGCGATATTTGGGTAGGCACCCACGGCGGTATCAGTATATTGCGCCTTGAAGAAGACGGCTGGCATATTCGCCATTTGAGCAGTAATGAAGGGGTTCCCAGCGATACCATCTATGCCATTCTGGAAGACAGGCAGGGTCAATTCTGGTTTTCCAGCAACGCGGGCATCAGCCGTTATACCCCAGGTGAAGACAGCATCATTACTTTCAACAAATTTGAGGGGCTGCAGGAGCAGGAGTACAACGGCGGGGTGAAATTTGTCGGACAGGATGGGTATTTCTGGTTTGGCGGCATTAATGGCATCACCCGCTTTGTGCCTGAGCTTATCCCCAAAAAACGTCAGGAGCCCCCGCTGGCACTCACCAGCTATAGCCTGGGCGGCAAGCGCACCCGTATTCTGGATCTGAGCGCCCCGCCCAGCGTCGAGATGAGCTTCGAAGACAAGGTCGTCAGCTTTGAAGTCACGTCGCTGGATTTCTCCTATCCGGGAGTTGACCGGTTTGCCTACTATTTACAGGGCTTTGATAGCCAGTGGCGCAGCGCTCAGGCTCAGACCCACATCACCTATACCAACCTTAGCCCGGGTAATTACCTGCTCAGGGTTCGCCATGGGCTGGCGCAAAACCCACTGGGCTACCAGATCCTCACAGTGCCCTTAACCGTGGTCGCCCCCTGGTATCGCACGCCCCCGGCCTATTTGCTGTATACCCTCACGCTTGCCGCTATTCTGGGATGGTTATGGCGCGAGCGGCACCTTAAACGGCGCCAGCGGCGCGATTTTGAAACCAGTATCCGCGCCTCGGAAGAGCGCCTTAAACTGGCGCTGTGGGCCTCGGGTGATGGCATGTGGGACTGGGATATTCCCAGCGGTCAGGTGTTTCGCACCCGTATGCACCCCCATACACAGCAACAGCTCAATGGCCCAGTGCTGCTTGATCGCATCCATCCGGAAGACAAGCCCAGGGTGCTCAAAGCCATCGAACAGCATATCGACGGCAGCCGTGCCTTTTACGAAGCCGAATACCGCATCGAAGACAGACCCGGTCACTGGATATGGATCATGGACAGGGGCAAGGTGGTGGAACGGGATAAGCATGGCAAACCCGTGCGTATGGTGGGCACCCATAAGGACATCACCAGCCGTAAAAACACCGAAAACGAACTCAGGCTGTCGGCTCAGGTGCTGGCCAGCATGAACGAGGCCGTGGTGGTGGGTGGCCTGGATTACCGTATCGCTTCGGTCAACCCGGCCTTTAGCCTGATCACCGGCTTCAATCCTGAACAGGTGCAGGGCAAGCATTTCCTGTTTTTAACCCATGACCGCAAGCAGCAACAAATTTACCAAGCCATAGAGCAGCAACTGCTGCGCAATAAGCACTGGGCCGGGGAGCTGAAAATCCGCACCCGGGATCAGCGCTCTATCCTGATTTGGCTCGAAATCAATCAGGTACTCGACAGCAAGTCCGAAGCCAGCCACTTTGTGGCCGTATTTACCGACATCACAGACCGCAAGAAGGCCGAAGAAGACCTGCGCCTCCTGGCCTCCTACGATCCGCTCACCAACTTACCCAACCGCACCCTGTTCCAGGACAGGTTGGATCATGCGCTGGCCCAGGCACACAGAACCGGCAACATGGTGGCCTTGCTGTTTTTGGATCTCGATCGATTCAAACACATCAACGACTCCATGGGGCACCATATAGGGGATCTGCTGCTCAAGGCCGTTGCCAACCGGCTGCAAAACTGTGTGCGCGAAGGTGATACCGTGGCCCGCCTGGGTGGTGATGAGTTCACCATCATTCTGGAAGGCGTTGCCAAGACCAAGGCCGCCACCGTGATTGCTGAAAAGCTGATTCGAGCCTTTCAGACACCTTTTATTCTTGAAGACCAGGCGCTGAATATTTCCCCCTCCATAGGTATCAGCCTCTACCCCATGGATGCCAGCGACAGCACCTCGCTGGTGAAATACGCCGATACCGCCATGTACCACGCCAAGTCGCTGGGACGAAACAACTTCCAGTTTTACACCTTAAGGCTGAACGAATACGCCATGCGCCACGTGCAGCTGGAAGCCGGGATCAAGCAGGCCATAGTCCGCCAGGAACTCAGCCTGATGTTCCAGCCCAAATTCCGGGTCAGCGATGGCAGTATCACAGGTTTTGAGGCACTGCTGCGCTGGAACAGCAAGGAGCTGGGGCCCATTTCACCGGCGGAGTTTATTCCGCTGGCCGAAGAAATCGGCATCATCAATCAACTGGGGCACTGGGTGGTCAACGAGGCCTGTCGCCATATGGCGCACTTCGCTGCCGCAGGCTTTGATAACCTCCATGTAGCGGTCAACCTGTCGGCGCGCCAGCTCAAGGCCGATATTCTGTCCACCATCGAAGTGGCATTGGCGGTGGCGGGACTGCCGGCCAAATGCCTCGAGCTGGAACTGACCGAGTCGATGATCATGAAAAGCCCACAGGAATCTGTGGCCGTATTGCAGCGGCTCAAGGCCCTTGGGGTGTCGCTGGCGGTGGATGACTTTGGTACCGGCTACTCGAGCCTCGCGTATCTCAAGCGATTCCCGCTGGATACCCTGAAAATTGACCGGGAGTTTGTGCGCGACATCAGCACTGACCCGGACGACGCCGCCATCACCGGCGCCATTATCGCCCTCGCCCACAGTCTGGAATTGAATGTGGTGGCCGAAGGGGTTGAGAACGAAGCCCAGCTCGAGCACCTGCGCAAACACGGCTGCGATCAGGTGCAGGGCTTCCTGCTTGGCAAGCCCATGTCAGCAAGGGATGCCATGGCGCTGCTGAAGAGTAGCAGTCTGGAGACCTGAACCGCGCTACCAGCGGTTTACAGGCATGAAAAAGGCTCCCACGGGAGCCTTTTTGTTTTGGCTGAGTGCCCGGCTATCAGCCGCGGCGCTCGACCTTACGCACCCAGCCTTCCGGCGCGGGGCGCAGGCCCTTTTGCATCTCGGTGTACACCTTGTAGATGTGGCTGATGCGCTCACCCACCTTGCCATCGCCCACGGTCACGATACGGCCATCTTCAAAGATGTAAGAGCCAACGGGGGAGACCACGGCGGCAGTCCCAAAACCACCGGCCTCAACGATGTCACCGGCTTCGATATCGGCAATAAAATCGCTGAGTTTTACGGTCTCCTGACGCACTTCACAGCCCAGCTCTTTACCCAGAGCCAGAATCGACTCAGAGGTAATGGAGCGCAAAATGGTGTCGGTGAACTCAGGAATAATCAGGGTGCCATCTTTACGGATATGGAAGTGGTTCATGGCGCCCACTTCTTCGATGTACTGGTTGGTTGAGTCCAGATACAGCACCTGGGCAGCACCATGGGCGGCGGCGGCTTTGCCGGCACGCAAGGATGCGGCGTAGTTACCGGCGGCCTTGGAGGCACCAGTGCCACCGGATACGGCGCGGTGGAACTGGGTGGTAATAAGCAGGCGAATGGCATTGAGGTTTTTGCCATAGTAGGCACCGCTTGGGCTTAACACCACACAGAAGGTGTACTGGTTCGCCGGGCTCACTGACAGGCGGTCTTCAGTGGCAAATACAAAGGGGCGGATATAAAGACAGGCACCTTCCTGACGGGGGAACCACAGGCGGTCCACATCAATCAGGGCGTTGATGGCCTCAAGCTGCACGTCTTCGGGAATATTCGGGATACAGACGATGTCGGCCGAGCGATTAAGGCGCTGGGCGTTTTTGTCGAGACGGAAGGTGTAAATTTCACCGTCGTCATGCATAAAGGCCTTGGCGCCTTCAAAGATGGACTGGCCATAATGCAGCGCCATGGCGCCGGGCATCATTTCAAAGGGGCCGTAGGGCAAAATACGGGCGTTCTGCCACTGGCCATCCTTGTAGTCCATCATAAACATATGGTCAGTTCTGAGCTTGCCGAATCCAACGTCTCCCTGAGGTTCAAAGGGCTCAGTGCGGCGCTCTGATGCGGGTTTTAAATTGTACTTTATATCCATTGCATACCACCTTGATGACTGACCTTGCAGACTAGGGAGCAGCAGGGATAAAGTCAATAGCGGCACTAAGGAAGGTGCGAACAAGTCCTCGCACAGCTCTGGCTTTGATAGCGACGACAGTTCAAGGCATTCAACTGAAGGCATGGCTGGGCGCCCCCGCCGTCCTGCTGAAGTTGAATAACGCCGAAATGGTGTTGCTATCAAAGCCCCGTAGGGCGTGGCTTACAGCGGTATCTGCTGCGTTACCTGCTTTTGAATTCAAAGAGGTGCGAAGGACTAAGGCCATTCGCTGCAAACTGTGCCTTGCATCTATCCACCTTAAGCACACGCAGAGCAAGCACGGGACTTATTCGCACCTTCCCTTATTCCAACAACAAGCTGTAAACCGTTAAGGAAACTCCATGAAACAACCGCTCAAAGGCCTGCGGGTATTGGATCTCTCAAGGGTACTGGCCGGTCCCTGGTGCAGCCAGTTACTGGCCGATATGGGTGCCGAAGTCATCAAGATTGAACATCCTGACGGCGGCGACGATACCCGCCACTGGGGCCCGCCCTATGCCGGAGGCCACACCGATGGCGATGCCGCCTATTTTCTTGCCGCCAACCGGGGTAAAAAATCCCTGCTGCTGGATTTGAAAAATCCCGAAGATGTAGCACGAATTCAAAAGCTTGCCCGCCACAGCGACATACTGCTGGAAAACTTCAAAGTGGGCGGCCTGGCTAAATACGGCTTGGATTATCCAAGCCTTAAGGCGATAAACCCCAAGCTGGTGTATTGCTCGGTCACCGGCTTTGGCCAGAGCGGCCCGGACGCGCCCCGGGCAGGCTACGACTTTATGATACAGGCCATGGGCGGGCTGATGAGCCTCACCGGCGACGATACCAGCGAGCCCATGAAAACCGGCGTTGCCATTACCGACCTCTTTACCGGGCTTTATGCCGCCAATGCCATTCTGGCGGCCATAGTGGCGCGCCAGTCATCACACCTTGGCTGCCATATCGATATGGCGCTGTTTGATGTGCAGCTCGCCATGCTCGCCAATCAGGCGCAAAATTTCCTCGCCGCTGGCACCAATCCGCCCCGCCTTGGCAACGCCCACCCCAATATCGTGCCTTACCAGGCCTTTGCCTGCGCCGATGGCCACCTGATTCTGGCGGTGGGTAACGATGGTCAGTTTGCCCGCTTCTGCGAGCTGGCAGGACTCAATGAACTGCCCCATGACAGCCGCTTTGCCACCAATGCCGGGCGGGTCAGCCACCGCGAGGCGCTGCTGCCACTGATAAAGGCCGCCATGCTGAGCAAAACCAAGGGCGAGTGGCTTGCGCTGCTTAACGGCGCCGGTGTGCCCGCCGGACCCATCAATACCGTGGCAGAGGCCCTCGATGAGCCCCAGGCCAAACACAGGCAGATGCAAATAGTGCGTGACTTTAACGGCGAAAGGCTGCCCTTTATGGGCAGCCCGCTGAGAATGGATGGTGAGACGCTTAACTCGCCGCTGCCACCGCCACGGCTTGGGGAGCATCAGACCGAACTGCTGGCCTGGCTCGATACCCTCGAATAACCCTCATTCTGGCGTTAACGATTGAGCCTGGCAGCCTGTCTGCGACCCCGCAGGCAGGCACCCAGCGCCAACAAAGCCAGCGCACCGGCGCTCAGGCTGCCACCGCCTTCTACTTCAATCACCACCTCTTCCTGGTCATAGTTGGCACTTTCCAGGGGCAGGGCGTACAGACCATCGGTATCGTCGGAGCTGATGGTGGCCACTATGTCGCTGTAGCCCACTTCATAGAGGTCAATCAGCACATCGTAATGGTCTGTGCCATAGCCCTGGGCCAGGGTGGTCACCACTTCGTAGTCATCCAGCTCATTGGCGCCGCGAATGTAAAAGGTCTCTGTGGTGAAGTAACGCACCCAGTCACCGCCGTTGCGGCTTAAATACAGCTCGGCATACACGGGCACTTGCTCGTCGGGATAGTTGGAATACACATCCGCATCGAAGGTCACCGAAAAACTGCGATGGAAGCCATCGTAGTCCCTGTCTTCAAACAGGCGGGCAAAGGCATTGTAAAAACTGAAGTCGTGATACACGCCATAGCTTTGCTGGCGGCTGCGCTGCAGTTTGGCGCTGGTTTCTTTCTGCGCCGTTACCTGTTCACGGGTCTTGGGCTCGGCGGCCACGGCCTGGATTTGCTGCACCCTGGCCTTGAGTTCACTGGCCATGGCGTCGTCCACATAGCGGCTGCTGTCTGGCTTGTCGCTGAGCTGAGCCCCCACGGCCGACACCATGGGCGCACCAATGGGCGTACCTGTTTGTGTGCCTGCTGCTGTTTCTGCATAGGCCGAGGTGCCCGCCAGCATCATGGCTGCCATGAGGGTTTTGATACTCAGGGAAGAAACTGTGCCTTGGAATGGAGTCTTCATAGTCGCGTCCTCATACTGACTTGTTGAAGCCATTAAATCCGCTTCGCCATGAACGCTTCCTGAACGCGGTTTTTGAGTACTTTCAGCCAATGTTCAGCCGTTAACCGCTATCAATATGCCAATGGATTTCCAGAAACGCCCCCGGATGGCACAACGCATCCTGCGAGTTAAGTCGCTGTTCGCACTTTCCTTTCACGCGGGGGATCTTTTACACTGGCACCATTGATACGCAGAGAGAAAAGACATGAAGCACCGGTTTTTGCTGACAATCCTGTTTGGCGCCTGTCTGCAACTGGCGACGCCGGGCACAGCCATGGCGAAGGCCTATGCCCAGATGAACAATCAGGGCCAGCAGCAGTCGCTTAAGGTCACCAGTGGCGATCAGGCCGCCGGTATGGCCGCCAGCCGCTATCCGGGCCGGGTGCTCAAGGTCAGCCGCAGTCAGGTGGGTGGCAACCCCGGCTACCGGGTCAAGATGGTCAGCAACGACGGCAAGGTCTTTTACGTATCTGTGGATGCCCGTACCGGACGGGTTGGGAGAGACTGACAATGCGCCTGTTACTGGTTGAAGACGACGCGGCCCTGGCCGCCAATCTGGGGGATCACCTCAGAGAAAACCTCTACAGCGTGGATGTGGCCGCCGACGGCGAGCTGGGGCTGTTTCAGGGGCTGGAATACGACTACGACGCCGCCATTATCGACGTGGGCCTGCCCAAACTCGATGGGATCAGTCTGGTCACCAAGCTCAGGGCCGAGGGCCGCGAGTTCCCCATCCTTATCCTCACCGCCCGCGACAGCTGGGAAGACAAGGTCGAAGGCCTGGATGCCGGCGCCGACGACTACCTCACCAAACCGTTTCACCCACGGGAACTGGCCTCGCGCTTAAAGGCCCTTATTCGCCGCAGCGCCGGTAAGGCAAGCCCCATCATCGAAAACGGCCCCGTTACCCTCAATACCGCCAGCGGCGAAGTGCTGCTTGGTGGCGAGCGGGTCAGCCTATCGGCCTCGGAGTTCCGCCTCCTGCAATTTTTGATGATGCACCGGGGCGAGGTGCAGTCCAAAACCGTGCTCACCGAGCATATTTACGATCAGGACTTCGACCTCGACTCCAACGTGATTGAGGTGTTTATCCGCCGGCTGCGTAAAAAGCTCGACCCGGACAACCAGCTCGGGCTGATTGAAACCCTGCGCGGCCAGGGCTACCGGCTGAACCTGCTCAACTGATGTCAGACCCAGCCTCTAGGTCAAAGCCTGCGCCAAAGCCTGCGCCTTTATCTCGGCCAAGGCCAACCTCAGGCGTTATCGACCGCTTATCGCTGAAGACCCGCCTCTTCGTCAGTGCCGCCATTCTGGTGTTACTGCTGCTGCCTGCCCTCGGCATTGCCCTGTTTCAGGCGTTCGAGCGTCAGGCCCTGGCGGGCAGCCGCGACGAGCTCGGCGCCCTTATCTACTCGGTGCTGGCACAAACCGACGTGATAGACGGCAAGCTGGAAATGCCGCCTTTTCTCAACGAACCCCAATTCAATGTTGATGGCTCCGGCCTCTACGCCGAGGTGCGCTCAGGCGAAGGAGAGGTGCTGTGGCGCTCGGGCTCCCTGATTGGCCACGGCGCCATCGATAAGCTGCCCAGCCCCGCCCCCGGCGCCGATGCCAAGGTGTTTGGCGAAACCACACTCAACGGCGAGCCGCTGTTCGTGATGAGCTTTACCGCGGTGTACGAGAGCAAGGGCGTGGATGTGCCCTTAAGCATTCATATTCTGAAATCCCAGCAGCGTTACCGCGAGGCACTCACCGAGTTCGAGTCCAGCCTGTGGCGTTATCTGCTGCTGGCGCTGGCGCTGCTTGCGGTAGTACTTGGCCTGTGGCTGCGCTGGACCCTAAAGCCGCTGTCACGGTTCGAGGCCGAACTAAAGGCCGTCGAGCACGGCGACAAGGAGCGCATCGACAGCAACTACCCGGCGGAACTTGGGCCGCTGGTGCATCAGCTCAACTCGCTGTTAACCACAGAGCAAAACCAGCGCAAGCGTTACCGCAATGCCCTGTCTGACCTGGCCCACAGCTTAAAAACCCCACTGGCGGTGCTGCAAAGCCACCCGGGGCTGGATGAGGCCGTGATGGAGCAGGTGGACAGCATCAGCCACAGCATCAGCCATCAGCTGAAACGGGCCCAAAGCGCCGGCGCCGCCTCCTGGCACCAGGGGGTGGAAATCCTGCCCCAGGCCGAGCGCTTAAGTCGTACCTTAAGCAAAATCCACGGCGACAAGGGCATCGACTTCGAGCTTAAGCTCACGGCCGATTTGGTGTTCAAGGGCGATAAGGGCGATTTGACCGAGCTTTTGGGCAATCTTCTGGATAACGCCTGTAAGGCGGCTCGCTCACGGGTGTGTTTAACCGCCACCAAGCACGATGGCAGGCTGCGACTTATCGTCGAGGACGATGGCCCCGGGGTGGACGATTCGATGCGGGAGAAGATTTTTGAGCGCGGTATCCGCGCGGATACCTATGATAAGGGCCATGGGATTGGGCTCGCCATAGTCCGCGACCTGACAGACGCCTATCAGGGGAAGCTGCGGGTCGAGCGCAGTGATTTGCTCGGCGGAGCGAGGTTTGAGGTGTCGTTTCCTCAATGACGTGAGAGTCGTATTCAGAAGGTCGCTAGACTTGGCGACTGGAAGTTTTTTTGAGGTCGTTTTTCAAACGACTGAAAGCGATTTTGTTGCTCTTCGAGCAACGAGAGATGATAGTCGCTTTGCAAGCGACAGAAGATCGTGGGTCTTCAACCCACACCCGAGGAAAGGGGGCCGTTTCGACAGGCCCCCTTATCCAATCCCCCAGCGACCCCAGACGAAGCCGACATCCCCTCGGTCTTATGGACGAAATTGGCTAGCGCTTCAGACGCTCATCCCTGATTCGACTGAAGCTGGCTCGGCGTCCTGCCTCGCCCACACCATTTCGTCCAATGCCCTTCGGCGGCTTCGATTGGGGAAAAAGCTGGTGCAATCTGCGAGTGAAGTGTTATGCCTGTCCTCACTCTTTTCGGCCGCTTCAAGCGGGATTGAGGTAAGGTGTAATCCGTGAGGGAAGTGTTAGGGCTGCCCTAACTCATATTACCTTCACTCAACGCAATAGACGAAACGGCTTCGAATTGGAAATAAGTAGAAGGTCGATCTTCAAGTAAAATGTTATCTAAGTCTTGAAATTTGGTTATACTTGCCATCTTACTCAAAAATTAGAGTTCTACACCGTAGAAAATGACAGAATTCCAGATAAAGAAAAGACTTATAGGATACCTTTTAGAAAATAACCCTTCTATTCTTTTAGCCTGTGAACTACGGTTTCTAGATGGGAGAAGGAGAGCTGACGTAGCATTGATCGATAATAACTTGGCGTCTGGATTTGAAATAAAGAGTGAAAATGACTCAATTGACTCATTAAATGAACAGCTAGAAGATTATAAAAAGTACTTTGACTATGTCAGTGTTGTTTGTGAGAAATCCAATATTGCCGCTATTAGAAATAAAATAAATAAAAATTATGGGATAATTTTAGTAACAGAAAATTCAATTAAAGCTATCAGAAAGCCAAAACATTTTAAACTATTGTCAAAAAGAGCGTTACTAAACTCAATGGACCTCACAAATCTAAAGGAATTTGACAGCTATTCAAAGCTTTCTTCAAAATCAAAGATTATTGACATTTTAGAAAGAAAACACTCACTTTCAAAAATAAAAGAAATGTCTAGAACAGACCTAATGAAAAAGCTGGAATACAAGAATAAACTCTTCCAATCTGAAAAGATGGAAGAGATTTTCCATGAAGACATTTTAACCCTTACGAGGGCGTCCCCCCAAAAATTAAGTTAAAGATTCCTTCTTAACTCTACTCTTGTTTTCATGTAATGTGCCATCCTAACGGAAATCCAGTATGCTGGGCTAATACCATCAGGCTTACCACTTGCAGCTTTAACTATCTGGTTAGACGCCCATGAAGAATCTGTTTTAAAACGAAAGTCTAGCATAACTTCTTTAGCGCACTTAATATAACCACCTGCGTCACGTCTGTAGCGCTTATAAAAGAAAACATCTTCGATAGCTATATCAATCCTTGGAACGAATGTTCCACCTTTAATTTCAATTTGCTCTGTATTAATAGATGCGTAGTCACCATACTTTAATGGTAACTGGCTCCGATTCTCTGGATAGGACTCACATATTTTTTGATATAATCTTTCTTCGTAAATAACAAACTCGCCTGATGAATCCCCTTTACCAGTCGATGCTACATTCGAGGGGAATGATGTACTCATAAGTACTATATCCTCAATTTTTTCAGAGAACTCATTTATTTCATTAGCTGCTGAAATAAACATATCAGAGAGCCCCTCAAGATCTCTTTCTGCCTCTGCCCGCATATAGTCACAGTCAATAATTACAAAAAGCTTTGTGCTACCTTGCAAGCTATTGACAATAGGAGATATGTACTCAGAGTACTCACCTCTTCCCAGGTCGTAAGGAAGTCTAACTGCTAATGCGGGGTATTTATCTCCAGCTGATATTTTTTGAACAAAACGTTCGACTTCTCTAAATCCAAATTGTTCATCAGCATGAATATGAATCATTGGAATGAGGTTGCAATCCTGATGCTGTCGAATAAAATGATACCAAGCTTCAAACCCTGAAGTTTCGTCAAGCAAACTTTCAATTTGAGAGTTTATATATTTATCATTTGTGGTCAAATCCAAGATAAAAGGACGATCTTCTTGAATACTCTTTATTCTCTCCATCCGCTTATAAATATCGCCGTCAGGTGTTTTTAGAGTTTTACGAGACTTTGTCAACTCATAAATCGGCAACATGTCATTGAAAATATTTGACTCAATATTCTCCATGCATCTCATTTCCGCATCTCGAGTTTTAACCAAAGGGAAATAAAAGTACTTTTTCATGTTCATAAGTTATGTCCCGTAAAACCGAGCTGCTTCGCTCTAACTCTAACAGCCATAGTAGAAACTTGAAAATTATTTGCTATATCCTCAATTACATTAGATTCAGAGCTAACAAAATGGATGAAATCATCTTTTGGCATTAGAAGCTCGGCGGCGAATTCATTAGCCTGTCTTTCTATATAGTTAGATTCATTGGAACGATGAAATGCTTTATCAATAAATTCATCAGAAATAGCACCATGAAGCACGTGATGCCCTAGTTCATGAGCCATCGTAAACCTTTGTCTATTCGGATGATGTAGTGAGTTAATTGTCATTACCCACTTAGATAACTTAGGACACTTATGGAGCTTACCAGACTCTTCATCACCCATAGGTTCAAATCGTAGTGAAATGCCGAGTAGGTAAACAAGAGCTGCAATATCTAATGGGTTTACCTCTATATTATGTTTTCTAGCCAAGCTTAAAAGTTGCTCTGGGGCTTTAATATCAGATGTGTCTACTCCGCTTAAACTAGTAGAGTTATTTTTACGCTTAATAAATGCCATCTTAATCCTCCCCTACTGGTGCTTCACGCTCACTTTCAACTAATTTTAACTTATCACTTCGGACTTCCTCAACGTGCTTTTTTTCCAAAGTTGAACTATCTCTCTCTGAGTCCATTAATGCAATCTTGTGTGATATTAAATTAATCCATCTCTTTATATCTTCGCTGTCACGATTGAATCTTTTTTCTATAGCATCATGTTGTTCTGCAAGCTCTTCAAGAGTTTTACTCAAAAATACATAATCCGTTTGATATCCACTGTCATTTAATGCTGATTCCGCACTCTTTTCCAATGCAGTTCTAAATCTCTCACTACTGATATAAATATCAACAGTCTCCTGAGCTACTCGACTTGATTCCTTTTTTGCAGTATCGATTGCTGCAGCATTTGAAGAAGAACGAACAAGTAAAAATGCAAACGTACCAACAAATGCATTTAACGCGATAAGAACGGATATCAACACCTGATAAAACGAACGTTCAAAGTTCCACAGATCTTGTATGCTAAGTATTTTTCTGTCCGCAGCTAACAACCCTATTGCACGAAGCTGATCATTATCTAAACTATCCGTTTCAGTTAAAACGTGCACCGAGCTTAACTCCGAGCTATCAAGCAGCATATTTGGTGTAATTTGGTTAATAACACCTAAAAATATGATGAAAGCAAACCCGATTGAAACCAGCCATCGAAAGGTAGATTCCATAGTTGACTTGGGCAATGACATAGAAAATTCGTTGCTATTGTTACTCATTTTTCGACTCTAGTTTTCAAACCTACCCAAGTACTCTGCTGCATAGGCTAATTGATCGTTGATTTGTACACAACTCATTGAAAGAAAATCAATGAGCAGTCAGGCCCCCCAGATTTCATGCTACGCTTTCATGCTACGCACTTATGTGATAAAGGGGTCGGAGTTAATTAAACCCAATCATCGGCGACCTGACAGACTAAGCAATACAAGGTCACCCACAATTTTTCCCAAAAGACGTCGAAAAGTGCAGACACCCACAACTCCCTCCCCCCAACACTGCAACTAAAGGTTTCACCCATCCCGCTTGAAGCGGCCGCGGGGTATTGGTGTCTGTTGCGTGGCCGAGGTATGGATACCGAGGCAGCGTCAGTCGAATCAGGGATGAGCGTCTGACGCGATAGCTATAGGACACCAAATACCCAAGGAGTCGTCCGCTTCGTGGCGGGTCGCTGGGGGATTGGATAAGGGGGCCTGTCGAAACGGTCCCCTTTCCCCGGGTGTGGGTCGGCGACCCACGATTTTCGCCAAACGAAGTTTGGCAAAACCACCAAACCACCCGCAGCTTGGCTTACCTGCCAATTCATCCCGGCAAAGCGCAGCGCCCGAATTTCGTGTTGGCTACCGCACCGGCGCTTGCAGCCTTAGAGCGTACCTGACCTGCTGGCTTGGGTTAAAAGCCGTTTGAAAAAAATCCAACTAAAACAACAGCAAGTTAGCAGCTTGGGCGGTGACAAACCCAGGGTTAGGTCAAGTTTTGTGCAGTGCCTTCTGTTTAATACTGCTTAATGCTACTTAATGATCTGCGGGTGCCACTTGGCCTTGTGAGATGAGGGGAGAAGCTGAAGGGTGAGCGGAGCTTTTAGCTTAAAGGCGCTTGGCTGGCGCTGTCCCTGCGTTGCTGGCCGTACCTGTGAAGGCGTGGCTTAGCGGTTCTTCCCTGATCCACATTGTTGTACTGCTTACCGTTTACCGTTTACCGTTTACCGTTTACCGTTTACCGTTTACCGTTTACCGTTTACCGTTTACATCGTGCTTAATTAACACCTGCAATTCATCATCTTAGGGTTAACAAAGCCTTGTCAGTAACAAGTTTAACGAGCGTACCGTAAACAAATCTCTTGGGCAATAAGCACATATCTGAATACGGGCAGCAAGAGGCATTGCACCCAAGTTGAAGATGGCGCTGAAAGCATTCCCCATCAGTGCCGCTGAGGGTATTGCGATTGGGCGCGTAGCCGAGACAGGGACGTCGAGGCTGGTTCGGTCAAGCAAGGATGCGAGTCCGAATCAGTAGCAAGACCAATCACATAAACCCGAAGGGCTTTCGGCACCGTCTGGGGTCGCAGGGGGATTGGACAAGGGGGCCAGTCGAAACGGCCCCCTTTCCCCGGGTGTGGGTAGGAGACCCACGACCTTCGGCTGCGGCACGCAGCCAATCCCGCCAGGGATATAAGGCTTCCGTCGCTTGCAACGCGACAAAACCCGCAGGGTTTTAAAAAAAAAGTACATTCTGCGCCCAGAATACACTCTTCAGCCTTCGTTCATCTTCGGCCCTGTAGCCTGTAATCAAACTGGCATCATGCCCGTGTGAAACAATCAAGGAGGCCCTATGAACAGGTCTATCAGAATACAACTTGTGTCGGCCCTGATGTGTTTGCCCCTGTTTTCCGGCTGCACCTCGGTGGCCCAGGCCGAGCCGAGTGAATACAGCAGCAGTATCCGCGCCGAGCGCTTCAGCGAAGCTGAGCTGGCACGGCTGCTGGCACCCATTGCCCTGTACCCCGATACCCTGCTGACCCATATCCTGATTGCCTCCAGCTATCCGCTGGAAGTGGTGGAAGCAAGCCGCTGGCGCGAGAAAAATCGCAAGCTCAGCGACAAAAAGCTCATGGATAAGGCCGAGAAGCAGGGCTGGGACCCCAGCGTGACCGCGCTGATTGCCTTCCCCAATGTGCTGGAGCGCATGAGCGATGACCTGAACTGGACACGGGATCTGGGGGATGCCTTCCTTGCCGATGAAGAAGCGGTGCTGGACAGCATACAGATGCTGCGCCGCCAGGCAGACCGCGCCGGTAATCTGGATGGCGGCGAGAATCTGGTGGTGAAACGCCAGCCCACGCAAATCATTATCGAGTCGCCCAGCCCCGAAATCATCTATGTGCCCTACTACGACCCACGGGTGGTGTATGGTCACTGGCGCTGGAACCGCTACCCACCCGTGTACTGGGCGCCCTTCCCCGGCTACGTACACTACCATCGTCACTTTGGCTGGCATTCGGGCATCAGCATCTCCTTTAACTTTTACTTCTCGAATTTCCACTGGTACGACAGGCACGTGATAGTGCATCACCATCATCACTATCGCCGCCCACCGGAACCAAGGTACGCCATCAGCCAGGGTGCCAAGCGCTGGCGCCATGACCCGGGTCATCGCCACGGTGTGGCCTACCGCAGCGCCGATGTCCGCCAGCGCTTTAATGTGAGCACCCCCAGCCGGATTGAGCGCGACCACAGACGCCATGACGAGTACAGCCGTGTTGTGTCGCAGCAGCACAATCCCCAGGTAAGGCAACGGGAGCTCAGCCACAGCCGCGAGCAGGACTTCAAGGCCCGCATGAACAGCAGCGAGCGCCGCTTTGAAAACGCTGGCCATAGCGCCCGCGAGCGGGACGTGGGCCATAACGCCCGCGACCGGGAAATGGGACATCAATCCCGTGAGCGTGAGTTACGCCAGCAGCTGAACAGCCGTGAGCGTGCAGACAGCCGTGAGCGAAATGACAACCGTGAGCGCAGCCAGCCGCAGCAGCGCGGATTCGAGCAGCGTGAACAGCAGCGCGAGCGCCAGCAGTTCCAGGAGCGTCAGCGCGAGGTGCAGCCACAGCCTGCCCAGCCAAGGGAGCAACAGGTGCAGCGTGAACGCCAGCGCGAGGCACAGCAGGAAGCCCGCCAGCAGCGCCAGCAGCCCCGTGAGCATCAGCAGCCCCAGCGGGAACGCCCTCAGCCACAGCGTGAGCGCCACAATGACCATCCCCGCGAGCGCAACCTGTAACCGCGTTTAAGGGCTGTGCTGACATTGCCCACTGGCATCCATTGCCCACAGGCAGCGATTGCCAGAGCGCTGAAAATATGCCAAAAACAAAGACCGGCCCTGCCGGTCTTTTTTATTGCCTGGGTTTTACTGAGACCCGCTTTAATTGGACTCGCTCTGGGTAGACTCGCATTAATGAGACCCGCACTCATTGAACCCGCACTCATTAAACCCGCATTGGGCACCACCTTTTTCCCGCCCACAGGAATGGGCATAGCCAAGTCAGGGAGCCCATTTTCATGTCCGCCCAAATCAGTGCAGCCGAAGCCGCGCAAACCGAGCACTTTCTAATCGCGATTAAAGGCGAATAAAAAAGCCGGTCAGTGACCGGCTTTTTCATATCCAAGGCTAAGGCTTACTTACAGTTACGGCCCTTACAGGTGTTTCCACCACCGCCGTTGCCGCCACCATTGCCATCACAGCCATAGGTGGTCAGGTAATCCACGGCGTCTTTGGCTTTCACCAGACCATAACCGTAGGCATCATCACGACCGGCTACACCCAGGTCTTCTGCAGTGGCGCGCAGCGCCGCACGGATTTGGGTGTTGGTACAGTTGGGGAAGTGGCTCCACACCAGCGCAGCCACACCGGCTACGTGTGGGGTGGCCATGGAGGTACCGTCGAAGTAGGCATAGTTACCGGCGCCGATGCTGACGTTGGCGTTGCTGCCAACCTGGGCCAGCATGGCCGCACCGTCTACATCGCTCACGCCCACAGATGGGATAGAGGTGACCACGCCGCCCATGGTGCCGTTCAAAGGACCGGCCACGTTGTTGTAGATGATGGCCGCGACACCGCCGCCATTTTCACAAGCCTGCACCTTCTCGGCGAAGGAGATCACGCCGCGCTGGATAAGACACACCTGACCATTGGCGTTACAGGCAGACTCACCTGTGCCACAGTCGGCCAGCATGCCAGAGGCATTGCCGGTGGGTGAACCTTCCATGCCGATGGCCTCATAACCGGTACCTGCCACAGTGGTGCTGGCCACCAGTGCCGTGCCGGTTGGCACAGACGAGAGTACGCCTACGCCGGGACCAGAGAGTTCAACCTGGCTGGTCTTTTGGGAGAAGTCGGCAACCACCTTGTTGCTGTCGATGGCAGCAACAGATACCACAGAGTTGTATGAGGCTGGGTAAGAGTGACGGGTGTTGCCATCGTTACCGGCGGCGGCGATGGACAGCACGCCACGGCTTTCAGCGGCGGCAAAGGCCGAGTCTTCGGTGCGGCTTGAGCGGCTGCCACCCAGGCTCATGTTGATTACCTTGGCACCGGCCTGTTCACACTTGTTCAGCGCCGAAACCAGAGAAGACGAGTAGCCCCAGCCATCGGCATTGAATACCTTGATGATGTGCAGGTTCAGGTTGCCATTGGGGTTAACACCCACCACGCCAGTGTTGTTGTTCAGGGCGGCAATGGTGCCGGCCACGTGGGTACCGTGGCTGTTTTCGTCGGTGTACCAGTTGCCGGTACCGGCATCGTTGGTGCCTGTTACCTGGTTACCGGCCAGATCTTCGTGGGCCAGTTCATAACCAGAGTCGATGATACATACAGTCGTGTTGGAGGTGGCGGCGTCGCTCAGCAGATCGGCCTGCACCATGGGGATGCCGTAAGGTACAACCTGACCCAGAGGATAGCGCTTGGCATCCACTTCAACGTATTCCACGTTGGGGTTGTTTTCGAGCCCTTTCAGCGCCTTGGCTGGCAGGGTAAAGGCGGCGGCATTGTGGCTGCTCAGATCCAGTGCCATCTTGCCACCCTGAGACTTCAGCTGAGCCATCACGCTTGGGCCCTTGCCTTCTTTGAACTTAACGATATAGCGTTCCTGATCGGCAGCATAAGCGCCAGAACAGAGCGCCAGAGTGACAGCCGCGGCCAGTGGTTTGTAAATGGATTGCATTGCTTACTCCTGTGCATATTCAAAGCGGTCATCTGATGGAACAGTCGAACGCCATACAGACCTTGTTATTATTTTTGATTACATTTGTAACACTTTTGTATCACAAATGCCTGTTATACGCACAATCCATGGCAAACACAAGCCGTTGCCGACAAAGATATCGTTAAAGCGCTTACATCAGGTTAAACCTCTGCCAGCTGCCTGAAGTCCCCCTGGGAGGCGGCATCGGTCAGGCTGAATACATGGGGATGAATATGCCGTGTCAGGTGCACATCCAGCATCAGGGTTTGGTCGGCCCTGAGGTAATCGGCAAGCCTGCCGGCACAGCGAAACTCCACCGGACGGTAGTGGGCCAAACCGCTGCCAGGCCGGGGGAGAATGCGAAATCCCCAGCAGCCTTCGGCGGTTTTGAGCATGCGGTCGTGGTTAAGGTACAGAGTCAGGGCGTTGCCGATACGCTGATTCTTTTGCCGGTCCTGAAAAAAGCCCTTTGGCAGCTTGCCCGGATCGTAGTCAGGCCCCGCCAGCAACAAAAAGTCGAAGTCCCGTATGGGTTCACCCTCTTTGTCCCACACTCGCACCACCAGCTGGGTAAAGCGCGGGCCAGACTTGTGGCTGCTGTCAGCCATTTCCTGACAGAGGGCGGCAAAGCCTTCGGCAGAGCTGACCTGTAAACACTGCAGGATGCGGCTGACCACCGGCCTGGGCTTGGCCGCGCGGGCACTGACCGAGGTCATGATCCCCAGCTTGCTGCCGCTGTGGCTGGCCCTAGGCAGCACCTCAAAACCACAAACCGGCGCTTTTTTGTCTGCCGTTGGCAGCAGCTCTGCCCTGCCGTTATCGTCCAGGGTTTGGGTTTCAGTGAGTTCGAGCCAGCGATAATTGAGATTGGCCCCGGCGAGGCGCACTACGCCATCGCTGCCGGGCTCGGCGGTGTAGCTGTTGAGGAAGTCATAGAGATTGCTGTCTATGGTCTCGCCACTGATAACAAAGGGATACAGGCCATCGGCCGCCGGTTTTTGCGAGAGCCAGTAGTGGCTCAGCTGATGTTGCCCCAGACTGCCAAGCTCCAGCCAGTCGAGGATTTGTTGCCCCGGCTCTACGCCATCAAACCAGGATTTAAGCCGCCCCAGGCGGGATTTGCCCAGCTGCGCCAGCGCCGAGCCGTGATTGGCGGGGGCAAGCATAATCAGATGGGTGAGCGGGCATTGCTTCAGTCCCTTTGGCCCCTGCGCACCCTGCGAGCCCTGAGCCCCCTCAGAATAGTAGCGGGCGAGCCAGGTTCTGATAACCGGCGCCCCGGTGGAATGGGTCACTACGGCAAACTGGCTGTCTTGCAGCCGCTCCTGCCGCGCTCGCTCGAAGGCGTCGGCCACATCCGCAAGGCGTACCTCGTCATTGAAGCTGATATAACGGCCCAGAAAGATGTGCTCAATATCCAGCGCCAGCGACTCGGGGGCAAAGCGGGCCAGTGCCCCGGGCAAGCCGCCATACACCCGGGTGTCAGTGACGCTCCAGCCATGTACCATCACCAGTTTCACTCCGGCATCCTCCCTGAAAAAGCCCATCAATTGAATGCCATACAAGAGCACAAACCGCAGAAGCTGACAAGATCAGGGCAGCATCCAATCCCCAACGGCCTGCAGCGGCAGCGACTTGTATTCCACCCAGGCAACCAGTGCAAGGCGGCTCGCCTGCTGCCACTCAGGCCGGGATGTCAGCTCAAACTCCTCCGCGAAATGGACGCCTGTGTCAGTGGCGCTCCCCTTGAATTGCCAATGTTGCAGCACCACAAAGTCCTGTGTGAGCCGTTTGCCACGGTTCTCACCCCGGCCAATGGCACTGACCAGCCCCATACCGACCACCGCCAGATGCAGGCTGTCGGCCTGGCCTTCAAAGCGCGCCTGCAGGCTTTGCCCTTCCAGCTTTAACCAGAGCTGCCCCGCCTGGGCTTTTGGCACCTCATCGCCGCGCCATTCCCGCCCTCCGATAAAGATTTGCGGTGTGTACACCCCTTTACTGTGTTTGCGATTCCAGTGGGCATATTGGCGCTTGCCGTGGGCGGGGTCAGCGAAGGGGTCTTTCCAGCCGAGGTAATCCCAGTAACTGACATGAAAGGCCAGGGGAAATAGACTGCGCCAAAGCCCGGTCTCATTGGCGAAGCCAGATATCCAGGCCTCGGCCGGTGGGCAGCTGCTGCAGCCCTGTGAGGTATAGAGTTCAATAATTTGGGGCTGTGCGCTGTGGCTTTTCGCTTCAAATTCAAAGGCCGCTATGGGCACAGCAATGGGCAAGACGAGCAGCAGGCCAAACAGGAACATCGCTTTCAAGGTGAACACTCCACCGCCGGCAGGTATGGAGTAAGACCTTACCGCCGCGCAGTGGATTTCAGTGGCCAACTTGAAAATTGCGTTTAACTCACTAAGGTTAAATCGACACCGCCTGTCACCAGATGCTACTCATGGAGCTTTATGCAAGATTATCAACGCATTGCCTGCGACCGCTATGATGTGCTGGAGTTGGCCTGCATTCGCAGGTACCCGCTGCTGCTGGAACTTAAAGATGAGGGGCGCATTCACGGGCGGGCGGTGACCACAGAGACCCGCGCCGACAAGAGCGAGTGGCTGCTGATAGAAACCGCCACGTCGCAAAGGGCCATCAGACTCGACCGCATCATCGCCATCACCCCGGATATCGAGGGTGCCGGGTTCGGCCGGGTGCTGATAGGTTAGATTCAGGCCCTGAGGGCCGCCACCACGGAAATTTCCACCAGATATTCGGGCTCGGCAATGGCCGCTTCCACACAGGCCCGCGCCGGGGCGTGCCCTTTGGGGACCCAGGCATCCCACACTTCATTCATGGCGTCGTAGTCGGCCATGTTTTTCAGATAAATGGTGCAGCTCAGCAGGTGCTCACGGCTGCTGCCCGCCTGACTCAGCAGGGTGTCCACTTCTTCCAGCATGGTTTGGGTCTGGGTGCGGATGTCGGTCAGCTTGTCTTTGGCCACCTGACCGCACAGGTACACAGTGCCCTGATGTATCACTATGCTGCTCATGCGGGCGCCGGTATCCATTCGAATGATGCTCATGGGGTTCTCCATCGTAAAAGGCAGGATTGTAGCCGGACAGGCCAAAACAGGCTAAGCCTGTCCATCCTGCTTGAGTA
The DNA here is from genome assembly GCF_016834455.1 of Shewanella litorisediminis. Taxonomy (NCBI): domain Bacteria; kingdom Pseudomonadati; phylum Pseudomonadota; class Gammaproteobacteria; order Alteromonadales; family Shewanellaceae; genus Shewanella; species Shewanella litorisediminis. Next base: position 3,865,967 of record NZ_CP069213.1, read on the forward strand.
AATTTCCACTGGCGCACTTACTTTGCCACAGCCACAACAGCCCAATTCCCGTCAGCAGGGTCAAGGTCCAGGCTACGGGCGAAGACGCCCCCAGATTCAGCAGCTGAAAACCGCACAGGGCAGCGATGGCCGCAATCAGGGCAAAGGGCAGCTGGGTGGTGACGTGCTCATGTACAGACGCGCCGCTGGCGGTGGCACTGAGGATACTGGTGTCGGAAATCGGCGAGCAGTGGTCGCCAAATACTGAGCCTGCCATCACGGCAGCCAGCGCCGGCAACAGAAGCTCAGGGGCCAGACCCTGTGCCACCTGAGCACAGAGGGGGATCATGATGGCAAAGGTACCCCAACTGGTGCCGGTGGCAAAGGCCATGATGGCACAGAGCGCGAAAATACCGGCAAGCAGCAGGCTGGGGGACAGGAGGTCATTGGCAAGCGCCGAAATACGTGCGCCGCTGCCCAAATCCTTGATAAGCGCCCCTATCATCCAGGTGAGCAACAAGATGCCCACCGCGAGCGACATGGATCTCAGCCCCACCAGCATATCTATTATCAGGGGATGCATTCCGCGCCCACGCCCCTGCCCGCGCCCCCTATCAGACCAAAGCGCCATCAAGGCCGCCAGTACGACGGCGGTCAAACTGGCATTGCGCATGGCCGCGCCCACGTCCGCGGCGGCAAGCCAGGCAGCCATGCCCGGCTCTTTGGCCAGTGAGGCGCCTGATGCAAGGGTGAACAACAAGGCGCCCACCAGCAGCCCCAACAAGGGCAACAACAGCGGCCAGGGCGAGGCGGTTTTCAGCGAAGGGGTTTGCTGATACCCACTGTCAATAGGGGAAGCCTCGAGATTGGACGCATCATCGACCTTGGCAGACCACCCCCAGTTAAAGAGGCTGCCCACCCCCACCAGTACCAGGGCCGACACCGCATAGAAATTAACCGAGGCGATGGTGATAAAGGCATCCAGCGCCGAGACAGGCAGAAAACTGATCCCCGCCAACAGAGCCATCACATAGGGCCCCCAGCTGGCAACGGGCACCAGTGAGCATAGGGGAGACGCAGTGGTGTCGACCATATAAGAGAGCTGCGCCGGCGAGATACCATATTGGCGCGCTATGGGGCGCCCGACACTCCCCACCGCCAAACAACTGAAGATACCGTCGATAAACACCAGAAAGCCCAGGCCTATGATGCCCATTCTGGCCTGACGGCGGCTTTGTACCCGCGCCGAGAGCCAGTGGCCAAACTCATCCACAGCGCCGCTTCGACCGAGTAAACTGGTCATCACCCCAAGCAGCAACATGGCAAAGAGCACGTTGAGATGCCACCACCGCCATTGGTTCTGCTGATAAAACAGCTCTGTCAGGGTATCAAACAGGTAATTGAGGCTGGTTAATGGTGAAAAATCATTCAAAATCAACGCACCCAGCACAACGCCTGCGCCAAGTGCAATGAGGGTGCGCCTTAGCAGCAAAGCCAGTGCCAGCGTCAATAACAGGGGAATAAGTTCCATCAAGTCAGCCACATCCATTCGAAGAGTCTGTCGGATACTGCCAGCATAACTGCCACGGGGAATATGGCAAAGAGGGGAACTGGCTGAAAATGGGTAGCAGAAAGCGTGAAAAAGCGCATTAGCGCTAGGTCCGGCGCCATGAGCCTGCTAGAATCTGGGCTCCATCCAGAACCTTTTACAGGACCTTTCCCATGAGCCTCGAATTATTGTCCCAACTGGAAACCAAAATCCAGACCGCCCTGGAAACCATTGAGCTTTTGAAACTTGAACTCGACGATGAGAGAGAGAAAGCGGCCAACCTGGCGGAGCAAAACCATCAGCTTAAACAGGAGCTGAGCTCCTGGAATGACAAGATCACTGGTCTTGTTGGTTTGCTGAGCAACCAGGTTGACTGATCTATCAGGCCGTTTTGACCTCTTGATTTTGAGCCTCTATTAGCTCATTCAATTCCAGAATCGCCTGCTTAACCTGAGGCAGGCTCTTTCTGGGCAGTAAAAATCTTCCCTTTTCAAACTCCAGCCTTCCCAGGTCCTTAACCCAGATTGCCCCCGTCAAAAAAATCCGTACATGTTTGACGATGAGCTTGGGAGCATACACAGGAAAAACCCTCACGAGACCCTCCTTTTGTTGTTCTATTTTTGGTGAACCCATCAAATGGACATCAGTTTTAGCAGTCGAGTTTCATCCGGTACAGCAGAAATTTCCAAATTCTCCGTTCACTTTACGTAAGCTGCTGATTTACCTCTTGGCCGAACACACATTTTTTGTCACGTCAATTCTCTGGCGCTTGCCAAGCTTCTGACTTATTGCTACATTTGACGCGTTACTCAGGGTAAAACTGAGCCAAATGGCTCTATGCCGTGCTTCTTGCGACCAGGGAGTACGGTTTTTTTTTGCCCCTGGATTTTCATCGGCTTACAGTCTGTGAAAACCCACTCAGCCCCTTTGGGGGATAAAAAAAGCGCCTCTGGGGCGCTTTTTTCGTTGAGTGTTGACACTCAGTCTTTCTTGGTCGCCAGGTAGAAGGCGATATCCAGCATTTCTTCGTAGCTCTTGATGGAGTCGGTCAGTACCTTGTACTTACCGTTTACCACCAGAGAAGGCACACCGGACAGCTTGGCGTTTTCGGTATCGCGCTTCATCTTGGACATTTGCGCGTTCACCATAAAGGAGTTGGCAGCAGAGTCGAAATCTTTGCCATCCACACCGTTGGCCACAAACAGGGCACGCACGTCGTCACGATTGGTGAAGTGCTGCTTCTTGTCGTGGATAGCGGCGAACAGGGCCTTTTCCATTTTTTTCTCAACTTTCAGCTGATGGGCCACGGCAAAAGCACGGGACATTTCAGGGCCCATTTCGCGGCCGATAAAGTCAACGTGGGCCTGATTAAAAGCAACACCTTCCGGCTTTTTGGCTTCGATCATGGGCACGACAGTTTTGGAGAAGCTGTAGCAGTGTGGGCAGTAGAAAGAGAAAAACTCGGTGATTTCGGGCTTGGCACTGCCAGGGCCTTCGTTAATCACTTCGTAATGCACACCTTCTTTGAAATCGGCGGCCATGGACATCAGGGGAGCAACCAGCAGCGCGGCTGCCATTAAGAGTGCTTTTTTCATTTTTATTTCCTTGCTTAGCGGGTCCGGTGGACCAAATCTCATTGGGCGATGCCTAAACTAATACGCTTTTTGATGCCATCTCAAGCCCCTAGTTCAACTTTGTGTTACAAAACACGTCAAAAAGGCTGCAAACTCAGAGGTGGCTCGGCAATTTGCGCCACCTGCGCCTGCATATCGCGAATTTGCCGCTGCCAATAGGCATCCTCGGCAAACCACGGAAAGTACATGGGAAAGGCCGGGTCGTCCCAACGGCGACTGATCCAGGCCATGTGGCTGAGCATACGCAATCCCCGCAGGGGTTCTATCAGCGCCAGCTCTCTGGTGTCGAAATCGCAAAATTCCTCATAGGCACCCAGCAGGGTATCGAGCTGCAGGCGACGCTCATTGTCGTCCCCCGCGAGCATCATCCACAGGTCCTGAACCGCCGGGCCGCTGCGGGCATCATCCAGGTCAACAAACCCCGGACCATCTGGGGTCCAGAGAATATTGCCCGGGTGCAGATCGCCATGGAGGCGCAGGGTGTCTGTCTTTACCCAGACCGATTCGATGGCGCTCACCAGCGCCTGTCCCGCGGCGGCGAAGTCGACCATCAGGGATTGTGGCACATGGGGAGAGGCAAGGAGTACCTGCAAGGCTTCATTGGCCATGGCCGAAGACAGGGTTTCGCGCTCACTGAAGCGCCCGGCTTTCCCCACCTGATGCAGGCGGCCTATGAAGTGGCCAACGGCCTCCAATTGGTCGAGATTATCCATCTCGAACTGGCGCCCGCCGATGGACGGGAAGAGCGCAAATCGAAAGCCCTCAAACTGAAACAGGCTCTGGCCTTCAATCACCACAGGCGCCGCCAGGGGCACCTCGGCATCACCCAGTTCAAAGGCGAAGGCATGTTCTTCCAGTATTTGCTCATCTGTCCAGCGCTCGGGCCGGTAAAACTTGGCCACATAGCGATTGGCACGATCGCAGCGGAACTGATAGACACGGTTCTCGAAACTGTTCAGCGGCGTCAGGCCGGTTTCCGGGTAGATGCCCACCGACTCGATGGCATCGAGTATGGTATCCGGCGTCAGGGTCTGAAAATGAAAGGCGGGGCTCAAGACTGCTCCTCCCGAATGAATGGCTTAAGCAGGCTGGCGAGAAACGTGAGCACCTCGAGATCCTCTTCGCGATCGCTGGCAAGCCAGGCCACGTCGCCGTAGAACTCAAAGTTCAGCCACAGGCGGCAGCCTTCGAAGTCGAGCAGCCACTGATGGCGGTCGGCGCCCCACTGGCGCTCAAGCACCCGGCAATCCATCGCCGCGGCCAGGGGTTCGGCGAAATCATCAAAGCGGTCAAAATCGATATCACCGCGAATGGCCAAACTCACTGCCTCTTTGTCGAGGCGGATGTCATAGATGTTCATTGGCTCTCTTGGGCAATGGGGGAAGACGTTGACGGGGCAAGAAGCGCGCAGCTGAGCTCGCCTTGCTGTGCCTCACATTGCTGAGCGCACAGGTATTGGCCTTTGTCACCACCAAGACGCACCAGTCCATCGCCCTTGGCCTGACACTGTTCGAGGCTGTGGTAGTGGCCGGCCACTTCACTGAATTGCCAGGGGGCATCCGAAGGCGCAGCCCTGAAGGCCAGCGTCCACTGGTCTGCCTGAGTACAGGCACCAACCAAGAGGACAGTGATGAGCACAAGTGCGGCGCGTATCAAGGGCATCTCCCAATAAAAAAGGCGGTGCCAGATGCACCGCCCGCTATTTTATCCTGCTCAGAGGCGCACTTACTAGCCTGCGGCCTTGTCGCGCGTCTTCTCGATGCGGCTGATGCGGCCTTCAAAGCCGGTCACAGTGCCATCGGACAGACCATGATCCACTGCCTGACGACAGAGTTCGATGGCACCGTTAAAGTCGCCTTTATCATTGAGCAGGGTCGAGAGCTGCATAAAGCCCACGCCTTTTAACGGCTTGCCCATGCCCAATACCTTGATGGCCAGTTTGGCATACTCATCGGCAAGGCCGGCGCCAAATCCGAGATGGGCAGCATCTTTACGCTGTTTATAGCATTCATTGATGACCGCCAGCAGGCTTTGATGTTTGAGCTCTTCGCTGCCCGCGCCATTGTACTCGCCAATGGCACGCGCCATCGCTTCGTTGGCAAAGCCAGGTACGGCCAGGCCCTTGGCAGCGGGTGCCGGCGTTTCAATAACGGGCTCTGGCTCTGGCTCTGGCTCTGGCTCTGGCTCTGGCTCTGGCAGTGTGTTTTTCACGGGCGCTGCTGCAATCACAGGCGCGTCGGGCGTTTCTTCTGCAGGCTTGGCCGCTTCAACCTCTGCTGTTGATGTCTCGCTTTGGCCGGCAAGGGTACGTGTTTTGTGTACCTGATGCTCTTCGTTGGCCAGACGCTTGGCGCGTTTGTAGAGGAAGACCCCAGCCAGCACCAGCAGGAAGAGTACGACGTATTTCATGGTGTGTGTCCTGTTTCTCTTGGCAGCCAAGCCGCCATTCCCCAATGTCCGGCCCGCTTCAGGCGCCGGGAACAGTGGTTATTATTAGAGCATTTCACCTGTTCAAATCAAGTATTTATGCACCTTTCATGGCATCGGGCATCAAAATTGCCACCGACTTCAAAAGACTCTTTTTGTGCGCATCTTCATGCTTTGGCGATCCACTTTTGAGTTGGCCGGGCGCGGGGACTAAGATAAAACCAAGTAAATTGCTTGGGTATTTATCATGTCAGAGTCCTTCAGCTTGAGCGGTAATCTGGGACGGGAATTTGCCACCATTTGCGCCATGGTCGCCATCTACTGCCGGGACCATCATGGCGGCAAAACGCCCTGCGGCGAATGTCAGGCCTTTATGGAATACGCCAAGACCCGCCTGGACCGCTGCCCCTACGGCCAGGAAAAACCCACCTGCAATAAATGCCCGGTGCATTGCTACAAGCCCGAACCCCGGGAGCAGGCGCGCCAAATCATGCGTTATGCGGGCCCCAGGATGCTGCTGCCCCACCCCATCATGGCGATACGACATCTGTTGCTGGAGCGTAAACCCGCCCCCGATAAACCGCCCAAAAACCTTTCAAATCGACATCTGCGGTTACAAAAAGCCGCATCAGAATAAGGCAGGATTGCCACCACTGGGCACATGGGCTAAAAAAGGACTTTCAGCAGTCGATTTTTCAATCACATGAGTGCGTGCCCATGATGGAGTTTCTGGAGCAAACCTTTAAGTGGCTTTCGCTGCTTGGCGCACTCCACTGCCTGGGTCTGGGACTCTATCTGCGCTATCTCTATCGCTCAAACAGCGGTCATCACAGGCTGCTCGCCGGGATCTTCTCGCTGCTGTCCCTGACCTTCTTCAGTGGCCTGCTGACCCGCGAGACTGTGTCGCTGCCCATGCCACTCATTTATAGCCTGTTTATTCCGGGCTATTTTTTGTTGATGCCGCTCCTGTATCAGTACTGCCTTCAGGCACTCGGCAAACGCAGCGGCCGATTCTGGTATCACTATTTGCCCGCGCCACTGATTGCCATTGGCGTAGCGATAGACCAGCTGCTGCGCCCCGGACTGATGATCTCAAGTGGCGCAGACAAGCTCTCCCTCGCCGACTACAGTCCGCTGGCCGCCCTGTTAACCGTGCTGCTGTTTATCCAAACCTGCTGCTACTTTGTGCTGATTTTCAGGTTATTGCTCTCTCACTCCAGCCGCGGTGCCCGCGCCCACGAGCAAAGCCTGCTGGATATCCGCTTTCGCTGGCTGATGACCCTGTGCCTGGCGCTGATGTTCAACTGGCTACTCAGGGTGGTGCTGACTCTGATCCCCATTTATTTCGGCGATGGTGTCACCGCCCTGATGCTGATGTTGCCGCGGATGATTTTACTGTTGAGCCTCTACCTGCTGGCATTTTACGGCCTGCATCAAATTACCCGTGCAGCCTACCTTCGCGGCCAACTCACTCTCCCGCCCAAAGTCAGCCAAAAATCCAGCAGCCAACTGCTCAGTGCCGACGAGCTCAACTACCTGCAAGCCTTGCTTCGTGAGGAAAAAAAGTAAGTTTTTCATGGTGATTTTGTATTCAACCCGATAAGGTAAAAGCACGTTCAGCAATCGGGGGAAACCAGATGTCACCGCTTTACCCACGCCTCTTTTTAGCCGGTTTGTTGGCTGCACCAGCCACCATGGCCGCACCAAGCCACCAGATCACCCTGGATGATTTTTTCGATATCGCCAACATGGGCACGGTTAAGCTAAGCCCCAATGGCAACCATGCGCTGTGGCTCGAAGGCCGTTGGAACAAAGACCTGGATAAGAGCCAGAATGACCTCTGGCAAATCGATATCAAGAGTCGTCAGCCAACGCGGCTCACCTTCACCGACGAGAGCGAGTCCAGCCCCGTGTGGAGCCCGGACGGCCAGTTCATCTACTTTATCGGCAAAGAAAAACGTGACGACGCCAAGGCGCCATACAATGGCAAGGCGCAGGTGTTCCGTATTCCCGTGACCGGCGGCGACGCCGTGCCCATGACCCGGGAAGCCGAAGGGGTCTCGGCCTTTGAGTTGGCCCCCAACGGCGCCAGCCTGTATTTTCTCGCCCACAAAGACACCAAAGACAAAGACCACTGGGCTGCCATGCGTTCCAGCCACAGTGCCCCCCAGTATGGTCACGGCAAGCGCGACACCAATCCGCTGTACAGGTTGGATCTGGTGAACTTCCGCCAGGAGCTCTTGCTGGACGATGACAAGGTGGTATGGGATTTCAGTGTCAGCCCCGATGGCAACCAAATCGCCCGCATCACCACCGAAGACAATGAACTCGTCTATCTCGAAGGCTGGTCGCAGGTGGAAGTGTTCGACACTGCCAATAAGCAAAACCGGGTGCTGGAAGACAAGGCCTGGCGCGAGCAGGCGGCTTCTCCCTATGGCTGGCTCGAAGGGCTGGCCTGGCACAGCGACAGCAAACGCCTGGCGTTTCGTATCGATTTTGATGGCCACCCCGGCCGCTTGTTTGTGGTCAACACCCTTGGCAAGGGCCAAATGGAGCTGAGTCGCCGCGGCAAAGCCACCCTCAACGGCGCCGATATCCAGTGGCGTCCCGGCAGCGATGAGATCTGTTACCGGGTGGCCGATGCTGCCAGAGTCAAATTGCAGTGCACCGAAATCGATGGACTGCAACAGGAAGATACCCGCACCCTGATTGAAGGGGATACTGTCATTGGCAGCTACAGCTTCAACAGCCGTGGCTCTCAGGTGGCATTCAGCCACAATGGTTTGGATCATTTCACCGATCTCTTCGTGGCCGACGCCAACAGCAAGCGGGCCTCGGCAAACCGTCTGACCGACATCAACCCACAGAGCGCCGACTGGCAACTGCCACAAATCAGCATCTACAAATGGCAGGCGCCGGACGGCACTGAGGTGGAAGGCATTCTGGAACTGCCCTTTGGCTGGGATAAATCCAAAGGCAAGCTGCCACTGGTGGTGCAAATCCACGGCGGCCCCACCGCCGCTACGCCTTACTCGCTGCAACACCGCAGCTACGGCCGCGCCAGCTTCCCGGCTCAGGGCTGGGCACTCTTGTCACCCAACTACCGTGGCTCCACCGGCTATGGCGATAAGTTCCTCACCGACCTGGTTGGCCGCGAACACGATATCGAAGTCAAAGACATACTCTCGGGCGTCGATAAGCTGATTGCCGACGGCATAGTGGACGGCGACAAGCTGGCGGTGATGGGCTGGTCCAACGGTGGCTACCTGACCAACGCCCTTATCAGCACCACCGACCGTTTCAAGGCCGCCAGCTCAGGTGCCGGGGTGTTCGACCAGCGTCTGCAGTGGATATTGGAAGACACACCAGGCCACGTGGTCAATTTTATGGAAGGCCTGCCCTGGGAAAAGCCCGATGCCTACAACCATGGCTCATCCCTGACCCACGCCGATAAAATCAAAACCCCAACATTAATCCACATCGGCGAGAAGGATGCGCGGGTACCCCTGGGCCATGCTCAGGGCCTGTACCGGGCACTGCATAACTATCTGGGCGTACCTGTGGAACTGGTGGTCTATCCCGGCGAGGGCCATGGCCTGTCCAAGTATCAGCACCGCAAAGCCAAGATGGAGTGGGATTTGAAGTGGTTTAACTATTACGTTTTGGGAATAGAGCCCTGAATCTGAGAAAGGCCTCGGTGGAATTCGCGGTGTATTTCTGAACCCCGGCTGACACCAAGGCAAAAAAAGCGCCTTCCGGGGCGCTTTTTTACTGAATGCTATTCACTTTTTCTGCTCCATGCCTATGCTGGTGTCAGTCACCCCCTCATCCGAAAAGGAGAGTACCATGAAATCATTCAAGCATTTGCTGCTTGCCACTCTGATGCTGCTGGGCATTGGACAAGCCTTCGCCGCAGAGGATGACGCCAAATATCAGGAGGCGCTGGCCACCTTTAAACAGGCCAGCGAAACCCACAGGTTTTTCGATAACGCCTATGGCTATGCCCTCTTCCCCACCATAGGCAAAGGCGGTATCGGTATAGGCGCAGCCTACGGCAAAGGCCGGGTTTATCGTCAGGGTGCCTATGTGGGCGACTCCAGCATGACCCAGGTGTCCATTGGCTTCCAACTGGGGGGCCAGGCCTACAGCGAAATCATTTTCTTTAAAGACGAGAAGGCTTTCAGCGACTTTACCAGCGGCAGCTTTGAGTTCAGTGGTCAGGCGTCCGCCGTGGCCATTAACGTGGGCGCCAATGCCCAGGCAGGCACCACGGGCAACTCGGCCGGAGCCGGTCAGGCCGGCGGCGCCCAGAATGCCACTGCTGCCTATATCAATGGCATGACTGTGTTTACGGCAGCCAAGGGCGGGCTGATGTTTGAGGCCGCACTGGCGGGTCAGTCATTCACCTTCGAAGGCAAGTAGCAGACTTAATGCCATCAGCAAAAAGGCGCCCCAAGGGTCGCCTTTTTCATTTGAACCGCGCGCTTTAGACGGGGTTATTTATGCCCCCAGGGCGCATTGGGCGTATCGACTGGCTGGGTTAAATCAAACTCCACCAGAAAGTCGCGGTTTTCCCGGGTGAGACGATAGCTGAAGACCTCCCCGGTCAACCCCAGATGCCAGACGTTGGTCACTGACTTGTCCAGCCCATTTTCTTTGAAGTTGGCAATGGAGTAGTCATCCACCGGAAAAGATTGCCACTCGCGGCTACCGGCATCCCGGGTATCGCCGCCGTATTGGGTGACCTTGTCTTCACTGCCATCCTGATGACGATGGTCGTGTTTGAGCCTGAGCCCTGAGTCAGTTTTGCTGATAACCCAGGTGCGGGAACTGTCGGCACCTACGTGGAAAGGCACCTTGATTTGATTCTCTGAGCACTCACGCACATGCATCACCAAACGCTGGTTGGCGAACGCGGAATCGGCCTCGTTTCCTTTAGTGACCTTGCCTTCGAATGCCTTGCCGCACAGGGCGCCGAGTCTGTCAAAAAAGTCCGCTGCAGCCGGTTTACCCCCAGCGACTGCGCTGGCGCTGACGGCCAGCGATGCCATCAAAATCAGTGTCTTGTTCATCTATTTCACCCCACCCAAAAGATGACAGCTTATCAATTCAGAGTGAATTGAGTCTGAAACTTACCAGCCGATGTAACTGCGGGAGCGATCGCCGAGTCTTGCCTTGATGGCATTGGCGGTGAGTACGCTACCTACCAGCAAAAATACAAAAATCCCTATCGACAATCCCAGACTGGCCCACATGTTGCCGGGAGCCAGCTTGAAACGCAGCAGCCCGGTAATGACACCGAACAGGATGGAAAACAGCGGATGAATAAAGAAGATGGCAAAACTCATCTCGGCCAGGGCGTTGAGACTCTTCTGGGTGCGCTCGGAGAGTGATTGCTGAGACAGCCACAGGCACAACCCAACAGCGAGGATCACCAAACTGAACTTCTGCACAAACTGCCAGTCTACCCCGCCCCAACTCAGGGCTTCTTTATGATAATTGCCCACATGGCCCTGCACATAGGTTTGCATATACAGGCTAATCAGGGTGCCCAGCAGCGCCAAACACAGCAGCGGCACGGCTCTTTCTTTGAGCCACTCTTCATGGGCCGAATACAAAATCCCCATCAGATAGAAGGGGGTGAAATACACCACGGAATGCAGCACATTGATGTTGCCGATGGGACGGTGGATAAGCAGGGCTATCACACAGCTCAGCACCAGCAGGGTCCAGCGCGCGGCATTGCTCATGCGGATATAGGCAGAAAACACCGGAGAGATGGCAAATACCGCCAGAATAAAGGGAATGTACCAATGGGGGTAAAGCACATACCCATTGCGCACCGTGTAATAGATGCCCTTGGCAACCTCAGACAGGGGCCTGTCGTACATCAGGCTCCACTGGGTCGCGAGCATGACAAGGCCCACCAGCGACACCCATAAAAATGGCAGCAGCACGTTGCGCACCTTGCTGACCATAAATTCTTTGTACACCATGCGCGGATGAAAAATCCGGTGATAAAAGTAGCCCGAGATAAACACAAACAAGGCGGTTCCGCCCCGAACCAGATTTTCCAGCGGCAATGGAAACCCGGCACCCGAGTTGTAAATGCTGTGTCCGGCCACTATCCACAAAATGGCGATGGCGCGCATGTAGGTAAATTCAAGTTGTTGTTTTCGCATGGAACACACCTAGGAATAGAAAGGTGCAGTGAACACGGAAGGAGCAAAAGCGTTCATTGATAATCTCGACAGGGCTACAGGGCGCAGCGTGGGCACAATATAGCCCCGGCTTCGAAAAACTGGAATAGGGTCAACAGAATATTTTTTGACCCGGGAGAAACATGTTTTACACCCTTTAAAATCATTAACTTGGACTATTATCTGTACCAAACCAAGCCTCCAGCTTTTCGGCCGCTCTGGTGCGGCTGCCCTCGTCAATATACATGGCCACCATGGTCAGTGCGGCGGCCAGGGCCCCCAGATCATCTGAAAACCCCATCAGAGGTGTTAAATCCGGAATGGCATCCACCGGGGTAATAAAATAGCCCAGGGCGCCATAGATGATGGTTTTGGCCCAGGTAGGTGTCTCGGGGCGCTGAGCGGCATAATACAGCCACAACGCCTTTTCTACTACCTCACGGCCCGCCTGCCTGGCAAAGTCCTTCACCTTTTTCCAAAAACCTGTGTCGCTGTACTGGGTGTCGTTCACGGCCAAGCCTCCCTTGCTGCACCTTCATCCATGTCACTGTACGCCAAAAGCGAACCTCTGTCAGCGTACCCAAGTCAGCGCACTGCGCGGTTATTCACTTTAGCCGGGTAAGCAGTCAGATTAATGCAAATAAATAAAATTTAAATTCATATGGCCGATTTATAAAATAATAAATGAGTACGAATTTAATTAAACATGCGTAAATTAATAAATAAAATTACACAGATTACATAGGGTTACATTTAGTAAAAGACTTTGCTTTTTATGATTCACTTCAAATTATCTTTCTTTCGACACGGATAAAATCACTTCGCCAAATGAGGCATTTTCTTTCAATGGTTTCTTGATATTCGTAATGGAGTTGTATATGAGAAAGAAATCAAAGATCATGGCGCATATTCGCCGAACGAGGCATATTATGATGCCTGAACAACGCGACTACTTCGACTATTCATTCTTCTTCCTGATTTAATCCTGCCTTCGCCGGACGCCTTGGGCTATCTGTCGCCCGAGAGTCTATCGCATACAAATACAATTTATCTGCCAGCCTTGGACTGACTCTGTCAGGGGAACACTGCGCCTTTTCATTAATTCGCAGCCCTTATTTGTCAGCACCTGTTCGGCTGCCCGGAATTTACCATGTCGATTTAAATATATTGACAGGGGTCCGGCTAACCAAAATTAATCAGGTTAATTATGAATTCGTTAAAAATTGCTGCCAGCTTATCTGTTCGTGCCTGTTTTGATACCAAACGGGAAGTCGTCAACGTATTAACCACTGACTTTTGTGATGTGGGCGCTGCCGTTGTTTCCGTCACCGACGTTAATAATGGCATTGTCGATAAAATTAAAAATACCGGTTTGAATTTACCGATATTTGTTTCTGTCTGCTGTGAAGAAGCCTTCCCCGATGATTTTTGCGAAGCCATCACAGGGGTATTTGAGCTGTGTAACGCCAAGACCGATTTTTACGGTAAGCAGGTGGAAACTGCGGTGCGCCGTTATCAGGAATCCCTGTTACCCCCCTTCTTTGGCACCCTGAAAAAGTACGTTGAAATGGGTAACTCCACCTTTGCCTGCCCGGGGCACCAGGGTGGTCAGTTCTTCCGTAAGCACCCCGTCGGTCGTCAGTTCTTCGACTTCTTTGGCGAAACCGTGTTCCGCTCGGACATGTGCAATGCCGACGTGAAGCTCGGGGACCTGCTTATTCACGAAGGCGCCCCCCATGACGCGCAGGCCTATGCCGCCAAGGTGTATAACGCCGACAAAACCTACTTTGTGCTCAACGGCACCTCAGCGTCCAACAAGGTAGTGTGTAACGCCCTGCTCGCCCCCGGCGATCTGGTGCTGTTTGACCGCAACAACCACAAATCCAACCACCACGGCGCCCTGATTCAGGCCGGTGCCACACCCGTGTATCTGGAAACGGCCCGCAACCCCTTCGGCTTTATCGGCGGTATCGACTCTCACTGCTTTGATGAAGCCTACCTGCGGGATGAAATCGGCAAAGTGGCAACCGAGCGGGTAAGGGAAGCACGCCCCTTCCGCCTTGCCATCATCCAGCTTGGCACCTATGACGGTACCATTTACAACGCCCGTCAGGTGGTGGACCGCATTGGCCACCTGTGTGACTACATCCTGTTTGACTCGGCCTGGGTGGGCTACGAGCAATTCATCCCCATGATGAAAGACTGCTCGCCGCTGCTGTTGGAACTCGGCCCCGACGATCCCGGCATTATTGTGACCCAGTCGGTACACAAACAGCAGGCCGGTTTTTCGCAGACCTCACAAATCCACAAAAAAGACAGCCATATCAAAGGGCAGGAGCGCTACTGCAACCATAAGCGCTTCAACAATGCCTTTATGATGCACGCCTCCACCAGCCCCTTCTATCCGCTGTTTGCGGCGCTGGATGTGAACGCCAAGATGCACGAAGGCGCCAGTGGCCGCTATCTGTGGCGTGAAGCGGTGAAGGCCGGTATCGAAGCCCGTAAGCTGCTGCTGAAAAAGTGCAAGTACATTCAGCCCTTTATCCCCACCACTGTGGAAGGTGAACCCTGGCAGACCTTTGATACCGAGAAGATGGCTGACGATCTGCGTTTCTTCGAGTTCGAGCCCGGCCTCAAGTGGCACGCGTTCGAAGGCTACGAGAAGGGCCAGTACTTTGTCGACCCCTGTAAGTTCCTGCTCACCACCCCCGGCATCAACGCCGAGACCGGCGAGTACGAGGACTTCGGTATTCCGGCCACCATCCTTGCCAACTTCCTTAGGGAAAACAACATCATTCCGGAGAAGTGTGACCTTAACTCCATCCTGTTCCTCATGACCCCCGCCGAGGACATGGCAAAGATGCAGCATCTGGTGACCCAGATTGCCCGCTTCGAGAAGCTGATTGACGAAGACGCGCCCTTAAGCGAAGTGCTGCCCAACGTCTATCGCGCCAACCGCGAGCGTTATGAAGGTTACAGCATCCGCCGCCTGTGCCAGGAAATGCACGACCTCTATGTCAGCCGCAACGTGAAGCAGCTGCAAAAAGAGATGTTCCGGGCGGCTCACTTCCCCAGGGCGGTGATGAATCCACAGGACGCCAATATCGCCTTTGTACGTGGTAAGGCCGAGCTGGTGCCACTCAGTGAAATCGAAGGCCAGATTGCGGCCGAGGGTGCCCTGCCTTATCCACCCGGCGTGCTCTGTATGGTGCCGGGGGAAGTCTGGGGCGGCGCGGTACAGCGCTACTTCCTGGCGCTGGAAGAAGGCATCAACCTGCTGCCGGGCTTCGCCCCCGAACTGCAGGGTGTGTATCTGGAACGCACCGATAACGGCCGGGTACAGGCCATGGGTTACGTACTTAAACGCTGATCAACGCGGGGCGGCCAAGGCGCGCTGCCCCTTAAAACCATCACGAATCGAGACACTATTATGAGTAAATCAAACAACAAGATAGGCGTGGTTCAACTCACCATTCTCACCATAGTTAACATGATGGGCTCAGGCATCATCATGCTGCCCACCCAGCTGGCCCAGGTGGGCACCATTTCGGTGTTGTCCTGGCTGGTAACGGCCGCAGGCTCCACGGCGCTGGCCTATGCCTTCGCCAAGTGCGGCATGTTCAGCAAGAAATCCGGCGGCATGGGCGGCTACGCCGAATACGCCTTCGGCCGCAGCGGCAACTTTATGGCCAACTACACCTATGCGGTCTCCCTGCTGATTGCCAACGTCGCCATTGCCATCTCGGCAGTGGGCTATGGCGCCGTGCTCTTTGACGTGGAACTGACACCCATCGCCACCTGTCTGGCCACCATTGGCGTGCTCTGGCTCGCCACAGTCGCCAACTTTGGTGGTGCCCGCATCACGGGTCAGGTGTCCAGCATCACTGTGTGGGGCATCATTCTGCCGGTGATTGGCGTGTCCATCATAGGTTGGTTCTGGTTTGACTTCGACCTCTACAAGTCGGCCTGGAACCCCCACGACCTGCCATTCTTCCAAGCACTGGGCGGCTCCATCGCCATGACCCTGTGGGCCTTCCTGGGGCTGGAATCAGCCTGTGCCAACTCAGAAGCGGTTGAAAACCCAGAGAAGAACGTGCCCATCGCGGTCATGGGCGGCACCCTGGGCGCAGCGCTGATTTATATCATCTCCACCAACGTGATTGCCGGTATTGTGCCAAACGGTGAGCTGGCTCTGTCCAACGCGCCTTTCGGTCTGGCCTTTGCCCAGATGTTTAACCCCACCATCGGCGCCATCGTCATGGCCTGCGCCATTATCAGCTGTACCGGCTCACTGCTGGGCTGGCAGTTCACCATTGCTCAGGTGTTCAAGGCCTCTGCTGACGAAGGCTTCTTCCCCAAACTCTTCTCCAAAGTCACCAAAACCGACGCCCCCGTGCTTGGCATGCTGGCCATCGTCTCTATCCAGTCGGTGCTCAGCCTGATGACCATCAGCCCCTCACTGAACAAGCAGTTTGAAGCCCTGGTCAACCTGGCGGTGGTGACCAACATCATCCCTTACATCCTGTCGATGGCGGCCCTTGGCGTAATGCAAAAGCAGATGAAGATCCCGGTCAGCAAGGCCCGTGTGGCCAACTGCATGGCGGTGATGGGCGCGCTTTACAGCTTCTATGCCCTGTACAGCTCAGGTGAAACCGCCGTGATGCTGGGCTCCATTGCCACCTTCTTCGGCTGGACCCTGTACGGCGTTATCTCCAAGAAAAACGAACTTCGCCTGCAACAGGCCTGAACACAACACACATAGGGCCTCGTCATAGGGCGGGGCCACAGCAAGATATTCAAAGGTGGAATCATGAAAAAATCACAACTGGCACTGCTGCTGCCACTGCTCGTGGGCGCCTCTGCCGCCAATGCCATGGAGCTTTACAACGACAACAAAAACAGCCTCGGCCTTACCGGCTGGCTTGGCTTCAATGCCCTCTATGACGGCGATGAAACCGCAGTGAACGACAACCTGTCGCAGCTGCGTTTTACCTTCGAGCGGGAAGAGCGCAATGGCTGGCGTGCCTATGCGGTGACCGAATGGGGCGTGAATATCGTCTCAGGCAATGAAGATCTGGTGATGCAGGGCGGCAAACTGAATGCCGAAAAGAGTGGCGACTTCCTCAATAACCGCCTTGGCTATGTGGGCCTGTCCCACGACCATTACGGCAGCCTGACCTTCGGCAAACAGTGGGGCGCCTACTATGATGTGGCCGGCACCACAGACCTGCCCAACGTGTTCGCAGGCTACAGCGTGGGCGCCTACGGCTTTGGCGATGGCGGCCTGACCGGCACCGGCCGCGCCGACAGCGCCTTTTTGTACCGCAACAGCTTTGGCCCCGTTTCCATCGCGCTGCAATACGCCGCCAAAAACAACGGTGATATCAGCGTGACCGACAGCGACGGCAACCAGATTGACGATGCAGAGCTGAGTTTTGACAACAGCTACGGCGCCTCTGTGACCTGGGCGGTGACCGATAAATTCAGCCTGCTGGCAGGCATGAACCGCGGCGATATCACAGGCCACATCGGTAACAGCCAAATCGATGAAGCCAATCAAATCATCGGCATCGGCGCCATGTACGGCAGCTACTACCACTATGCCGACGAGCGCAAGGCCGACGGTCTTTATGTGGGCTTTAATGCCCACCAAAGTGAAAACAACGAGCAGGTGAATGGCGACCTGTACGATGCCACCGGCGCCGAGCTGATGCTGGCCTGGCAGGCCGACAATGGCTTTGTGCCCATGGCAGTGCTGACCTATCTCGATTTGGATACCGACGACAGCACCCCCATCACAGGCAACTGGACCCGCCGCTTCGCCATGGTAGGGCTGCACTACAGATACAGCCTGGATACCGTGATGTTTTTCGAGGCCAAGCTCGACTTCTCCGACATGGACGACAAGTCGCTGGAAGCATTGGAAGACAACCAGTTTGCGGTGGGCATTAACTACTTTTTCTGATTGCGCTCCTGATCCCGCTACACAAAAAGCGGCGTGATTTACACGCCTTGATGACCGCCACACCCGGGGCAGATTCGCCATGAGGCCCCGGGCAACAGCGCCGACCTCCACTTCCACCGGCGCTGCGGTTTGGTCATATCCTCTCGCCACGGGGATTTCCCGTGGTGTTTTTTGTGTTACCGCCCACTACACCCGCACGTTCTTGAACTGCCAGGCGTAGTCGTCATCCACATCTTCGGGGAAGAGTTCGCCACGCTGATAAAGCGGTGTCCAGTCAGTGTACTCTCCCACCACGGGCCCAAGATAAGGCCCCATGATCTCAAGGTTGCGGCGATAGTCCATCTCGTCCGACTCCACCACCCCGGCATTGGGGTTTTCCAGCGCCCAGACGATACCCGCCAGCGCCGCCGAGGTGACCTGCAAACTGGTGGCCCCGTTGAAGGGCGCCAGGGCTCTGGCCTCTTCGATAGACAGCTGCGAACCGTACCAGTAGGCATTCTTCTTATGGCCCGCCAGCAGCACCCCAAGCTCGTCCATACCGCTGACAATCTCATCCCGCATCAGCCGCTGACGCGACTGCATCTGGAAATTTTTGCCATTGAACTCGTGAAGCGACATCACCGCATCGTCGCAGGGGTGGTAGGCGTAATGACAGGTGGGCCGATACACCAGCTTGCCTTCCTGCTTGAGGGTAAAAAAATCGGCGATGGAGATGGCTTCGTTGTGGGTGATCAAAAAGCCGTGGAAATGGCCGTAGTTTGGTGTCCAGGTACGGACCTTCACAGTCGCGCCGGGGCGTTTTAAGTAAATGGCCGCGCCGCAACCCTCTTCGTGGCGGCCACCATCACGGGGGAAGTGTTTCTCGTGGGTGCCCCAACCCAGCTCGGCGGGTTGGGCACCTTCACTGACAAAACCGTCGCAGGACCAGGTATTCACAAACTCATCCATGGCCTTGGCCTGATGGGCCACCTGGGTATCGCGCTCGGCGATGTGAATGACCTCGATGTTGAGGTCGTGGGCGAGCTTGGCCCAGTCTTCGCGGCTTTTGGGTTCAATATAGGTGCCGAGAATGTCCTGTTGCAGGTTCATCAGCGCCTGTTTCACCAGATGGGACACCATGCCGGGGTTGGCCCCCTGGGCCACCACGGCGGTGGGGCCGCCGCGGTATTTGTCTTTGAGTGCCAGCACCCGCTCCCGCAGGGCATAGTTGGAGCGGGCGGCAAAAGACTTGCTGGGGTCGGTATAGCCACCTGCCCAGGGCTCGATACAGGTATCCAGATAACGGGCGCCGCGGGCCTGGCAAAACTCAATCAGGGCGATGGAAGACACATCCACCGACAGATTCACCAAAAAGTCGTTCTTGCCCAACAAGGGCATAAGTTCACTCTGGTAATTCTTACGGGTCAGGGGCATCTCGATAAAGCGAATACCCAGTTTATCGGCCTCTTCGCGGCCCCTGTCGTCGGCGGTAATGATGCAGATGTTTTTGGGAGAGATATCGATATGTCGCAGTATGAGCGGCAGCAGGCCCTGACCTATGCTGCCAAAGCCGACAATCAGGATGCGGCCGGGGGCTTTAACGTACTTGATTGGCTGAGTCATGTCGGTGAGAAACCTCCTTCCAGCAATGCCTCAATACCCGAGGCAATGAAATGTTCATCGGATGATGAACGCAACAGACGCTGACAGGAGCCAGTTGCAAACCCTGACGTGCTCAGGCTACAACCAGCGCCGTACCCTGGCCTTGTACTCAGTAAAGGCATCGCCGAAGCGCGCCGCCACCATGGCCTCTTCAGCGGGAATGCGCTGGGCGTTCATCAGCACAAAAAAGCACAGCGGCGACAGCAGCGCCAAGCCGCGCCCCAGTAGACAGACCTGTGCCAAGAGCAGCAATAACATGCCAAGATACATGGGGTTACGAGTGAGACCATAGATCCCATGGGTGACCAGTGCATCCGGGGACTTGGTTGGGTCTACCGTGGTGCCAACGCGCCTGAAGAGGCCCGCCGCCGTTAACAACAATAAGGCGCCTGCCAGCCCAAGCGCTGCCCCCAACAGCAGCAAGAATCCATTTCCGGCCAGCCAGGGCTCGCCATCCAACAAGCTGATACCAGCGGCCGCAGCCAAGCCCAACATCAAAAACAGCGGGTATCTGGTCAGTGCTGCAACCATCTTCTTGCCCATCAGGATTCCTTATCTGTTTGGCTGGAACGTTACCCGAGTGTAACATCGCAGGGATTAAAGGATGCTTGAAATTTGCCCGATACTGTGACGCCGCCATGCAAAGCCACGACCACAACACCTCCCAACAACATGCCACCAGCGCGCCCGAATTTGACGCCGCAAAGGCAGAAGTGCGCTTGATAGAAGGCAGAGATGCCAGCCTGATTGCAGACTATTTCGCCCGTAACCGGGCTCACTTTGCGCCCTGGGAGCCTTTGAGGGCGGCGGACTACCACAGTGCGGCCCAGTGGCAGGCGCGCATTTCGGAATCTCTGGCCAATCACAGCCAATGCAGCTATCTGGTGTTGGCCGACCCGGCGCACATTTGGGGCATGGCAACCCTCAGCAATCAGGTGCGCGGCCCCTTTCAGGCCTGTTATCTGGGCTATGGCATCGACCAATCGCTGCAGGGCAAGGGGCTTGCCACCCGGCTTTGTGAAGCCGCCCTCACCTATGCCTTCGATGAGTTGAAACTGCACCGGGTGATGGCCAACTACATGCCCGCCAATCACAGATCCGCCGCGCTGTTAAAGCGGCTCGGCTTTGAGACGGAGGGGCTTGCCCGCGCCTATCTTCAAATCAACGGCCAATGGGAAGACCATGTGCTTACCGCGAAGATTGCTCCAGGGTCAGCTCGTTAGGTTACCCAATCTGGCGAAACGTCTGGCACTGTTTATAGCGGTTCTCGGCGAGCTTTCGTATTGCCATGGCTCGGGCAGGTACTTGTCCCTCACCTGCAACAGGTATTTGCTGGCCAGCATTTTTTCGCGCCCTTTGAAAAAGGCAAAGGCATAGAAGTTTGCGGCGATATTGGCGAGATACTTGTCAGGTCCTGTGAGGCAGGTGTCGGTAATGGCCAAGGCGCGCAGCTCATCGAGAATATGTTCCTGCATGAAATAGTGATCGGCAAAGGGGACTTCTTCCTGCATGGCGCTCAACCAGCGCTCCACCCAAACCGACACCAACAGCGAGTTGTAAGCGGGATTTCTGGATGCCAACGCCCTTGCCACCTGTTCGTCGAGCTCATCCCCGCCAAACCATTTTTCATTGAGAATTTGCATCAGGGTCATGCCCAACGGCAGATCTGCTGTTTCACTTTCAAACAACAGGGCAAGGGTTTCCTGCGCCAATACCCAGGCATCCCCGGTGGCGGCCTGGGCCCACAACAGCTCTTGCCGCACCCGCAGATCCCGGGGCGAGATATCCCTGGCTTGCTGCAGCACATTCACGGCCTGATTACCCCAGCGCTGCCATTTTCGCACCGCGCTTTGGGGCAGATAGTCTATGGTCAGACCGGAGCGTTCTTTCCAGGCCCGAATGAGTAAGCGTCGCCCCTCAAAGAGTGCCGGAATTGGGCTGGATGAGGCGCGAAGCCAGGGCCCAAACCAGCGTGCGGCGTCGGCCTGAACGGCAAAATAGCCAATCAGCACTTCCTGTTCGCCCCGGCTGATGGCATCGAATGCATCTTCAAACTGTGGCCAATCCCGATTGCGAAGCCATCCCTCAAACTCAGCTATTCGGCCGTAGCCGAGGGCGGGATCATGATCCGTTTTTTGTCCAAAGATTCGTACGTACCAATACACGAGTGGCTTCAGCATCTTCATTCCCTGAATGCGTAAAAACACAGCCTACTGAAAATAAATAATAAATTCACCAGCAACCTGTAGGCGAACCCGCTTTTTTTTATACAGGCCCGCTTCAACTTGCCGGCAAAACACAGGCGCATAAAAATTAAGCTTGCCATAATGATTACAATTGTAATAGGTTTAGTATTACATCTGTAATCAATAATACAGGCAGCGCCATGACCCAACCTGAATTGAAAGACATCAGCCCCACCGAACTGGAAGTGCTCAAGGTGCTGTGGCAACAAGCGCCCCTCTGCGCCAACGATATAGTCGAGGCCCTTAACCGCAGCGGTGAATGGCATGAAAAAACCGTCAAGACCCTGATAAACCGGCTGGTGAATAAGGGCGCTTTGGGGTTTGAAAAGGATGGCCGGGCGTATCTTTACTTCCCCAAGCTCGCCGAGGATTCCTACCAGCGCAAAGAAAGCCTGAGCTTTATCGAGCGGGTATTCGGTGGCAAGCTGGCGCCTCTGGTGGCGGGCTTTGCGGGCAGCAACAAACTCACCGAAGAGGATGTTGCCGAACTTAAGCAACTTATCGATGCGTGGGAAAAGGAGCAAAAGCATGATTGAGCTCGTTCTCAGGCTCACGCCACCACTGACGCTGCTGCTGGCACTGCTTCTGCTGCTGCGCCCCTGGGTGCTGGAGCGTTTCGGTGCCCGCCTTCAATATGGCCTGTGGCTGTGTGTGCCCGTGCTACTGCTGGCGCTTATCGTACCTATGGCAAGCCCGGCCAGTGGCAACGCGATGGAAACCTATAGGGTCACCCTGGGCGAGCTTTCCCACGGCGCCGGTAAAACCGATTGGCTGAACGCGGCATATGTCACCGGTCTGGTGCTTGCTGTGTCTGTGCTCGGCTTAAGCCTGCTTCGTCTTGCCCGACTGATGCAAGGCGCCAAGCCGGTGGCCAGCACCACCTATACCAATAACAGACTACGTTTACTCGCTTCTACTGACGCCCAAGGACCCTTTGTATTCGGCCTGTTTCGTCCCACTGTTGTGCTGCCCGAAGGCTTTGAAGCGCGCTTCAACCACAAAGAACAAGAGCTTATTCTCGCCCACGAACTCAGCCATTGGCGCCGGGGCGACCTGCATTGCAACTTACTGGCGCTGGCACTGTTATGCCTGTGTTGGTTTAACCCCCTGTGCCTGCTGGCGTATCGCCGCTTCAGACAGGATCAGGAAATGGCCTGCGACGCCGATGTCACCATCGAACTCAGCCAGGCCGACCGTATTGCCTATGGCCGCGCGCTCATTGGCAATGCCGCTACGGTTGCCCGGAGTTGGCAGCCGCTTTCACACCACTATGGAGATAAACACACCATGAAACAAAGACTCATACAGCTCAAACACAGCAAGGGTTTCAGCGCCAATTCTCTGCTGACCCCACTGGCACTGGTGGCCGCCCTCGGTATCTGGGCCCAGGCCCCTGCCATGGCTGGCGACCATAAGGAAGAGGCCAGGCCTGTGGTCCGGATTGAGCCCAAGTATCCCATTAATGCTGCCAAACAGGGCATTGAAGGCTATGTACAGGCGAGATTCGATATCGATGCCAAAGGCAACGTATCCAATGTCGTGATATTTAAATCAGAACCCCAGGGCGTATTTGATAAGGTATCAATCGATGCGTTGAACCAATGGCAATATGAACCCAGGGCAACCAAAGCCGTTGAGATACAACTCGACTACAGGCTGACCCCACCTCAGGCCAGCAGTCAAAAACCGGGTGACGGCGAGCGCGAACGTATTGCCGTGCTGCCCCACAACGAAGAAAAACACTGATATCAATTCGCTAAGCAGCAACACAGACTTTCCGGCAATGGGCCAAACTGCCGGTTAAGCAGGCACAGTGCAAACCCACAAGCGCTCTGCACGCCACGCGGAGAGATTATGCGCATGCGCTTATCGTTATATTTACTTTGCAACGGAGTGTTTATTCCCATGTTAAAAAAGTTACTGTTCAGTTCTCTATTTTTTGCTACCTGTGTTGATGCACAAGAACAGGATTTTTCAGCCATGTTATCTTGCAATGCGTCATCGGATAAACCCGGATTTGCTGTCAGTATCGAACAAGCTGGAAAGCATATCTTTAAAGGCGCTCTCGGTGTTGCAGACATAAGCACTCGCGAACCACTAAAAGTTGATGACATTTTTCAAATCGGCTCAATTTCAAAGCAATTTACTGCCGCTGCGATACTTCAACTCGCTGAAAATAAAAAGTTATCCTTAAAAAGCACTCTGGGTGATTTTATTACAGATATTCCAGTGGCGTACGCCAGCCTGACGATTGAAAGCGTGCTAAGCCATACTTCCGGGCTACCAAATTACAACACGGATACTGAGGTGAGACAGCGATGGGACAAGTACGCACCCATTGATGAAGTGATTAATGTTGTCAGTAAAATGCCCGTCCTGACTCAGCCTGGTATTGATTATGCGTATTCAAACACCGGTTATATTTTATTAGGAAAGGTGATTGAGATTGCTTCTGGGCTGACATATAGCGAGTATTTACAACAAAATATTTTCTCGCCATTAGGCATGAAGAATTCATCCGTTGTGACTAAAGGGGTAAGTTCAAAGCAAATGGTTAAAGGCTATACCTCAAACAGAAACGCACCTAATCTGTATTTGCCTCCCGAAACCGTTGACCGCAGTTGGATTTTTGCGGCGGGTGCAATTGCATCGACTCTTGATGATATGAGCCTGTGGTATCGTGGTTTACGTTCTGGGAAGGTAATTTCGGCTGAAAATTATCAGCTGATGGTCACCAGAGCAACATTAAACAACGGTGAATCAATCAATTATGGGTTTGGTATGGATGTCTATCCGATAAGCGGCCAACCGTCGTACAGCCATCAAGGGCAAGTGCCAGGTTTTATGGCTTGGTCAGTTTATTTTCCCTCGCATGATTTACTTGGCACCGTATTCGGGAACAATGATTCTGTTCATCCTGGTCCAACTTTGTTAAATATGATTGCAAGGCAACTTCATCTTTCACCAGCACCAATTCTTCATAAAAACATTACAGAACAAGCTAAGGCTCTGATTGGCCTTTACAAAGGTGAAGACGATACGGTGATGACTGTTACATTCGATGATGGCAAAATCAGAGCGAAAACAGGCGATGGTGTCATCCGAAAATTAGTCCTTCGGGAAAATAGCTCATTTTCATTTGAATGCACGGAAGATTATTATCAACTTCGACAGCAGGATGATAAGCATTTGCTTGTTCCTGTCAGTATTTACTTTGGTGAGCGTGCACCTTTAGTTCGAATGGAAATATAACAATCGCCATCAAAAACCGACCCAGACAGGCCATTTTGTCGGGTTTATATCGCCCCCAAGCTTGAAAAGCTGGCGCGGCTATTGGAGGATGACAAGGCCAAGCCATTTGGCCACGACCTTAAGCTACCCAAGGCGTGATTTCACCACAAGGGACTGTCATGGAATACGCACCGGAATACAGTAAGCAGGAAAAATGGACGCGGGTATGCCTGTATTCGCTGCTTGGATTGCTGCTGATTATGGGCCATCGGTTGTGGTTCAATCCATTGATTGAAGACTTCGCCAATCGTCCCCACTGCTATCAGTTTGCCGGCCTGAATGGTGCCGACTATTTCTGGCAGATCATCCTGGTGGGTATTCCGGTACTGGTGCTCATCCCCATGTTGTTTACTCTGGTGCCGATGGCCATCAGGGGACTGGTGCAAGGCCGCTTTCCCCCCGAGGGAGAGAAAGTATATAAACCCACACTGGTGGTCCGTGGCTACAAAGCCTATGTAAAACCTGTTCTCTACCTGACCATAACGGCGGCCTGCGTCCTCTTAATCTGGTGGGGCCAGCAGCAAGCCGCTATCATGCCAGCGCTGGACAGCGATAAGCTGGACCCCAGCCTGTGTCAGCCAGACACAAGATCAATTCAGATAGGTTAAGGAGAAACCTGATGTCCTGGATTTGCAAACATTGCCACACCAAGGTGGAAGACGAAGCTTTTGAAGTCTGCTGGCAGTGCAATACTCCCCGAGATGGCGAAGCGCCTGCACCAAAAGCTGTGCTCGCCTGCTTGCGTTGCCATACTCCCCTGCGTTTTGTCGGCAGCAAAGACTTCCATGAAGGCAGCCGTTGGGGTGTGCTGGGTGAACTGGGAGAGCTTTTCGTCAGCAAAGAAGCCCTCGATATGTATGCCTGCCAAAGCTGCGGCAAGGTGGAGTTTTTTCTCTCCGGCTATCAGGGCGAAGACGCCTAATCTCAGGCAGCTGATGTCAGACAAACCCGGATTCGCCACCTTGAATGCATTATCCACTCCATAAGAGAACAGGCTGGGTGAGCAAGCACTCTGTGGTTTGTCCACCAGACCTGTCCTGGTCCTAACGTTTGCCCGGCAGAGCATACATCCAACTACACCGCCAGTGGCGATGCCAAATCGGCTGCGAGCCCCTTAGCCTTGTCGAGCGCCTCGGCCACCGACCTTTGGTGGCGCTCATCACCAAACTCTTGATACTCGGCGGCAATATGGAAAAACCGGCTGGCGCCGAGATAGCGGCTTAGAAGCTCAATGTGGGCGCCCAAGTGATCCCTGTGCGCCTGAGCGCCGCCGGGCTCAAAGCCGGACTCGCCGCAGGAACTCAGCAGCACCAGGGTTTTACCGCTCAGGATGGGTTCAATCGGGCAATCGCCACGGGCCAAATCGAATGAGAAGGTCTTGTTGATGCGAATGACCTGATCGAACCAGGCCTTCAGCGCCGCCGGCATGCCGTAGTTATACATGGGCGCTGAAATCACTATCACATCAGCTGACACTACCTCATCTATAAGCTCATCGGAAAGCGCCAACACCCTCGCCTCCTCATCGCTCAGGCTGGTCCTCTTAAAGCAGGCCGCAATCCAGTCCACAGTGATAAAATCGGGCGGTGTCAGTGCCAGGTCGCGCTGAATATATCGGGCGCTTGAGTGCTGCGACCGATAGCTCTTTACAAAGCTATCAGCCAATCTGCGTGAGATGGATTGATGTTGCGACTTTTCAGGGTCAAAGTTGCGGGCGCTGGAGTCGATTTGTAACAGTGTGGCCATGGGCATTCCTTGGTGTAATTAAGACCCTGGCATTTTTGCAAGCACCGCCTTGACGGACAAACGAGAAAGCACGCAATATAACTTAGCTTATCTCATTCATGATACTCACCATGTTTTCACAGTTACCCTCCCTGAATAACCTTAAAGCCTTTGCGGCAGCGGCCCATTTCAACAGTTTTAAAGTCGCTGCCGAGGCACTTAACGTCACGCCAACCGCCATTTCTCATCAGATAAAGCATCTGGAGCAGTTTTTGAGTGTTCGCCTGTTCGAGCGGCAAGTACGCCAGGTTGTGTTAACCGCCGAAGGGGAAAAACTGGCAGCGACCACAGAGCGGATGTTCCGTGAACTCAGTAACACCCTGACAGAGCTGACCAAGCCTGCCACGCAAATCACAGTGTCCTGCTGCACGTCGTTCGCCACCCTGTGGTTGGCACCGAGGCTTGCGGATTTTCAGCAACGCTATCCAGACATCGACGTACAAATCCTTGCAAGCGACAGCCTGCATGACTTCAGCGAGGCCACGCAGCTGGATATCGCCCTGCGCTACGGTCAAGGGGTGAATGATGGGGAAATCCTGCTTGCGACTGAAACCCAAAGCTGCTACCAACTGAGCACCAACCCTCAACCATCAGGCAGACTGTTTGTGACCCACTGGCGGGAAAGCAGCGCCCTTGGAAATCTGCCATGGCAGCAGCACCTTGACGGATTAGGCTTTACTATCAAAAGTTTCGAGCAGGAGCAGTACACCCTGCAGGCGGCGCTGGCGGGGCAAGGAATGGCGCTTATCAGCAATGTGCTCGCCGAATCCGTGGTCAAACAAGGGTGGCTTGCAAAGCAAGACCACATGCCGGAATTTGCAGGCTACAACTATTGCCTGCGGCTAAATCCCAAGCGCGAGCACAACCACAGGGTGCGCGCCTTCGCCCACTGGCTGCAGGCAGAGTTTGCTCCGTTGCAGAACAGCAGCACCACGGATTAATAGCTTTATGATGCACAATCTTAGCGCACAGCATTCGGTGGCAAGCAAGTAGGCTTTACTGTGTTTGCCATTCTCTTGTGCCCCTACCGCGGTTACCATATTGGCGGCTCGCCAATCCGGAATACCAAAAGGTCATTAACCATCCATTGCAGGATTTGTAATCCATATCAACCCATTTAGCATAGATGTCGGGCCAAATTGAATTACCCTCAACAGCATAAATATGGAAACCCAGCGCTGCTTTTCCTTCCCCACAGCCGCGGCGCGCACCTTTCCTCCCATGCCTTAATTCATAAGGCTTTGCATTATTGGGAACTTTGAGATGACTAACTACTTTGACAATCCCTTTGCGGGCAAACCGATAAAGGATCAGATTACCAACCCCAATATTAAAGCAGGCCGCCACAGCTATTACTCCGGCTACTACCATGGGCACAGTTTTGATGACTGCGCACGCTACCTGAGCCCGGAACGCGATGATGTGGACCAGCTCATCATAGGCAACTTCTGCTCCATTGGTTCGGGCGCCGTGTTTATGATGGCGGGTAATCAGGGACACAGGACCGACTGGGTTACCACCTTTCCGTTTTTCTATCAGGACAACCCGCACTTCGCCGGCGCCGTAGATGGCTTTCGCCGCGCGGGCAATACAGTGGTGGGCAATGATGTGTGGATTGGCTCGGAGGCCATGATAATGCCCGGTGTGACCATAGGTGATGGCGCTGTGATTGCCAGCCGGGCGCTGGTCACCAGGGACGTTGCACCCTATGAGATTGTCGGTGCCAACCCCGCCAGGCACATACGTTTTCGATTTGATGAACGTCAAATACAGCAATTACTGGAAATGACATGGTGGCACTGGAGCGACGCTGAGCTGCAGGGCGCCATGGCACTGCTGTGTTCGGGCGATATCGACGGACTTTATCAATATTGGCAGCAGCAGATACTGCCCAACCGTGCCAACCAGCCGACCTGAATCAACCCCGTCTATCCACCTCGGGAGATGCACTAGTCTATGAAGTTTTATTTACGCCGGATGAAGCCCAAAGCGGCCTGCCCACCACGCCCGCCGATGAAAAAAATCCTCTGGTCCTGGCTTGGGGCCTTTGTGGGCATCTATCTGGTAGCAAACCTGGGGCAATGGATGGGGTCGGTAGAGCCGGGGCACATGTTTGTGATTGGCTCCTTTGGCGCCTCAGCGGTGCTGGTGTACGGCGCGCCCATGGCGGATTTTTCCCAGCCCCGTAATCTGATATTGGGTAACCTGCTTTCGGCCTTAATTGGCGTGAGTGTGTGGCAGCTTGTGGGTGATAATCCAGTGCTCGCCTCAGCCCTTGCGGTATCACTTGCCATTGCCGTGATGCACCTGACCCGCACCATGCACCCACCTGCGGGCGCGGCGGCGCTGATTGCTGTGATAGGCGGTGACAGCGTGCAGCGCCTCGGCTACCTGTATGCCATTACCCCTGTGCTGCTCGGCTCCCTGGCCCTGCTGTTGGTGGCGCTGGTTATCAATAATCTGTCGTCCAATCCCAAACGCCACTATCCGCGATACTGGCTCTAGGCGACTGGCATCAGGTGACTGGCTCCGGGCCGCTGTGATTGCGGAAGCTGTCTCCTGACGCAGCTAGCGCGCTGGCTTTTTCTGCCCGAAGGCAGCCCCCGACCGACGCTGCTTTTTGTCAGCTTTGGTGGCATGCTGCATCAGGCGCTGAAACTTCGGGCATTCGAGGTAACTGGGGGCGCTGCACTGGGCTGCATGCCTCAGGCCATCGCGCATGGCGCTGAGCCGTTTGATGCGTGCATCCAGTTCGTCGGCCTTTTCTAACAGCCTGGCTTTGTCTATCTCGGGTACGCCATCAGTTCCGAGCATGCCGGCAATCTCATCCAGTGAAAAGCCCACCGACTGACCCAGGGTAATCAGCGCAAGCCTCTGCAAAATCCCGGGCGGAAACACCCGCTTGAGGCCATCGCGGCCGATGGAGCAAATAAGCCCCTTTTCCTCGTAGTATCTGAGCCTTGAAGCCGCAACGCCCGATTGTTTGGCCACCAGTGAAATATCCATCCCATCCTCCTTGACCTCAAGTCGACTTGAAGTTGTACCCTGCAGATTGCTTAACAACAAGGACCGGAGAGAAGAATGCAACTTTTGCTGCAAATACTGATGATTGGCGCTGGGGCGACCCTGGTGATGGATCTCTGGGCCATGCTCAGACTCAGGCTGTTTGGGGTACCTTCGCTGAACTACGCCATGGTTGGCCGCTGGCTGCTGTGGATGCCCAAAGGGCGTTTTACCCATAACCCGATAGCAAGCGCCGAGCCTCAGCATGGAGAAATCTTAATTGGCTGGCTCGCCCATTACGCCATAGGTATCGCCTTTGCCGGACTGCTGCTGCCATTTGCCGGAGCAGAGTGGTTTACCGAGCCTTCAGCGGGCCCGGCGGTTGCTCTGGGGCTTGTCACTGTCGCAGCGCCTTTCTTTTTGCTGCAACCGGCGCTGGGTATGGGAGTCGCGGCATCACGCGCGCCGAGGCCCTGGCGCACCCGGGCACACAGCCTGGTAACCCACGCCGTCTTTGGGCTTGGCCTGTACATCAGCGCCCTTGTGGGTAAGGGTAAGGGCATTGGTCTGCACTAGCACAGAAATCTCTCGGGATAAAAAACGCCGCTGAACAGCGGCGTTTTTATTGGGAGATTATCCTGGCTTACGAGCCTTGGGCGCCGAACTGCCGCCACCGGGCTTGCCGGCACTTGATTTACCGGCACTGTTTTTTCCAGCATTGGGTTTACCAAAGACGGGCTTGGCACCCGGGCGAACATTGCTGCCGCCTTTACCCTGAGGCTTGCCCTGAGTATTCGCCGGGCTGTTACCTTTGGCGTTGGTCGCGCCCTGCGCCTTGCCCCTGGCTTGTGTCTTGCCCTGGGGCTTTCCTTTCTCGCCGGCACCCTTGCGGTCGTCGAATTGATTGGCGCTGAAGCGGGTAAAGGCCTGCTGGCCTTTCTCTGCCTTTTGCTTGCCACTGTTCCCCTTACCGGCCCACTGCTCGGCGCGGCCTTCGGGCGGCACCAGATGCTGGGTACCTGTGCCAATCAGGTGCTCCTTGCCCATGGCTATCAGGGCCTCACGAATGAGCGGCCAACCGGCGCTGTCGTGGTAACGGAGCAGCGCCTTGTGCAGGCGGCGCTGGCGGCCCTTTTTCGGTACCGGCACTTCTTCACTGCTGTGCTTGACGTTTTTCAGCGAGTTCAGCTCTGTGTGATAGATGGTGGTGGCATTGGCCATGGGCGACGGATAGAAGTTCTGCACCTGATCCAGCTTGAACTTGCGCTCCTTGAGCCAAAGCGCCAGATTCACCATGTCTTCATCCGTGGTGCCCGGGTGGGCCGAGATAAAGTAAGGGATCAGGTACTGCTCCTTGCCCGCCTCTTTCGAGTACTTATCGAACAGCTCCTTGAACTTGTCGTAGGTGCCCATGCCGGGTTTCATCATCTTCGACAACGGGCCTTCTTCGGTATGCTCCGGCGCGATTTTCAGGTAGCCGCCCACGTGGTGCTTGGCCAGCTCCTTCACATAGCGCGGGTCTTCGATGGCAAGGTCATAACGCACCCCGGAGGCAATCAGCACCTTTTTGATACCGGGCACATCACGGGCAGCGCGGTACAGGTCTATGGTGTGCTGATGGTCAGTATCCAAATGGCCACAGATACTGGGGAATACACAGGACAGGCGGCGGCAGGTCTTTTCGGCCTTCTCGCTCTTACAGCCCAAACGGTACATGTTGGCCGTGGGACCGCCAAGATCGGAAATCACCCCGGTAAATCCGGGCACCTTGGCCTGGATATCCTTGATTTCCTTAACGATAGATTCCTGCGAGCGGCTCTGGATAATACGGCCTTCGTGCTCAGTAATGGAGCAGAAGGAGCAGCCGCCAAAACAGCCACGCATGATGTTGATGGAGGTCTTAATCATGTCGTAGGCAGGGATTTTTTCCTTGCCATACACGGGGTGCGGCACCCGCTGATAAGGCAGGTCGAACACCGCATCCATCTCTTCGGTGGACAGGGGCCATGCCGGTGGATTCACCCACACGCCGCGATCGCCGTGGGGCTGAAACAGGGCACGGGCACAACCGGGGTTTTGCTCCTGGTGCAGGATACGCGAGGCATGGGCGTACAGGTACCTGTCTTCGCTCACCCGCTCGAAGGCGGGTAAGAGCACATAGGTTTGCTCCCAGGGGCGCGGCTTGGGCGGCTGTATGCTGATGGGCTTGGCCACGGTCACGCCGTCGGGCGCCGTCTCGTCGTTAAAGACCTTTACATCGGTGGGACCGGATAAATTCTGACAGCCCACATCATCGGCGCCATAAGGGTTGGGGATGGGGTCGATTTTATGCAGCTGATCGATTTTGCGGGAGTCCATGCCGCGCCAGCCTGGCATGGGCGTCTTGCTGATAATGGCGGTACCGCGAATGTCGGTCAGTTGTGATGCCGCCTCACCGCCAGCCAGACGGTGGGCAATTTCGGCCAGTGGCCGCTCGGCATTGCCATACACCAGGATGTCGGCCTTGGCGTC
Organism: Shewanella litorisediminis; assembly: GCF_016834455.1. Taxonomy (NCBI): domain Bacteria; kingdom Pseudomonadati; phylum Pseudomonadota; class Gammaproteobacteria; order Alteromonadales; family Shewanellaceae; genus Shewanella; species Shewanella litorisediminis. Next base: position 3,898,198 of record NZ_CP069213.1, read on the forward strand.
GAATATCACGCTGCGACGCACCTTATCTGACCAATAGTCGTAGTGAGCGATTCGGCGCAGGCTGGCCTCGATGCCACCAATCACTACGGGTACATCTTTGAAGGCTTCTTTACAGCGTTGGGTGTACACGGTAACGGCGCGGTCGGGGCGCTTGCCACCCACGTTTCCGGGGGTATAGGCATCGTCGTGGCGCAGTTTGCGATCGGCAGTGTAACGGTTGATCATCGAGTCCATGTTGCCCGCCGTCACCCCGTAGAAAAGGTTGGGCTTACCCAGCTTCATGAAATCGTCTTTGCTGGACCAATCGGGCTGGGAAATAATGCCCACGCGGAATCCCTGGGCTTCCAGCATGCGGCCAATCACCGCCATGCCAAAGCTGGGGTGGTCAACATAGGCATCGCCCGTGACTATGATGATGTCACAGCTGTCCCAGCCAAGCTGGTCCATCTCGGCCCGGGACATGGGCAGGAAGGGGGCTGTGCCGTAGCACTCTGCCCAGAATCTGGGATAACTGAAAAGGGTGGCTTCAACGCGCATCACACTAACCTGACGACTCAATCACTCTGGCATCATCCCCGGATGACGCCGTTTCAAGGGCGCGGAGTATAACAGGACTCCGCCCTTAAGTGTGACTAAAAAACAACCAAAGACCGAGTTTTTTCGTCGGATGTTATGGCGAAATTATCCCCCGAGGCCAAGACCCCATTGCGCCAGGTTTATCAGTGCCAACACCAGCACCACAATCCAGGTGCCAAGGGTGCCAAGGAAGCGCCCTGCATGGTAACCGCCCCGGCCCTGGGTCAGGCCAATGCCATGCAACACCCTCGCAATCAGCCAGCTTGCACCTATCAGATGCAGATACAGGGGCGACAATCCGTTGAGTTCGGCGCAGGCCAGCAACAGAAGCACCAGGGGGGCATATTCCATAAAATTGCCGTGCACCCGAATCGCCACTTCAAGGGCCTTACTGTGCCCGGCACCCAAGCCGATTTTTTCGCTGCGCCGCAGCCGGACGACACCCCAGGCAAACACCAGCATCAAGAGGGCGGACAAGCTTAAATACAAGGCTGCAACCGGTAGTGGCATATTTGTCTCCAAAAGGTTGTTGGATTGGCATTATTCTTTGAAATGTCATTAAATCCGGTTAACCCCCCGGTTGCAACTTGGGGTATGATCCGCGCGCCCGTGCAATCGCGGGCAGGCCGACTAACCTACAGGGTGGACATACTAGGCGTGGACAACGTAGAATTCATTGAAAAACGCAGGTTTATCATTAAGTTGGGAAAGGCTCTGCACAAGTTTGGCACGCCGGCGTACCGACTGGAGACCCACTTGCAAAATGTATCCAGAATGTTGGGTATCGAGGGGTATTTTCTGATTTCCCCCACCTCCATGACCTTCGTACTGCAACACGATGCCGATCAGGAATATAACCACGTCGCCCGGGTGAAACCCGGTGAGCTGGATCTGGGCTCCCTTGCCCGCACCGACGAACTGGTGGATGAACTTATCAGCGGCAAGCGCACCCTGCAGGATGCCATGGATCGCCTGGAAGAAATCATCAACAAACCCAATCCCTATGGCCCACTGCTCACCCTGCTGGCGTTCGGCTCGTCGGCCGCAGCCTTTGCCATGCTGATGGGCTCGGGTTGGAACGACGTGCTCTGGTCGGGTCTGCTCGGTCTGATAGTGTATGCGCTGGTTTACCGGGCCGAGCGTTCCAAACGCATGGCCGAAATGCTGGAGCCTCTGGCCGCCATTGTTTGTGCTCTGGGCGCCACCTTCATCAGCCAGTACGATCCCGGCATCAATATCCCTGTGGTGATTCTATCGGGGATCATTATCTTTATTCCCGGCCTCGCCTTGACTTTGGGATTGGCAGAGCTCGCCGCCCGGGATCTCATGTCAGGCACCATGCGCATCATGGATGCGGTCATGCTGCTGTTTAAGCTGTATTTTGGTGCCATTCTCGGACTGGTGGTGGGTAAAGCCTTGTTTGGAGAGGCTATTTATATGGAGTCTCAGCCCGTACCGAGATTAGCCATCTGGTCTGCGGTCCCCATTTTGTCCATGGCGCTGGTGATTATCTTTAAAGCCCGCATGAAGGATGCGCCATGGGGCGTGCTGGCCGGGATTGTGGCCTTCTTTTCGGCCATGGCGGGCGGTATCTATCTTGGCGACAGCATAGGCATTTTTATCGGCGCCTTTGCCGTGGGGATATACTCTAACCTCTTCGCCCGCTGGATGAAGGCACCAGCCTCCATTGCCTTGCTGCAGGGGATAGTGATCCTGGTACCGGGCAGCAAAACCTACATAGGGCTGAACGTGCTTATCTCGGGTGAAACCATGCTCAACCAGGCCCATCTGGGGTCGCAGATTTTCCTGATTTTTATGTCACTCATTGCCGGCCTCATCTTTGCCAACGTGGCCGTGCCACCGCGCAGAACCCTCTGATATATCGGGGCTAATGAGACACTTCATCAGCCCCGATTTTCGTCGATAGTTGCACATAAGCTTAAGTAAAAATTTGAGTTTTTTCTCGCCTTGCCTTGACTATCCCCTTGCTTGTACTGTTAATGAAATGTGGGTACCAGGCAACGGAGGGGCTGACAGTGGCAACAGAACTTCGAGTGAAAAGCGCGTTGTTGCTTGGCCTGCCCCTTGCCTTTGGCGCGCTGGCCGAGACGACTCCTCAAGCAGCCGCCGATGGGGAGGAAAGTGCCGAAGTGGGCAAGATCCTGGTCATCAGCCACCCCATCTTTGATGAGTCAGATCCTGACACCTTTTTTATTCACCGCTGGGCCAACTTCCTGCACATCAACACCCGTGAATCCACGGTCAAAAACCTGCTCAGTTTTAAAGAAACCGACTCTGTTACCCAAAAAGATCTGGATGAGGCTCAGCGCTTATTACGAGCCGAGCCCTATCTCAGAGATGCCAACATCAAGTTTGCCGAGCCTGACCCGGACGCCGATGAAGCAAACGGCCACAAAGATGTGGCGGTTGAAACCTGGGACAACTGGTCGTTACTGCCCACCATCAGTGCCAGTCATAACGGCGGTGACACCAAATATTCATTCGGCATCAAAGAAGACAACCTCCTGGGTACAGGGATAAAAACCCGCCTAAAATATCAATCCGATCGCGACAGGACAGGTTACAAGGTCGCCTTTGATATACCGCTCACCATAGCGCCCCATGGCAGACTGGCCGCCGACTTTTATGACAACAGCGACGGAGAGGCAGCGCACCTGTATTTCGAGCGCCCCTTTTACACACTGGACGGCAAACTGATGTACTCGGCCGAAGTGCTCCACGATAAACGCACAGATACCCTGCGGCAAAATGGCGTGGAAGTGAATGAATTTACGCATAATGTAGATTACGTCAACCTGCGCTACGGCTGGCTTGCCGACAAAAACCCTGACCACCTGAGCCGCTGGATAATTGGCATCACCCAAGATACCCACAGCTTTGAATCAAGCAGTCTTTATCCCGGCGCCGAACTGCCAATGGACCGGGACTTTCTCTATCCCTGGGTGGGCTGGCAGTACATTCAGGATGACTACCGGGTGCTGAGAAACATACATCTCATCAACTACAACGAAGACTTTAACCTGGGCTGGCAACATTATTTCACCGCAGGCCTCGAAGTAAGGGACACAGACGGCGACCTACCCGGCGTACACCTGGGCATGGCGTCTTCCAAAGGCTTTGCCAGCGAAGACAGCCTGCTGCTGTTATGGCTGAAAGGCAGGGCAACTTTTAACACCACGCAAAAAGACAATTATCAACTGCAGGGTATCGCTGAGTACTTTTACCAAATCAATCCCAAGTGGACTGCTTATGGCAAGGCGGTGATGGGCACCTCCAACAACACCTACGGGGATGTGACTATTGCTCTGGGCGATGAAACCGGACTCAGGGGCTATCCCAACGACTATCAGCATGGGGATCACCACTGGCTGCTGACGGGGGAAATCCGCTATTACCCCAATATCAATCTTTATCAGCTGGCAGAATTGGGCTGGGCTGCCTTTATCGATGTGGGACAAGCCTTTGGCGGCCCCGAGGCAGCACTGAATGAAAACCGGGATCCCATAGCCGCGATTGGCATAGGGGCCCGCATTTATTCGTCCCGCTCAAGCTACGGTCATGTCGCTCACCTGGATTTCACCGTGCCCTTTAGCAGCGGCGAGCATGTGGACAGCTGGGAATGGCGCTTTTTGGTAAAGAACCGATTTTAAGGGCCATTTACCAGATAAGCAGGTTGCCACACCAGGCTTACCAGCACTGTGATCATAAAACTTATAAAAGCAAAAAGGCCGCTCGAAAGCGGCCTTTTTATCAAAGAGTTGAGTCGACCTATAAGCCGGGTTCTGTGTCTCCCGAAGGAGCGGCAATCATTCCTCTAGGCCTGCAATCGCTCGCAGGCTCAAGCAATCTACCCGGTTCCGACGCGAGCCACGCCATAAGGAACCCTATTTGATCTTGCTCCGGGTGGAGTTTACCTTGCCACGAACTGTTACCAGTCGCGCGGTGCGCTCTTACCGCACCGTTTCACCCTTACCGGCCCGAAGGCAGGCGGTCTGTTCTCTGTTGCACTTGTCGTCGGCTTACGCCGCCCAGACGTTATCTGGCACCCTGCTCTGTGGAGCCCGGACTTTCCTCCCCGCTCTTGCGAGCGCAGCGACTGCCCAGTCGACTCGGCGCGGATTATAGCCCAACGACCGCGGCTCACCAAGGGCTTTCGACCTCGCCCTTGGTGATGGTATTACAATCCGGCATCCAGACCCGCTTTGTAGAGGGCATTTTTTTTCAGATCGTGAATTTGCGCCGCCATGGCTGCAGCCTTTTTCAATGGCAGTTCGGTCGCCAGCAGGCTCAGGGTCTCCATGGCCTTGGCGGGAATGGCCTCTTCGGTTTCCTCGGCCACAAAGCCGTGGCACATCAGCACCATCTCGCCTTTTTGCTGATTGTCATCACTCTTTACCTTCTCCAGTACCTCGGCCGCAGTACCACTCAAAAAGGTTTCGAAGGTCTTGGTCAGCTCACGCGCCATCACCATGGGGCGATCGGCGCCCAGCACTGCCACTATGGCTTCGAGCGTTTGCAAAATACGGTGAGGGGATTCGTAAAAAATCAGGGTACGCGGGTCTTCCCTTAGCGCAGTGAGTTTATCCGTGCGGCCCTTGTCCTTGGCAGGCAAAAAACCCTCGAAGGAAAAGCGGTCTGAGGGCAAACCCGAGGCACTGAGGGCGGTGATAGCGGCGCAGGGGCCCGGCAAAGGGATAACGGCAAATCCGGCTTCGCGCACCTGAGACACCAGATGGTAGCCGGGGTCAGATATCAGCGGCGTGCCGGCATCACTCACCAGCGCCACGGCCTCGCCCTGGCTCAGTTTTTCAATAATCCACTGGGCGCGTGCACGCTCGTTATGATCGTGCACCGAGGTGGTGCGGGTGCTGATGCCAAAATGACTGAAGAGACGACCCGAGTGGCGGGTGTCTTCGCAGGCAATCAAACTCACCGATTGAAGAGTCTCAACGGCCCTCGGGCTCATGTCTCCCAGGTTGCCTATGGGGGTCGGAACGATATAAAGCGCTGGGGGCAGGGACATAATTACCTCTGGAGTATGATGGCCAAGGCTTTAACCCCGGGCCGGAGAAGGTTAAACTGAGCTCAGCATATTACCAGAGTGAAGCCAAGTGTTGAAAAGCCGGAATCAATTGAAATTAGCAGGTGTTGCGCTGTTTCTGTCGTTATTGGCAGGTTGCGGCAGCACACCAAGGACAGAAGTCAGCCAGCCACAGGGCCCCGTCTCTTTGGTGAAAGCCGAGCTTTCTTCCAGCCAATATCTGGCGCTTGCCGATTCGGTAAAGGATACTGCATCACGCAGCCGCTACCAGTTGCTGGCCGCCCACGCCATGTTGAACGAGGCCAATCCCCAGGGGGCAGCGCAATTGCTTGGTGCCATCAGAGGCAACCTGGCACAGGACACAGAAATCCAGGCCGAGTTCAAATACCTGACAGCCCGCACCCTGGAGCAGTCCGGCGATGCGGCTGCGGCACTGAAAACCCTGGTTTACCCCGGTCATTGGAAACTGCCGGATTGGCAGTGGGTGTCCTATCATCAGCTGCGGGCACAGCTTTTCCGCATCAAGAAACAGCCCATGGACGAGGTGCGAGAACTCGCCGAACTGGGCAAGTACCTGAATGCCACTGACGCTGCCGAACTGAATGATCGCCTGTGGGGTATTCTGGCACCCATGCATGAAGAGACCATTGAAACCTTTATGCAGGAAGCCACATCCCCGGTTTACAAGGGATGGCTGCAGCTGGCCTTTATCGCCAAACATTATGCCGTCGACCCACAAACCCTGGTGCGTTTTCTGGGAGACTGGCAACGGGAAAATCCATTCCACCCGGCGGCCAACCGTTTGCCATCTGATTTGGACCGCGCCCTCAACGCCAAACCTTATCTGGCCCGCAACATCGCCGTCCTCCTGCCCCTCTCCGGCAGTGCCGCCTCGGCCGGCTACGCCATCAAGCAAGGCATACTGGCGGGCTATCTGGCCGCAGACGACAGCACGACCAAGGTGAGATTTTACGACAGCGGCACCAATGCAGTAGCGGCTTATCAGCAGGCGCTCGCAGAAGGCGCTGAATTTATTATCGGCCCCCTGCTGCAAAGCAGTATCGAAGCCATCGAGGCCCTGCCAAAGGCAGAAGGCCCATCGGTGCCTCAGCTGTATCTCAACCAAATTGGCACTTACCAGGCCAATGTTGATAAGTTCTATTTTTCCCTGTCACCTTCTGAAGAAGCCAGCGATGCCGCCGAACGTCTGTATCGTGATGGCGTAGAAAAGCCGCTGCTGCTCGCCAGCGCCGACGCCACCGGCCGCCGTATGGCCGAAGCCTTTAATCAAACCTGGCGCAAGCAAACCGGGGACATGGCCGAGGTCCATTATTTCGAGCAGGGCAATGAAATGAAGCTCACTGTTCAACGCGCTCTCGGCGTGCTGGACAGTGAAGCCCGTATCGCGCGCATGAAGGAGATCCTCGGTCGGCGTCTCGAGGCCGAGTTCCGCTCCCGCGAAGATGTGGATGCCATTTACATGATTGCCAGCCCGCAGGAAATACAACTGCTCAAACCCTTTATCGATGTGAGCTTCTCAGTGTTTGCCGATCCTGTGCCCATGTACACGTCGAGCCGCGCCAGACCCCAGGATAATGCCCGTCAGGTGCCGCAGGAGTTCAACAATGTCATGGTCAGCGACATCCCCTGGCTGATGCAACTGAGCAGTGAATCCAGGGATATCAATGATTTGTGGCCAACCTGGAACAACGGCCAGAAACGCCTGTTTATCATGGGCTGGGATGCGCTGGATCTGGTGGGCAAACTGGCACAAATGCGCGCGTTCCCGGGATTTCAGTTCCAGGGGCGTGGCGGCGTCCTGTCGGTGACCCACGACGGACTCATCAAACGTCAGCTGTCCTGGGGTAAAATTCAGCGCGGTGTATTGAGGCCTTTGTGAACCAGGGCCAGCTCGCCGAAGAGAGAGCCATGAAGCACCTGTGCGCCAATGGGCTGAGGCTTGAGGCGCGTAATGTGCGTTATCCCTTTGGTGAGTTGGATTTGGTGATGCGGGAAGGACGGGTGTACGTGTTTGTGGAAGTCAAATTCCGTACCCCTAAAGGCTTTGGCGACGCAGTGCAGGCCTTATCGGCAGCGCAGCAGCAAAGACTCAGGCGCGCAGCCACCCATTATCTTCAGTGCCATCGTATCGAGGCACCCTGTCGGTTTGATATGGTGGCCATCACAGGGGATAAATTGGAATGGATAAAGGATGCGTTTTGATACAAAAGTCGCTGCCATCTCTATGAACAACAATTTAACCCCCTACCCTCTACTCGCGCGCTGCTTTATGGCATGATAGCGGCAGTTTATTTTGTAAGGATCCACCATGTTAGAACGTATCAAAGACAGCTTTACCGAGTCGATTCAGACCAAGATCGATGCCGCAGAAGCCCTGCCGGATTCTATCGCCAAGGCGGCTGAGATGATGGTGGCCTGCCTTTTGGGTGGCAATAAGATCCTCGCCTGTGGTAACGGCGGCAGTGCCGGTGATGCCCAGCACTTTTCGGCCGAGCTGCTGAACCGTTACGAAGTAGAGCGCCCACCGCTGCCGGCCATTGCGCTGACCACAGATTCATCAACGCTGACGGCCATCGCCAACGACTACAGCTACGATGAAGTGTTTTCCAAGCAGATCCTCGCGCTGGGCCAGCCCGGTGACATACTGCTGGCCATCTCCACCAGCGGTAACTCGTCCAACGTGATTAAAGCCATGGAAGCAGCCCTGAGCCGTGACATGACCATAGTGGCCCTGACCGGTAAAGACGGTGGCGCCATGGCAGGACTCCTGGGTGCCAGCGACGTGGAAATTCGGGTTCCGTCCAATGTGACTGCCCGCATTCAGGAAGTGCACCTGCTGGTGATCCACTGCCTGTGCGACAACATCGACCGCACCCTGTTCCCTCAGGACGAAAACGCATGATAAGACTGCTGCTGACCGCACTTGCCTGTATCACACTGACCGGCTGTGCCGGTGCCGTGATGGTAGGCGCCGTCGGTGGCGCCGTGATGGCCAATGACGAGCGCTCTATTGCGACGCAATTGGACGACACCAACGCCGACTTTGTGATTTCAAGCGCCCTGATGAAAGATGAGGAGCTGAAGGCCAAAACCAACATCACCGCCGTGGTCATGAATGGCAACGTGCTGATGATTGGTCAGGCGCCCAATTCCACCTTAAGGGATAAAGCGGTAAAAGTGGTCCAGGATCTCAAGCTCGGCGGTAAGATCCACAACCAAATCCGCATCGGTAATCCCACCTCATTCACCACCCGAAGCAACGACACCTGGATAACCACCAAGGTGAAGGGGCGGATGCTCAATGAGAAGACCCTGGACATTACCCGGGTCAAGGTGGTCACAGAAAACGGTGAAGTCTTTCTGCTGGGACTGATTCCGCGATCTCAGGCAGAGCTCGCGGTTGAAGTCGCCCGTAACACAGCCGGCGTGCGTAAAGTCATTAAGGTTTTCGAACTCATCGAATAACCTCAACCTCACTGATGGCCTGCCACAGGCGGGCTATCAGTGGTGCAATCAGCGATGGCAGCACCACCAGCGCGGCTCCCCACCACACGTGCTCTCCCGGCCACTCATCGAACCACCACCATCCCAGCGCCACAATAAACAAGAGGCCGCTGTACTCTCCGATGGCAATATCCGCCGCTCTCGCCCTGCGATAGGCCAGCACACAAAACCAGTGATATGCCATTAAAAACAGGTTACTCGCCAGCGCCACGCCGAGTAATGCCCAGCTGAATCCGGCAAAGTTATTGAAGGCGGCAAAAATCAGTGCAATCGGCAGCCCCAGCAGGTTATAGAGCAAGATGGTCACCACCGGGCTTTCGGTGGCGGGCAGCTTTCTGAGCAGCAACTGACACAGCGAGAAAGTGACGGCTGCGCCAAGTACCATCAGTCCTGACCAGCCAATTTGGGTGGGCGCCAGAATAAGCAGAATTCCGCCAAATCCCAGGATGGCACACAGCCACTGACCTGCGCTGACGCGCTCACCCAGCAGCCACCATCCCAACAGCATGATGATGAGGGGGGCGGAATAGAACAGCGAACTGACGGTCGCCAGTGGCAAGGCCATCAGCCCCAGAATTAAAAAAAGCGCGCCAACAACACCAACACTGGCGCGCCAAAGGTGGATTTGTAAGTGTTGCGTATGAGGGCGGCCCGCAAGCCACCACAGCAGCAGCAGCATCAGGCTGGAGGTAAGTTGTCTGAGCAATAAAAAGCTGCCGGCGTTGGCATCCTCGGGCAACCATTTCACAGACACATCGTACAGAGCGCTGAAAACGTTGCCTACCAGCAACAACAACAACCCGGCCAGTACAGCTCTTTGCACCTTTAATCACCTCAGCTCATGGAACTGAGCGCATGATATAGCCCACAACTAGCTAAGAAAAATGATGTTTTTTTATCATCCATGAATTAGATTCATGCATTATCATCCCTGTAAGCGCTTTTCTGATGCGTAAACTTCCCCCTCTGCGGGCACTGCAGGTTTTTGAAGCCGCTGCCCGCCATCTGCACTTCTCCCGGGCTGCCGAAGAGTTGTGCCTGACCCAAAGTGCCGTCTCACATCAGGTCAGGGCACTGGAGCAACATCTGGGGCAAAGCCTGTTTGCCCGCCGGGGCCGCGAGCTGGCACTGACCCCAAAGGGCGAGCAGTTATTTCTGGCGGTACAATCCGCGCTGGATGGTCTGGATAGCCTCTGTCGTCAGCTGAATGAGGCTGAAAGCCGGGAACTGAGGCTGGCGGTATACAGCTCTTTCGCCGTGAAGTGGCTGATCCCGAGACTGGGGGATTTCCGCCGTCAACATCCGGGCATCAAAATTCACCTCGAGATGGTCAGCGGTGACCCACCGCTATCGGATCAGGTAGCGGACATGTTTATTTGCGGTGAGCAGCACCAAAGGGGCTTTTGGCAAACATTGCTCAGACCGGAGCGCCTGATCCCCGTGTGCAGCCCGGCACTGGCCAATGCCCTTGGCGAAGCGCTGGTCATGCCGCTGCGACTGGACAGCCTGCCGCTGCTTTCAGTTGACGAGGCAGATATAGGACCGGATTGGACTCGCTGGGCCAGGTCACAGGCGCAAACGCTGACCCAGGCACAGCTGCAGAGCTACAGCCATGTGCTGCTGGCGATTGAAGCGGCCATTGCCGGTCAGGGCATCGCCCTGGCATCGGATTTCATCGTGGAAGGTGACATCGCCGCCGGAAAGCTGATGGCGCTGCCCTGGCCGGCGCTGGAAACCGGGTTTGGTTTCCATTTCTGTTGCCGCGAGCGGCGCCTCAAGGAACCAGCCATGGCCGCCTTTGCCGAATGGATCCAGCAACAAGCCGCCACAGCCGGATAACAGACATAAAAAAATCAGCCTCTTGGGCTGATTTTTTTAACAAAGCCGACTGGCGTTATACCAAGAGGCCGATTTTTTCGTAGACCTGTTTCAGGGTTACTTCGGCGCGCGCCTGGGCCTTCTCTGCGCCGTCACGCATAACGGTATCCAGGAAAGCCCTGTCTTCACGGAATTGACGATAGCGCTCCTGCAGCGGCTCCAGCATGCCAACCACGGCTTCACCACAGGCAACCTTGAGATGGCCGTACATCTTGCCTTCGAAATCGGCTTCGAGCGATGCGATGCTCTGCCCTGTCACACCTGACATCAGGCTCAGCAGGTTGGACACGCCTGGTTTGTTGTCCACATCGAAACGTACCACTGGCGGCTCATCACTGTCGGTCATGGCCTTCTTGAGCTTTTTCATTACCGCCTTGGGGTCTTCCAGCAGGCCAATCACGTTATTGCGATTGTCATCGGACTTGGACATCTTTTTGGTGGGGTCCTGCAAGGACATCACCTTGGCACCCACGGGCGGGATAAAAGGCTCTGGCACGGTAAAGGTATCGCCGTAAGCGTTGTTGAAGCGAATAGCGATATCGCGGGTCAGCTCAAGGTGCTGTTTCTGATCCTGCCCCACTGGGATTTCATTGGCCTGATACAGCAGGATATCTGCCGCCATCAACACAGGGTAGCCAAACAGGCCCACGTTGATGTTGTTGGCATGCTTTTGTGACTTGTCTTTAAACTGAGTCATGCGCGACAGCTCACCCATCTGAGTGTAGCAGTTGAGCACCCAGCCCAGCTGAGTGTGCTGCGGCACCTGAGACTGGATAAACACAGTGCTCTTTTTCGGGTCAACGCCACAGGCCAGATACAGCGCCAGTGTATCCAGGCAAGCCTCACGCAGGGCTTGTGGGTCCTGACGTACGGTAATGGCATGCAAATCCACCACACAATAGAGACAATCATGACTGTCCTGCATCGCCACCCACTGACGCAGTGCACCCATGTAGTTGCCTATGGTCAACTCGCCTGATGGCTGTGCGCCGCTGAGAACGATGGGTTTAGTCATGTACTTACTCCGTTAATGTGTCGCCGTGAGGCGAGTCAAGATATCTGCAAAGGTGTTACATACGGCGTCTGGGCCAGAAAGCCCAATATCTTCACCGTAGTTGTAGCCGTAGGTCAAGCCAAAGGATGCAATTCCAGCGGCTTTGGCGGCCAGTATGTCGTTGCGGCTGTCGCCCACCATCAAGAGCTCTTCATGACCAAGCTGCCAGCTGTCCAAAATGTGGGTCAATGGCAGGGGGTCCGGTTTCATTCTTTCCAGCGAATCACCACCGAGCACCAGCTCAAAATGGCCGTCGATGCCAAACGCCCTTAACAATGGCAGGGTAAACCTGTGGGGTTTGTTGGTTACGATAGCCATGCGGATCCCCATGGCCGAGAGCTCATTCAGCGTTTCGATGACCCCATCATACAAACGACTGTGGCACTCCAGATGGCGCTCGTAATGGCGCATAAAGAGCGGCATGGCATCGTCCAGCATGGAGCCGGTTACATCGCGCCCGAGTGCATGGGTCAACGCCCTGGCCATTAAGACTCTGGCACCATTCCCAACCCAGGTTCGCACCTCGGCCTCAGTGCACTGGGGCAGATTCAGCTCGCGGAGGGTGTCATTAGTGGCTGCGGCCAGATCCGGTACGCTGTCAATCAGGGTGCCATCCAAATCAAAGGCGATGGCACGAATTCGATTCACCAGTGCCATCAGCCTGATACCTTGGCCAGTTCGGCACGCATGCGGTCAACGACAGCCTTGTAATCCGGCTTTCCGAAAATGGCGCTGCCAGCCACAAACATGTCGGCACCGGCTGCGGCGATTTCAGCGATGTTGTCTTCTTTCACGCCGCCATCCACTTCGAGGCGAATGTCGTAACCGCTGGCATCGATTCGCTCACGTACCTGCTTGAGCTTATCCAGAGTCGCAGGGATAAAGGATTGGCCACCAAAGCCAGGATTCACTGACATCAGCAGGATCACATCCAACTTGTCCATTACGTAATCCAGATAGTGCAGCGGCGTGGCTGGGTTAAACACCAATCCCGCCTTACAACCGTGGTCACGAATAAGTTGCAGGGTGCGATCTACGTGCTCTGAGGCTTCCGGGTGGAAGGTAATGATGGAGGCGCCCGCCTTGGCGAAATCCGGGATGATGCGGTCCACCGGCTTCACCATCAAATGCACGTCGATCTCCGCAGTAATGCCATAATTTCGCAGCGCCTGACAGACCATGGGGCCAATCGTCAGGTTGGGCACATAGTGGTTGTCCATCACATCGAAGTGAACCACATCGGCACCGGCGTCCAATACAGCTTTAACGTCATCCCCCAAACGGGCGAAGTCGGCAGAAAGGATAGAAGGAGCAATCAGGTAAGGGCGCATATTCAGAGTCTCTGGCATGGGTTTAGAGGGCGCGTATTTTATCCGATTTCCCTATTTTTTTCCGCACTTTCTGTCGATTTTATGGTCTGCAACACATCAAACGGGACGAATCACTGCCCTGTGCTGTATCAATTGAAAGAAACTTGTTCAAAAAGCGTGCGCCTTTGTTATAATCGACGACCAAGCTGAACCTGAACACTAGCGATAAAGTCTGTCTCAAAGGAAATGACGATGGGAACTACTAATCCGCAACAAGCGCCGCGTCGCTTTGCCAACCTGAAGGCCGTCATGGTGTTATCCACGACTGTGTCTGTGGTCGTTGCTGGTTTGATTTTTCAGTCGGAGGCCGGCGACAAGGGCACGTCAGCTTGTGTATGCAGCGCAAATACAAGCTATAACAATAGCTTGCCAGCAAGCCACCCCAACAATCGCTGCGCCACCCAGTCTCAGGACTTGAGCTGGAAATCCTGGCTCACCGGCAGCAGCCGCACCACCCAATTCCACTTCCTCGATTTACTCGAGCTGCTGCATGGCCATAACAGCCAGCCAGCTGAAAGTCCGGCAGCCAACCAGCGTTAAGCCAGGACTACTATGGCGGGATTCCTGAGAATATTGAGCAGCACCCTTGCCGCTTTTTTTGGGGTTCAGTCAGAAACCAATCGACAACAAGATTTCAGCGCCAAATCTCCCGTTCCCTATATCCTGATGGGCTTATTATTGGCAGCCTGTATGGTTTTGGGTCTTATCTGGGTAGTGAATCTGGTATTGAGTTGATAAAGGGCGTCTCCAGCCAAACCTGATATCAATCCAGCGACTCCAAATGGAATGTTTCATCATAGAGCGCCATCAGCTCATCCACTTTATTACGCCCACTGCCTTTTTGACTGATATTGCGCTGCACCTTCACCGTTGCCAGTTTTGCCCCAAGGTATAAGCCGCGGGTCAGAGGGATATCATGATTGCTGATGAGCACAGGTATGCCACGCTCTACTGCTATGTGACGTGAGTGGCGGGCCAGCAGCGCCTGATCGTCCAGGGTAAAACCAGCACCCACATAGGTGGTAAAGCTTGCCGTGGTCGACAAAGGCGCGTAGGGCGGATCGCAATAAATCACGTCGCCGCTGCCTGCGAGCTCAAACGCCTGCTCATAGCTGATGCAGAGAAATTCGGCACGTTGCGCCTTAACAGAAAAGGCGCGGATTTCCTGCTCGGGAAAGTAGGGCTTTTTATAGGAACCGAAGGGCACATTAAACTCTCCCTTGCGGTTGTAACGGCATAACCCATTAAAACCATGGCGGTTCAGATACAGGAAATAGACTGCGCGGCTAAAAGGGTCTTTGGATTTGTTAAAGCGGCTGCGGATATCGTAATAGGCATCTTTGGAGTTCATCTCATCGCAAAAGAGCGCCCTGGCCGCCCGGATATACTCTTCAGGCTGTGCCTTGACTATCTTATAAAGCCCAATCAAATCCTGATTGATATCGCAAAGCAGGTAAGCATCGTATTGGGTATTGAGAAAGACAGAACCTGCACCAACAAAGGGTTCAACCAGGCGCTTTCCCTCAGGCAAATGGCGACGCAAGTCGTCCATCAGCTTGAATTTACCACCGGCCCATTTTAGAAAGGCCCTTTGTTTCATGGTCATGATTGGGAAATGCCGCCGGAAGAGATAAAGAAGCCCCTGATTGTACTTTGTTTAATTTGAAATTTCACCGGCGGATACCGAATCCAGCGGTCGATAAGAGGTTAAGTCCTTCCAGGCCCGGACCCAGGGTTTGCCACCGCCATAACGCTCCATCACAAGCTTTGCCTGAGCGTTCGCTTCAACTTCACTGGTATAGTTTCCCTGCAGTATTACCAGCTTATCCTTGTAGTGCACCAATCTGAGCTCCGGCTCAGATGCCATACGCCGAAATATGGTGGCAGCAGAGTCCCGCTTGCTGACCGTGGCCAATTGTAAGGTATAGCCTGTTTCAGGCAACGCCTGAATCGACCTTTGATACCATGCCTGTGCGGCAAAAACCGAGTTCTCAGGGACTGCCGGGACTTGAATGGCGGCTGATTCGATTGGCTTTGCTTTGTCTGCTGCGACTTGTGCAGCTAACGGCTTCGAGCCTTCGCTCTGTTGTGTTTGAGTCAAACTGACATCCTGTACCGCGCTGTCGTGAGTCATCTCAACATGTGGTTCCTGCTTACCCCTTGTTGTATCTGACTGGATAGTCTCAGCGGTAGGCACCTCGGCTAATCGCCTTGCCTCCTCAAGAGCGGCCTCATCAGCCAGGCGCTGGGCTTCCTGCTCAGCCCGAGCGGTTACCTCAGCGAGTTCAATTTCAGCAAGCAACGCCGCTCTGGCCGTAAAATAGCCGGTTAACTGCCGTTCTCCCCACGGAGACAACAAGCCTGTTTCAGGAAACTCTTGCGGCTCAGCCTCAGAAACTTCGCCAGGATGGCTTTGCACCAGATACCACAGGCCCAAAGAGAAAGTTGCGGTCAGCGTTACAGCGCCCAGCATCCGCCAAAGACGTCTTCTATCCGGCCGCTTTTGCTCTTCTGGCTGAAGGGCTCTCTCCAACAAGGCAACCACCTCACCAGGCCTGCCCTTCTGCTGCTCCAGTTGCGATTTAACGATATCACGGGGCACATAGGGTACGGCATCAGTTCGGCTTATCAGGGTGTAATAGAGCGCTTCGCGCTCACCTATTTCGAGGGGGTCTATGTCAATTGGCAACATCAACTCGCGTTGTACGCCGGTCAATTGGCTGTATATGTGCCTGGCTACCTCAGGTGTTGCTGCTAATGTGATGGCAATGGGACGCCCGGCGCATTGCTGGTTGGTCAGCAACAGGCATTCAGCCCAGAGCTCCAGCGGCAGGTGATGCGCATCATCTATCAGTATGTGAAGAGGTTTCGTTAAACGCTTTGATAACCGGCGCAGGGTATTGCCCAAAGGCTCTTCGTCATCGAAAAGGGGATCTGACAGTAACTGGATGAGGATTTTACGACGAATTTCGGCAGCATCGGCATGCATGGGACATACAACCAACGCCGAGTTGTAATCTTCGAGCTCACTGACCAAAGCCGTGAGCAAGGTGGATTTACCGGCACCTTCATTACCTTGAATAACAACCAGTTGCTGACTATAGCAAGCAACATGCTGCATTCGCAGCAACAGGGCCTCTTGGGAAGGCAGCAGTACTGAAGGAGGAATAAATGTCATGTTGCACCCGATATCAGGGGCGGCGAATGACCTCTGCCAGTTCGGCATCAGTGGCCTGACTACTGACTTCAGCAGCACCAATGCCCAGAGGCAAAACTAATCGCAACTGACCACCCAAAACCTTTTTATCTCGCCGCATATGCATAATAAAGCTATTAAAGTCCATCGACTCCGGAGCCTGGACGGGCAAATCGAATGCCTGAATAAGTGCCGTAATCCGACAAAGAATTGACTTATCGATTAGCCCCAGTGTTACCGAAGTTTGTGCAGCAAGGACCATGCCAGCGGCAACGGCTTCGCCATGCAACCAGGTACCGTAGCCCATTTCAGCTTCGATGGCATGACCGAAGGTATGTCCGAGGTTGAGTAAAGCGCGAACACCTTGCTCGGTTTCATCTTCCGATACCACCTCGGCTTTGATCTCACAGCAGCGGGCAATAACGTGGGTAATTGCATTTTGA
Source organism: Shewanella litorisediminis (assembly GCF_016834455.1). Taxonomy (NCBI): domain Bacteria; kingdom Pseudomonadati; phylum Pseudomonadota; class Gammaproteobacteria; order Alteromonadales; family Shewanellaceae; genus Shewanella; species Shewanella litorisediminis. Next base: position 3,915,302 of record NZ_CP069213.1, read on the forward strand.
TCCAAGGCTTTAAGCGCTGAAACATTTTGCTCAAGCCAGGCAAAAAGCTCATTGTCACGGATAATGCCGTATTTGATCACCTCAGCCATACCGGCAGCGAACTCCCTGGCTGGCAGGGTTTGCAGGCAATTAATATCAATTACCACCAACTTGGGTTGATAGAAGGCGCCTATCATGTTTTTACCCAAGGGATGGTTCACGGCAGTTTTTCCGCCGACAGAGGAGTCGACCTGGGATAAAAGCGTGGTTGGAATTTGGATGAAATCAACACCGCGCTGATAACAAGCCGCAGCAAACCCCGTCATATCTCCAATCACACCACCTCCGAGTGCAACCAGAACACAATCACGGGCAAAATTGCCTTCGAGCAACGCGTCAAAAATCTGATTGAGATACTCGAGAGTTTTGTATTGCTCGCCATCAGGCAGGATCACAGAAGCCACCTGAGCCGCGTTAGCGGACAGGGTGGCACTGATTTTATCGAGATACAGGGGGGCAATTGTCTCGTTGCTGACAACAAGCACCTTTTTGCCACTCACCACAGGTGCAAAGAGCGCCTGATGTTCAAACAAATTCGGGCCAATGTGGATCGGATAACTTCGATTTGCCAAATTAACCTGAATTTGCTTCATGGTGTGTCAGAATCCCAACTGTTCGATGATTTGATTGGCAACAACCTTGGCACTTTGGTCATCGGTTTTGACAATCACGTCAGCGATTTCTTCATAGAGTGGATTACGGCTCTCGGCCAGAGTCTCAAGCACTGAACGAGGATCATCGACCTGCAACAACGGACGGCGCTTGTCTCTTTGAGTGCGAGCAACCTGCTTATCAATGGTTGTCTCGAGATATACCACAATCCCCCTTGCAGACAGAAAGTTACGTATATCTTTGCTTTGTACTGAACCACCTCCGGTTGCCAGCACAATACCTTGCTTTTCGGTTAAGTCGGCAATCACCTGCGCCTCACGACGACGGAAGCCTTCTTCACCTTCAACATCAAATACCCAAGCAATGTCAGCCCCAGTACGGCTTTCAATTTCTTGGTCAGAGTCATGGAATTCCAAGTGCAGCATTTGAGCCAGATGTCGGCCTATGGTGCTCTTGCCCGCGCCCATAGGGCCTACCAGAAAAATATTTCGTTTTTCAGCCATTTCTTATACGTCTGAATCGTTTATGAAGTGTCTACCTATGCCATCCCAAACTGGGCGGCGATCTCAATACCTTGCTCTAAAGAGACTTGACCGGGGATTATCTCAGTAGAAAGGTGGGGAAGGCAAGTCAGTAGAAGAGTAAAACCAAGAAAAGCTGCGAGAGTGGAAAACAAAAGGGCCGGTTAACCCGGCCCTTTTAGTGTTCTTAAGATCAGATTTTTTCCGTCACAATTTTGGGGGTAACGAAGATAAGCAGTTCCTGACGCTCATTTTTATCTGACGTATTGCGGAACAGGAATCCAACCAAGGGTATATCACCCAACACAGGCACCTTGCTGACACGGCTGATAAGATTCTGTTGATAGATGCCACCCAGTACTATGGTCTCACCATTATCTACCAGTACCTGAGTGCCAATACGCTGAGTATCGATAGCTACAGCACGACCTGTAGGTGTATCCACAGTTTCGCCCTGACTGTCCTGGGTGATTTCCAGATCCAAGATCACACGGTTATCGGGCGTGATTTGGGGGGTTACCCGCAAAGACAGCACCGCTTTTTTAAAGGTAACTGTGGTGGCACCGCTTGAGGCCGCCTGAACATAGGGTATTTCAACACCCTGCTCAATATATGCCGCTTTCTGGTTGGAAGTAGTGATACGAGGGCTCGCAATAATTTCACCCTTGTTTTCCTGCTCCAACGCGCTCAATTCCATATCCAATACTGTGCCATCGGCAAGCTTGGCAACATGGAAAGCAATGCTGGCTGCATTGGTTGGCGCCGGGAGGTTAACATTCAAACGGTCACTGATAGCAGGAATGACGCCACCGGCAATACTTTCAGCACCTTCGAGCGAACCCGAGGTTCCCTTACTACCCTGCTGATCGGTGATTCCCCAGCGAATACCCAGGTCTTCGGCGACGTTATCCTTCACGGTCACCATGCGGGATTCTATCAGTACCTGACGAATGGGAATATCAAGCACTTCTATCATGCGCTGCACGTTGGCCAGAGTCTCTGCAGTATCTTTAACCAGCAAGGTGTTGGTACGCTCATCTACCGCGACACTGCCTCTATCGCTCAGCAGACTTGAACCTTCGCTCTTCAGCAGCTCTGCAATATCAGTGGCCTTGGCATAATTGATTTGCATGTACTCGGAATAGAGTGGTGCCAGCTCCTGCACTTCCTGCTGATTACGCAGTTCCATGCTCTCGCGGACGGCAAGCTCTTCGGCAGGTGCAACCATCAGGATATTGCCTTCGATACGCTTATCCAGTCCTTTGGTTTTCAGGATCAAGTCGAGAGCCTGATCCCAAGGCACATCATCCAGCACCAGCGTAATATCACCCTGAACCGAATCACTGGTTACCAGGTTGAAGTTGTTGTAGTCGGCAATTAACTGCAACACAGTACGAACAGAAATGTTTTGGAAATTCAGCGACAAAGTCTTGCCGTTATATTTCTTCTCCTGCTTAACCGACGCCTGACGAGCCACCTTGTTCATTGACAGTTTAAACTGGTTGGCTTCCTGAACGTAGTTGTACTCGTACTCACCGCCGATATCGACCTGAATACGTGTAACCAAGTCTTCCTTAAAGGTCTCAAAGCTCTTTACGGGAGTAGCAAAGTCCTGAACATCCATGACATACAACATGTCTTTTGGAATATCAGTGTTATAAAACTTAACCTCTAACTTGGCACCAATCTGTTCTACATTCGCAGCGACCTTGGTGTTATTCAGCTGAACAACCAGCTCCCCCCCACCTTTGCCATTACGACGAAAATCGATATTTTTCACGCCGTTGACATAAGCGCCTGAGGACGAATTGGTGTCTGTGGCGGCAGTGACTACCGCATCGTTTACCGTTAAGCGATAGCTGTTACCAACCACTGCGCCTTGATAAGGCAGCACTTTGGACAGATTAATGCCAACAACCAAATCCGAGTCCTGTTGCTGGGCATTCACCTCAGTCACGCCGCCGCGGTTCACCGGCATGGCGTTTGTCGCTAATCCAGAAATACTGTCATCAAATGAAAGCAGTATTTGAGCCGGAGTAGCATTGAGATTGATTTCAGGCTCAGCAATGGGGTTTTCAAACACCAACTCGAGTTCCAATTGGCTGTCTATCACCGAGTGATACTTAACGTCGACCAGCCGATTGGCCGCCACGGCTGCTGTGGTTACACCGAAAAACAACGCAATTCCCACCAAGGTTTTTGCCAACCCCGGCTTGTTGATGCGTGTTGTGAACGCGGCAGAAGATTCCATCATTCCCTCATCCTTCGCAGGTTATTCTCCAGCCAATTCCAGGGTGCTGGAACGCTCTGCCCAGCAACCGGAACCGTCCGGAATTAATTCTATTACTTCAACATTTTGTGGCGTGACTTTACTAATACGGCCATGGTAAAGCCCCAGATAGTCTCCCACACCCAAGCGGAATACATTGCCATCATTGGTTTGCACCAAGGCCCAAATACGCTTGTCCTGGGTCAAGGTGCCCCGCATCTTCAGGTTATCCAGCGCGTAGGTTTCAAGTCTTCCTTTACGACGCTTGAGATCTGGCTGGGTACAATCCTTGGAAACATCCACAGCTTCTTCGGTCAACTCCCTTGACGGGGGAACGAAGGGACTGCGCAGCAATTCAGCCTGATAAGCAAAATGCTCAAACACAGGAGGCTCTTTTAGCGGTGGAATCTTGGCAACATGCTGAGCTTTCGTTGTAGTAACAAATAGTTCCAAATCGCTGCGATCGCCAATACAACCAGTCAAAAACAGTAAGATAGTGGCTAGCGGCAAGACTCGTTTCATTTCTTGCCTCCTTTAGCCGGCTTTGAGCCTTTCTCTGGTGGAAGTTCCGCTCCTTCTTTAAAGCGGTACGTTTTGGCCAGAATATCCATGGTCAGAATGTCACCATCCTGATGTTTAATCACAAAGTCATGCAAGCTGACGATACGGGGCAATTTAGCCACCCCACTGACCATGCTGCCCATCTGGTGGTAGTCACCGCTCACAACCATTTTGATGGGGAATTCAATGTAAAAGTCACGTTGTACAGCACCTTCCCAATCGAGGCTCTCAATATTAAGTCCCGAGTCCGTGGCCACAAAGGTCAGGTCATCCAGCAATCCATCCATTTCATTTTCTGACGGCAGCATTTTAAGCAGCTCGGCAAACTGGGCTTCCATCTCTTTCAACTGCTCACGGTAAAGCTTAAGGTTGGCGGCTAGTTGATACTTTTTCTGAAAGTCCTGCCTCAATTGCACTTCTTTTTCCTGCTCTCTCTTCAAGCCGTCAATCGCATCGGAAATAAACAGAAAATAGCTGGCAACACCCACAATAACAGCCAGGAGAACGGCAAACACGACCTTTACCTGCGCTGGCCAGCCACCAATGTTCTCAAAATCAATGTCGTTGAATTCGCTCAGATCCAGCTTCATTTCGCCGCTCCTTTTTTACTGGCGGCCGCTTTTTCCAGCTCTTGGGCGGCTTTATCAACAACTGTTACCTTGAGACTGAAGCGCTGCAGTTTTCTGAGCTCGTCATTCTGAGACACAATGCTTTGCATCACGGGATCGTCAAGCCAAGCTGACGTTTTCATTTTACGCATCATATTGGCAACGTTGTTATTGGACTCGCTGCGTCCCTCAATCCACACCATGGCACCTTTCTTTTCAATGCTTGAAAGATAGATACCGGGTGGCACAACACGAACCAGTTCATCAAGTACGTGAGTGGGAAGATTTCTTGCCTGTTGCAAATTCAGAATAATTTCTGTGCGACGCTCGATATCTTTCTTGCGTTCAGTAATTTTCTTAATCTCGGCGATTTGCTTTTCGAGCAACTGAATCTCGGCTGTCAAAAACTCGTTTCGGGCTTTCTGCTCATCAGTCATCATGTCGATAACCTGTAAACAGGCAAACACCAAAAATGCCGACAACAGGAATACGAGTGCCAGCGCGCCAATATAATCACGCTTTTGCTTTTCCCTGGCCTCTTCACGCCAGGGCAACAGATTTATGTTCGCCATTGACCGTAGCTCCTTAATGCCAGGCCACAGGCAACCATGTATTTGCTGATACTGGGTTGCAAGGTGGATTTAACAGAATCGTCGGCATGCAAATTTCCCTGGAAAGGGTCGGCAATAATGGTATGTACACCCAACTCATTGGTCAGCAAATTCGCCATACCTTCGAGACGAGAGGTTCCGCCACAAAGCACTATGTAATCCACTTTATCTCTGCCGCTGGATGTACAGTAGATTTGCAGCGTTCTCTTAATCTGCTGCAAAAGTTGCGTCTGGAAAGGAGATAGCACCTCGAACATATAGTTACGGGGCAAATCGCCTTCTACTTTAGCTTTCTCAGCTTGTTCATAGGACATGCCGTAAAAAGACAAAATAGATTGGGTGAACTGCTCGCCACCAAAGGCCTGCTCACGGGTAAATGTGGTTTCACCCTGATCGACTACCGCAAAGGTGGTCATATTGGCGCCGATATCTACCATGGCAACGACCTTCTGGCTGGCACCTTCTGGAAGTTGCCCAAAAACCAGCTCTGCTGAACGGCCCAGTGCATATCCCTCGATGTCGACGACCTTGGTCTCAAGATCGACTTCGTCGAGTGCATCCACCCGGGCATCGATATTCTCTGTACGACAAGCGCTCAGGAGCACATCTACTTTGCTTGGGTCAATGCTGTTAACGCTCAAGGTTTCAAAGTCGATGCTGACTTCATCGAGTGAGTAAGGGATGAGGTTATCGGCTTCGATCTCAATTTGAGCTTCCATCTCTGCCTCATTAAGCGAAGCATCCATGTAGATCACCTTGGTCATCACCGCAGAACCAGAGACTGCAACAGCTGCGAATTTGCAACTCTTTGGGAGGGTGCGCCTGAGCTGACGCAAACAGTCAACAACGGCCGCAGCATCACGAATATCGTGATCGTTTACGGCTCCCTTCTTCACGGGAACAGCAGCGTGACTTACAATTTTATAACCATCAGCCGTCTTGCTCAGCAGAATCGCCTTGACTTCATGGGAGCCAATGTCGATCCCCACCATCTGCGGAGCCTGACGCTTCCATAGATTTGAAAGCATAGTCCATTGTCACTTTAGTTTTAGGTTGCAGAGATAGAGTAGCACAAAATCAACTCGTTATACTTATTTGTATAGAATGTTTATAGGTTTTACAAATGGCAATTTTTTGACGCTGCTTTTTACTTCACCCTAGCCATTTGCCCTTATATACTGTGGCCTTCGTAAACTATTTTGGAATTATCTGGTGAAGTGGCTAAAACGTATTCTCATTGCCCTCTTTAGTTTAGCCTTACTCGGAGTAGGTGCTATTGTTGCGGCATATTTTTATGTTTTGCCCGACCTGCCCGATGTCACGACCCTTAAAACGGTTCAGCTGCAAACACCGCTGAAGATATACAGCCAGGACGGCAAGCTTATCTCACAATACGGCGAAAAGCGCCGTATTCCAATGAAACTTGAAGACGTCCCCAAGCCCTTGTTGCAGGCTTTTTTGGCTACCGAAGACGCTCGCTTTTACGAACATCAGGGGATAGACCCCATAGGCATTATTCGTGCCGCCTTTGTGTTGGCTGCTACCGGCGAGAAGAAACAGGGTGCAAGTACCATTACCCAACAGGTAGCGCGTAACTTCTTTCTTACCAGAGACAAGACTATTATCCGCAAAGTAAAAGAAATCTTTATTTCTTTTCACATTGAGGAATTGCTCACAAAAGATGAAATCCTTGAGCTCTATGTAAACCGCATCTATTTAGGTCAGCGTGCTTATGGTGTAGGCGCGGCAGCTCAGGTTTACTACGGCAAAGATTTGAAAGACCTGTCACTCGCCGAAATGGCCGTGATTGCAGGTCTCCCCAAGGCACCGTCCACATTGAACCCTATCTCCTCCCCCGAGCGAGCGCTCAATCGCCGTAATATTGTGTTGATGCGGATGCGCGAAGTGGGCTACATCAACGACAGCGAATACCAACTCGCCATATCCCAACCCAACACAGCCTCTTACCACGGTGCTGAAATAGATCTGTATGTTCCCTACGTCTCTGAAATGGCGCGGGACTACATGATTCAAAAATATGGTGAAGAAGAAGCCTACACCGGTGGGTATAGCGTATACACCACGGTAAATTCTGATCTACAGCTCAAGGCCCAGAAAGCACTGCGTAACAACATTTACGCCTATGATGAACGCCATGGCTATCGCGGCGCGGCTGAAGTGCTCTGGAAAGACGAAGCCCCCGCAACAGATACCCTTGTCAGTGCCCTGAAGAAAGTCGCATCGGTGCAGGAGTTGGAACCGGCAGCTGTTATCAATGTGCAGGAACAACAGGCAACCGTGCTGCGAAACAACGGCGAAACCGTCACCCTCCCATGGCAAGGTATTCAGTGGGCCCGCAAGTTTATCAGCGACACCCGCCAGGGTGCGGCGCCAAAAGCGGCCACCGATGTGCTGACAGCAGGCGAGCGCATATGGATACGCCACAACGGAGAAGACTGGCAATTATCCCAGGTGCCGGAAGTATCCAGCGCCATAGTGTCGCTCGATCCTCACAATGGTGCTATACGCGCCCTGGTGGGCGGTTACAGCTTCAGTCAGAGCCAGTTCAACCGGGTCACACAGGCCAAACGTCAGCTGGGTTCCAACATTAAGCCGTTTATCTACGCCGCCACGTTGGAAAAAGGCTATACCCTGGCAACACTTATCAATAATGCCCCCATCAACAAGCCTGACTTGAGCCAAGGCACAGCCTGGCGCCCCAAAAATTCGCCTGACACCTACACAGGCCCCACCCGCCTGCGGGTAGGCCTGGCGCAATCGATTAACGTGATGGCAGTTCGTGCCCTGCGTTACTCAGGTATAGATGCAACAGTTGAGCTGTTAACCCGCTTTGGGTTTGATCCGAACGATTTGCCACGCAATGAATCGCTGGCATTGGGCTCTCCTTCTGTTACTCCGTTGCAGGTTGTAAGGGCTTTCTCAGCCTTCGCCAATGGGGGTTATCTGGTTGAACCCTTCTTCATCGACAGAGTCGAGTCTGCGACCGGTAATCTGGTCGAAAAAACTCAGCCAACGCTGGCTTGCGAAGCACCTGCACAGGACGAAATAGCTGGGGGCACTAATGCAGCCGAAGCTTCTGCTCCGCCAGCCATGCTGGATGCATCAGTACAAACGGAAGCTTCACCCCAATGTGGCGATCCTGCTGCCCGCTATGCCAATCGGGTGATATCAGAGCAAAATGCTTTCCTTATCACCGAAGCCCTCAAGAGCGTAATTTGGGGTGGCGGCGATTTCAGCAAGGGCACCGGCTGGAACGGTACCGCGTGGCGTGCTGCTCGCTTGCTGAAACGTCATGATATTGCAGGTAAAACGGGTACAACCAACGAGTCACGCGATACCTGGTTCAGTGGCTTTAATCCTGATTTGGTCACCACAGTTTGGGTTGGCTTTGACGACCATGGCCGCGAGCTTGGTCGTACTGCCTGGAACGCCAACGGCGCCAAAGACCAAATTTCAGGGGCAGAAGCGGGCGCGAAAACCGCAGGCCCAGCCTGGAACGAATTTATGTTTATGGCCCTTGCCGACACACCTGAAAAAGCCATGCCGGTGCCGGCAGGCATAGTCTCTGCCCGAATCGACTATAACTCGGGTAAGCTAAGCCGCCGTACCGACCACACCAGTGGCTTCGAGTACTTTGCCGCAGGTACAGTACCAACAGATTATGCCAACTCAGCCACCACCGAAGACGATAACACGGCACCGGAAACCACCGCTGACGATTTGTTCCAATAGGCGTCAGCGCGATTTAGCGATATAAAGAAGGGCCTGATGGCCCTTCTTTATTGTCTGTCTTCATTTTCGACTCTCGTCTCTTCACTTTCGGCTCTCTTCACCCTCAACGCCTGCCCTTCCCATGGTGGTGGCAGATGGGGGTTATGGTGAATAAGGCTCAATATGCACTCCAGAATTCAGTCACCGATGGGGAGCATAGGGCGTTAAGGCTTGCTCAGGATGGCAAGAGCACCGCCAAGATTGCAGTCTGCCTGTTTAATGCCAAAGGCACTGCGCAAAGAGGCTTATCGGAAGCAATCTATAAGCTAGGCGCGGCCAATCGGGTCGATGCGGCCCGTATTGCCACCCATCGGCTTGGCTCTAAGTTGCTCCGAAAAGATTCTCTGTTAGTATATGTATAAATTCACAGTAATCCGGTGCCAAGGCATTGCAAAGACTGGATCTTGTTCCCGTAACCGAACTCAAGGGCGTGGCCGCCCGGGTCGCAGAAAAACTCAGTAAACTGGGGGTTAATACCGTCCAGGATTTACTGTTTCATCTGCCGCTGCGTTACGAAGACAGAACCCGCCTTTATGCCATCAATGAACTCATCCCCGGTACCACGGCCACTATCGAAGCCGAAGTGATTTCAAGCCAAATCGTCAATGGCCGAAAGCGTATGCTTACCTGCAACGTGCGCGATGCCAGCGGCGGTCTGACCTTACGTTTTTTCAATTTCTCCATGGCGCAGAAGAATGGCCTGCAGCCGGGCATGACTATCCGCGCCTTTGGTGAAATCCGTACCGGCAAGCATCAGCTGGAAATCATCCATCCGGAATACAAACTCACGGCGCCCGGCGAGTCACCGAGCCTCGCCGATACCCTGACGCCCATCTATCCCACCACCGAGGGCCTGAAGCAAGCCAGCTGGATACGGCTCACCGAGCAGGCGCTGGAACAGCTTGAGGAAGGCGGGCTGCCGGAGCTGCTGCCTGAGTCATTGCAGCCCAACCGTTTAAGCCTGGCCGATGCGGTGCGCACTTTGCACCGGCCACCGGCCGATGCGGAACTGTGGCAGTTGGAGCAAGGCCAGCATCCGGCTCAGCAGCGGCTGGTGCAGGAAGAACTGCTGGCCCACAACTTAAGCATGCTGAAAATCCGCGAGCGCAGCAATCAGGATGCCGCCGAGCCGCTCGCCGCCACGGGTCAGCTTATTCCCCGCTTTCTTGAGAGCCTGCCATTTGCACCAACCAATGCCCAGTCGCGGGTAGTCGCAGAAATTCATGCCGATATGGCCAGGGCCACCCCCATGATGCGTCTGGTGCAGGGTGATGTGGGATCGGGCAAAACCCTGGTGGCGGCACTGTCGGCGCTGGCGGCCATCGAAAATGGCTGTCAGGTGGCACTGATGGCCCCTACCGAGCTTTTGGCCGAGCAGCACGCCGCCAACTTTGCCCGCTGGTTCGAGCCGCTGGGGCTTAAAGTCGGCTGGCTTGCAGGCAAGCTTAAGGGCAAGGCCCGCGCCCAAACGCTGGAAGATATCGCCACCGGCGCTGCCCAGATGATAGTGGGTACTCACGCTATTTTTCAGGAACAGGTGAGCTTTTCCCGCCTCGCGCTCACCATCATCGACGAGCAGCATCGCTTTGGTGTACACCAGCGCCTGGGGCTGCGTGAAAAAGGCATTCAGCAGGGCTTTTTTCCCCATCAGCTCATCATGACCGCCACCCCTATCCCCCGCACGCTGGCGATGACAGCCTATGCGGATTTGGATACCTCGATTATTGACGAGCTGCCACCGGGGCGAACGCCCATCACCACGGTTGCGATTCCCGACACCCGCCGCATGGATGTGATTGAGCGGGTGCGTCAGGCCGCCTTGCAGGACAAGCGTCAGGCCTATTGGGTGTGCACCCTGATTGAAGAGTCGGAAGTGCTCGAATGCCAGGCAGCCGAAGACACCGCCGCAGGTTTGAAAGAAGCCCTGCCGGAGCTTGGCATCGGCCTGGTGCACGGCCGGATGAAGGGCGCCGAAAAGCAAGCCATCATGGCCGACTTTAAAGCAGGCAAGCTGGACTTACTGGTGGCCACTACGGTTATCGAGGTGGGTGTGGATGTACCCAACGCCAGCTTGATGATCATCGAAAACCCCGAACGGCTGGGGCTTGCGCAACTGCATCAGCTGCGGGGGCGGGTTGGCCGGGGCGCGGTGGCCAGCCACTGTGTACTGCTTTACAAGGCGCCGCTCAGCTTCACCGCCCAGGCACGTCTTGGGGTGCTGCGGGAAAGTAACGACGGCTTTGTGATTGCCCAAAAGGACCTTGAGCTTCGCGGTCCCGGTGAAGTGCTCGGTACCCGCCAGACAGGTCTTGCCCAGATGAAGGTGGCCGATTTGGTGCGGGATCAGGCGCTTATTCCCCATATTCAGAAGCTGGCGCGCCATCTTATGAGCCAGGCCCCCGACAATGTGGATGCCATTATCGAGCGTTGGCTCGGCGGCCGCGAACAATATGTTCAGGCTTAGCCATTCGCATTAAATATTGTTTTTGTTCAGCCTTGGGCTATGGACATCGACCGGCGAACTGGGACAATGGATGTTTACCGGGTCAGTAGCAACAAGGAGCCAAGATGCAAGTCAATCCAGAAGACAGAATCACCCCGCAGGAAGATGTATCCCAGCGCAGCAACCGTCTGTCGGCCCTGCTTATCCTGGCACTGATTGCCATTGCCGCAGGATTGTGGATGTATGTCACCCGCTCGCCTGAGCCCGCTCCTGTGGTGGAGGTACCAACAGAAGCCCCCCAGCCCACGCCTCTGCCCGAGCCGGTGGTGACGGACATTGAGCCCGAACCGGCCCCTGAGGCACAATCCGAGCCACAGGTTGTAACCAACGCTCCCGAAGAAAAAATGTCGGATGTCGTGGTAGATCCCATCCCCGAACTGGCAGAGAGCGATACCTTTGCCACCCAAAAAGCGGTCGCATTGGCGGGAGACCTACCCGTACAGCCCATCATTGCCCAGCAGGATCTGGTACGCCACTTCGTGGTTTTTATGGATAATCTGGCCGAAGGGCAACTGGCGCGCAAACAAAGCCCCCTCAAGGGCCCGGAAGCTAAATTCACCGTCAGTGAAATTACCGCCAAAACCTATTTAAACCCCGACAGCTACAAGCGCTACGATTTGTACGCCAATTACATTGCCAATTTAAATGAAGAGAAACTGCTGGAAACCTATGCCCAGATGACGCCTATGTTGGAACAGGCCTTCGATGAACTGGGATACGATAACGTGAGCTTCAAGGAACGCAGCCTCAAGGCCATCGATCAGTTGTTGGCCGCCCCCATCATCGAATCCCCCATTGAACTTGTGACCTTCAGCGTCAACTACAAGTTTGCCGATCCTGAACTGGAAGCCCTGCCTCCGGCCCAAAAACTGATGATCCGTATGGGCCCGGAAAACAGCCGCAAGGTGAAAGCCGCGCTGAAGAAACTGCGGCCATTATTGCAATAACACTCCATAATTTAACAACTTGCCCCCGGATACCATGCGGTCTCCGGGGGCTTCTGTTATCAGGGTGTTTTGATATAGAATAATCAGTCCAAAAATAGACGGACTAAACAATAAGCAGTCCGCGAAATCAAGCAATAACGATACCTGCCCAATTCGGCTCAAGTGATGGATAACTTACGGCGCCCGACAACAGCGTCAGAGGCAATGCAGTGCATTTAACTTTCAGCGTGATGGCGTGGGGGGGATGGTCCCCGGCTTATCAAGACAGGGATAGCTGGGCCAATTGGCAAAAGACGCTCTCTGAACCGAGCAGCACTGTCACGCCTGCGCTGCCTCAAGTGCCGGCAATGCAGCGTCGTCGCTTCAGTCGCCTAAGCCGCATGATGCTCGATGTCGCCTTCCAGTGTGAACCCGCCCCCCAATGCCGCAGCGTGTTTGCCTCACGCCACGGCGAGCTGAATCGCACCATAGATCTGCTCCACAGCGTCATCATCCGAGAGCCTTTATCCCCTATGGGTTTCAGCCAGTCGGTGCATAATACCGCCAGTGGCCTGTTTGGCATTCTGAGCGACAATCGCGCCGCGTCCACTTCCATTGCGGCAGGCACAAGGAGCCTGTCTCAGGCCATGGTGGAAGCCTATGCCCAGCTTTGCGAAGACCCAACCCCGCTGCTGCTGGTGTTTGGCGACGATCCTGTACCGCCGGTCTACAACGACTACACCGAAGAATTCGAACTGCCGCTGGCTTTAGGTATGGTGCTGGCACCCGAGGCGACCGGAAAACCTCGCCTGACGTTGTCCAAGGACAACAAACTCGACCCCATGAGTTATGGCCTGCTGCTGGCTAGCCTTGCCAGAGGCAAGAACTGCCAGGGCCATCTGTCTGGTTTCGACTGGAACCTGCACCATGACTGAGCACACCCAAAAGCTTGCGCGCCGCTCGCCCTGTCAGCGCCGGCTGACGGGACTTGCCTACGTGCCGCGCTGGCTGGGGGGCATGCTTTGCTACATCTGTTTTGGCCTTGGCGGCCTGTTAAGCTCACTGACCATTTTGCCACTGCTGAAATATTGGCCAGGCACGCCCGAGGTACGCATCAAGCGGGTGCAAAAGGCCGTGCACATGATGTTTCGCGGTTTTGTGCACATGTTGTCGGCGGCGGGTGTGATAAAACTGGATACCAAACAGGTGGAGCGGCTCGCCAATGCTGAAGCCATGTTGGTGATTGCCAACCACCCTACCCTGATTGATGTGGTCGTGTTGATAAGCCTGATGCCCAACGCAGGTTGTATTGTTAAACAGGGCCTTTGGCGCAACCCTTTTACGCGCGGCGTGGTATCGGCGGCGGGTTATATCCCCAACCGCGGCGCCGAGTTGCTGCTGGATGATTGCCGCAATGTGCTCAGCCGTGGTACCAATCTGATTATCTTTCCCGAAGGCACCCGTACCGTGCTTGGCGAGCAGATTAACCCCTTTGCGCGCGGCGCGGCCAATATCGCCCTGCGTACCGGCAGCGATATACTTCCTGTATTGCTGCACACCAAGCCCCCTGGCCTGACCAAACAGGACCCCTGGTGGGAAATTCCCCGGCGCACCATTGGCATGACGGTAGAGGTAGGAACACCCATATCCGCCATGGACTACAAGGCCGAGGAAGGAGGAGACGCCAGGATGGCAAGAGTACTGACCAGGGAAATGGAAAACTACTATAAACAAAGACTTGAAATAGAATTATGACATTACATGAACAAATCAAACAGCTGATCATCGACTGCCTCGATCTGGAAGACGTGACCATTGCTGACATAGAAACCGATGCGCCCCTGTTTGGCGACGGCCTGGGACTGGACTCCATCGATGCCCTCGAGCTGGGTCTGGCCATCAAAAAGCAGTTCGATGTGAAGATTGAAGCCAACTCCGACGCGACCAAGGCTCACTTCTACAGCGTGGCAACCCTCGCCAGCTTTATTGAATCTCAGCGTGGCCAGGAGTAAAGCAATGGACAATCGCGAGCAAATTCTGGCGAAGCTGACCACCATTCTGGTGGACGACTTTGAAATCGACGCCGATGCCATCAGCCTGGAAGCCAATCTGTATCAGGACCTGGATCTGGACAGCATCGACGCTGTGGATCTGGTAATTAAGCTGCAGCAGCTCACCGGCAAAAAAATTAAGCCAGACGAATTCAAATCGGTACGTACTGTGGAAGATGTGGTTAACGCCATCGAGGCTCTGGTTCAGAGCTGATGCGCGTTATCGAGGTATTGACGGCGGCGCTGCTGCTCTTATACCCGCTCACCGTATGGCTTGGGCTGAACTATCTGCCGCCGGGGGTACTGGCTGGCCTGCTGTGCCTGCTGCTACTGCTGCGGTTGGTATTAAAACGCCAGCAATTGAAAGCCATGGCACTGCCGCTGCTGGCAGGGGTACTGCTTACCGCCGGCAGCCTGCTGGCCAAGCGTCAGGACTGGTTACTCTACTACCCGATAGTCATTAACCTGACCATGCTCGGGGTATTCGGCCAGTCACTGGTGCGCGGCCCCAGCATGGTGGAGCGTCTGGCGCGTCTCGGCGAGCCGGACCTGCCCGACGAAGCCGTACCTTATCTTCGCAGAGTCACGGCGCTTTGGTGCCTGCTCTTTGTGGTAAACGGCGGCATGGCCTTTTATACCGCCCACTTTACCAGCCTGGAAATCTGGACCCTGTACAACGGCCTGATTGCCTACATTCTGATGGGCATACTGGCTGGCGGGGAGTGGTTGTACCGCACCTTCGTTTTGAGAAAAGGTGCCTGACATGTGGATAGCATCGCGATGACATCTCTGCTCTACAACGCCCTGACCCGAGGCCCGGCGGCCCAGCAGCTGATAAGCTTCAATCACCACGATATTCTCACCGGGGCACTGTTTACCACCCAGGTGCATCATCTGTGGCAGACCCTCAGCCAGAAGAGAGAACAGCGCTGGCTGCTCTCCTGCGAGAGTTCCGACTTATTCGCCATTGGTCTTTGCGCCGGGTTGCTGGCGGGCAAGGAGCTGGTGCTGCCACCCAACACCCAAAGCGGCACCTTAAGTCAGCTCACCCAGAATTTCGATGCCGTACTCTCGGATGTGCCCCTGTGTGAAGGCCACGCCTGGGTTGCCCTGAAAAAAGAAACCGCCCAAACGCCGGCCCCCTGGCCCGATGCCAAGCCCAGCGGCAGCCTGATCCTTTACACTTCGGGCTCCAGCGGCGAGCCCAAGGCGGTGAAAAAGACCCTCGAACAGCTCGACATCGAGGTCAGCACCCTCGAAGCCACCTTTGCCGCCGCCCTGCCCCATTGCAGTGTTATCGCTACCGTATCCCACCAGCATATCTATGGTCTGCTGTTTAAAATTCTCTGGCCACTGGCGGCCGGACGCCCGTTTTTAAGCGATTTGGTGGAATACCCCGAGACCCTGAGTTACTACACGGCGCTGCTGCCCAACCTGTGCCTTATCAGCAGTCCGGCGCAGCTCAGTCGCCTGCCGGATGCGCTGGAAAACGAGCGCCAGCTGCACTCCCCCAGTCTGGTATTTTCCTCTGGCGGCCCCTTGAGTGAAGATGCCGCCCATGGCATCCAGAAGGTCTATGGCAGCCTACCCATCGAGGTCTATGGCAGCACTGAGACCGGCGGCATTGGCTGGCGCAGACAAGCCTCCTCTACAGAGGCCTGGCAGGCCTTCCCCGGCATCGAAATTGCCAGCGCCGAGGATGGCGCCCTGCTGCTGCGCTCGCCTTATCTCGACAATCCCGCCGAAGTACTGCGCCTGGAAGATAAAATCGCCATCGATGACAATGGCCGTTTTGTGCTGCAAGGCCGGTTGGACAGGATTGTAAAAATTGAAGAAAAGCGCCTGTCGCTGGTGCAGATGGAAACCCTGCTGGAGAGTCATCCGCTGGTCAGTCGCGCCGCCCTGGTCCTGCTCACAGAGCCCCGCACCCAGCTTGGCGCCGTGGTAGAGCTGTCAGACAAGGGCAAGGCTCTGCTCGCCGAGGAGGGCAAACTCGCCCTCAACAACCAATTGAAGGCGCATCTGTTAACCGAATTTGAACGGGTCACCCTGCCAAGGCGCTGGCGTTACCCGGATGAGCTGCCGCTGAATCAGCAGGGCAAGCGCGTTCACCAAACTTTGATTGAGCTGTTCACCCATGATTAAGTCATTGCTGCCACAAGTTTTGGCGCGCGAAGAGACAGATACGGAACTGAAACTCAGGCTCGCCATCGATGCCGACCTGCCATTTTTCGAGGGCCACTTCCCGGGGCAAAGCGTACTGCCGGGGGTGACCCAACTCGATTGGGCGGTACGTTTTGGCTGCGAGCATTTTGGCTATGATGCCAGCGTGGCAAGCCTGGAAGTGCTTAAGTTTCAGCAACTGATGCTGCCCGGCACCGAGGTGGATTTGCTGATAAG
Organism: Shewanella litorisediminis; assembly: GCF_016834455.1. Lineage (NCBI taxonomy): Bacteria > Pseudomonadati > Pseudomonadota > Gammaproteobacteria > Alteromonadales > Shewanellaceae > Shewanella > Shewanella litorisediminis. The sequence continues at coordinate 3,932,195 of NZ_CP069213.1, forward strand.
CAACAACGCTGCCAAGGGCAAGCTGACCTTCGCCTACAGTGAAGGCGAGCGCCGCTTCGGCTCGGGCCGGATAGTGATTGCCGCGCACGGGGATAGCTGATGCGTGTTGCCATAGTCATCCCCAATTACAACCACACCCATGCCATCGAACGCACCCTGGAAACGCTGGAGCCTTTGGGGCTGCCGGTGTATCTGGTCAACGACGGCAGCAACGAGGCCACCTGCCACCTGCTGATGGCCCTCGATGCCAAATACCCCTGGGTGAACCTGCTGCACCACCCCTTCAACCGGGGCAAAGGGGCTGCCGTAATGACGGGCCTGCGAGCAGCCTTCAAAGCGGGCTTTACCCACGCCCTGCAGGTGGATGCCGACGGGCAACACAGTCTGGAGGATATTCCGAGGCTTCTCACCGCCGCCGCCAAGCATCCCAAGGCGGTGATCTCCGGTAAGCCCCTGTATGATGACTCAGTACCCAAGGGACGGCTCTATGGCCGCTACATCACCCATTTCTGGGTGTGGGTCGAGACCTTAAGCTTCGCTATTCAGGACAGCATGTGCGGCTTTCGTGTCTATCCGCTGGCCGCCACCGAGGCGCTGTTTTTAAGCGAGCAGCTTGGCGAGCGCATGGACTTTGATATCGAGGTGCTGGTGAAACTCTACTGGCGCGGCGTCGATGTGGTACACGTGCCCACGGCGGTAATTTATCCCGAGGACGGCGTCAGTCATTTTCAGGGGGTTGCCGACAATGTGCGCATCAGCGCCCTGCACACCAGACTCTTTTTCGGCATGCTCAAACGCCTGCCAAGTCTGCTTGGCCGGGGCAGAAAGCAAACCCACTGGTCATCCATCAGTGAGCGCGGCAGCTATTGGGGCATTAAGCTGCTCGCCGAGAGCTACCGATTCGGCGGCCACTGGCTGTGCCGCGCCATCATGTACCCGGTCATTGCCTATTTCTTTTTGACCGGCGGCGCTGCCCGCAAGGCGTCGATGGCATTTCTTGAGCGGGTACAGGCACTGGAGCCAAATCATCCCCAGCTTCAGCCACGGGTCAGCTGGCGCCACAGCCTCAGGCACTTCCTCACCTTTGGTAATGCAGCGCTGGATAGAATCGATGCCTGGTGCGACCGGATTAAACTGAGCGAAGTCGATTTCCCCGAACGGGCGCTGCTCTCGGACATGCTGGAGCGTGGTCAGGGCGGTGTGCTTTTGGTATCGCACCTTGGCAATCTCGAGCTTTGCCGGGCCATCTCCATTCACCAGCGCAAGGTGAAGGTAAACGTGATGGTGATGACCGCCAACGCCGAAAACTTCAACCGGGTGCTGAAGCAGCTAAACCCGGACAGCGATTTAAATCTCATTCATATCAATGAGCTGGATCCTTCCACCTCCATCATGCTGGCAGACAAAGTTGCCGCCGGTGAACTGGTGGTGATTGCCGGGGATAGAACCGCCAGCGGCAATGCCGGAAGAGTGGTGGAAGTGCCTTTCCTCGGTGAAACCGCCCCCTTCCCACAGGGGCCCTTTATTCTGGCGAGCCTGCTGGATTGCCCGGTATTTCTGATGTTTTGTCTGCGTGAGCAGGGCCGCTATCGGGTGCATGTGGAGCCCTTTGCCGACACGCTCAAGGGCCCCAGAGCAGGCAGAACTGAACGCATTCAACACGCGGTGGTGCGCTACGCCGAAAGGCTTGAGCACTATGCCCGCAAAGAGCCGCTGCAGTGGTTCAACTTTTTCGATTTTTGGCGCCGCGGCCAATGAGGCAGAGGCCCGGGCAAACGCCACAGGAACGGTAACATGACTAACCAATCAACTAAAATGAAAGAGACTGTTAAGTTTGGCTACGGCGCCCTGACCATAGAGCAGGTCGTTGCCATCGCCAAAGGCGCCAGGGTGGCGCTCAGACGCGACCAGGAATACGTGGATTACATCCAGCGCGGCGCCCGCTTTATCGACAGTCTTCTGGCCGAGGAAGGCGTGGTCTACGGCGTAACCACAGGTTATGGCGACTCCTGCACAGTCACGGTGGGGCTGGATCTGGTGCACGAACTGCCGCTGCACCTGTCACGCTTCCACGGCTGCGGTATGGGCCGCGAGCTGACCCCAATGCAGTCCCGCGCCGTGATGGCCTGTCGTCTGAATTCACTTGCCATCGGCAAGTCCGGCGTCAGCTTTGAGCTTTTGGAGCGCATCGAGACCCTGATAAACGAAGATATCTGCCCGGTTATTCCCGAAGAAGGCTCGGTGGGCGCCAGCGGCGATTTGACCCCGCTGTCTTACCTTGCCGGTGTGCTGATTGGTGAGCGTGACGTGTTTTACCGCGGCGAGCGTGTGCCCAGCAGCGAGGTGTTCCAGACGCTGAATATCACCCCACTGAAGCTGCGCCCGAAAGAGGGCCTGGCACTGATGAACGGTACTGCGGTGATGACGGCGCTGGCTTGTCTTGCATATGACAGAGCCGACTACCTGACCCGTCTGTCGTCACGCATCACTGCCATGGCATCCTTGACCCTCAGGGGCAACTCCAACCATTTCGACGATATCCTGTTTGCCGCCAAGCCCCATCCGGGCCAGAATCGGGTAGCCACCTGGATCCGTGACGACCTCAACCACCACGAGCATCCACGCAACTCCGACCGCCTGCAGGACAGATATTCCATCCGCTGCGCGCCCCACATCATAGGCGTGCTGGCCGATGCCCAGCCGATGCTGCGCCAGTTTATTGAGAACGAACTCAACAGTGCCAACGACAACCCGATTGTTGACGGCGAGGGCGAGCATATTCTCCATGGCGGCCACTTCTACGGCGGCCATATCGCCTTTGCCATGGACAGCCTCAAGAATCTGGTGGCCAACATCAGCGATCTGATTGATCGCCAGATGGCGCTGGTGATGGATCCCAAATTTAACAATGGGTTGCCAGCGAATCTCTCCGGCGCAGAAGGCGCCCGCCGCCCCATCAACCACGGCTTCAAGGCGGTGCAGATTGGCGTATCGGCCTGGACCGCCGAGGCGCTCAAGCTCACCATGCCCGCCAGCGTGTTCTCCCGCTCCACCGAGTGCCACAACCAGGACAAGGTGAGCATGGGTACCATTGCCGCCCGCGACTGTTTGCGGGTGCTGGAGCTGACCGAGCAGGTGGCCGCTGCCGCGCTGCTCGCCATGGCCCAAGGCATGCGCCTGCGCATCCGTCAGGGCGAGCTGTGTGAGTCGTCACTTACCGCTTCTGTGGCCAAGACTCTGGCCCAGGTGAGCGAGGCTTGCCCGCTGGTGACCGAAGACAGGCCACTCGAAGCCACCCTGCGCCAGACGCTGGCACGCATTCAGGCCGGTGAGTGGGAGGTGTGTCGATGAAATCTCTGCTCAGCGCCGAGACGGAAATCATCATCCCCTTCCACGATGTGGACCCGATGCAGATCACCTGGCACGGTAACTATTTGCGTTACTTCGAGATTGTCCGCTGTGAGCTCCTGGACAAACTCGACTACAACTACCGCCAGATGCAGGCATCAGGCTTTGCCTGGCCGATAGTGGATGTGCAGATAAAATATGTCCGCAGCAGCACCTTTGGTCAGAAAATTCGCGTCAGCGCCGATCTGGTCGAGTGGGAAAATCGCCTGAAAATCAATTATCAGGTGCGTGATGCCGAAAGTGGCGAGCGGCTCACCAAGGGCTACACCATTCAGGCCGCCGTGGACATGAGCAATAACGAACTCTGCTTTGTCACGCCCGAGGTGTTTCAGGCCAAAATTCGCCCACTGCTGGGCGAGGCAGACGCCTGAATTTGGCTAAAGAAGGCCAATGTGTTTAACCCTGAGCGCATAAAGAGGTAACTATGGGGCTGATTGTTAAGTTTTGCTTTGCAGTACTGCTGTCCATGCTGGTCTGGCTGCCAGCGCAGGCTGAAGACACTGCCCAAAACGCCGACGTCAATCTCTCGGCGCTCAGTACTGCCCTTAAGCCACAGGGGGCGGTGCGCGGTGAGTTTGAACAGACCCGCACCCTCAAGGCGTTAAAGCGGCCGCTGGTCAGCCGGGGCAGCTTTGTGTTCTCACCCGAGCAGGGCCTGATGTGGGCGCAAAGCCAGCCCTTTGAAAACCTACTGATTTTAAGCGAAACCCGCATGCTGAGCCGCGACAGCGAAGGCCTGTGGCAAGAGACCAAGGTCGATGCCAAAGCGGGCCCGGCCACCTTAATGCCTATGCTGGTCAAGGCAATGATGGGCGGCGACGTGGCTACGCTGGAGCAGCATTTTTCGCTGGCCTTAAGCGTGAAGGACAATCACTGGCAGTTAAGCCTCAGCCCAAAAGACAGTGACATCAAGGCGCTGTTTGCCGCCATTGAGCTCGAGGGCAGCCTGCTGGGCGAAGCCTCGCAAGCCTCAGGCGCCCACGCCAGCGCCGACAAGGCCAGCACCGACAGACTGAAACTAATCAGCCCCAATGGCGATGTCAGCGATATCCGCTTCAGTAGCCAGCAAAGCGGGCCGCTGTCGGAGCAAGAGCGGCAGGCCTTCAACCCGCAAATTGAGTCGGGGCACTGAGTTAGATGGCGCTTGGGGGAAGCAAAATCACAGATAAGCCACAGACTGACTGCCGCGCAGGGCTCAGGCTCGTCCTTTGGCTATTGCTGCTCGCCGCAGCCGTCATTTTCGGCGTCAAAACCCTCAAAGAGAGGGATGTGGTCGAAACCGACATCCTCGCCATGCTGCCCCATTTGCAGCAGGATGCTCTCACCAGCCGCGCGCTGGACAGTCTCGAGACCCGGCTCGCCAACGAAAGCTATCTGGTGCTGACAGGCGAAGACAAAGCCGCGACTATCAAAGCCGCCAGGGGCATGATGGCCGAGCTTGCCAACTCTCCCGCCTTCTCGGCAGTACGCAGCGGCAGCGAACTCGACCCCAAGGACATTTACCGGCTCTACTTTCCGGCTCGTTTTCATCTGCTGACCGAATCACAGCGCACGCTGCTGGAAAAGGGCAAGGTCGATGTGCTCATCAAGCAGGCCGAAATCGCCCTCTACAGCGCCTTTGGTTTTGCCAGCAGCGAGCTTATCAGCGAAGACCCTTTGTTGCTGTTTCCGGCGCTGATGCAAGGCTTCGGCAAGGGCCACCGCCTCGGAGAGGAAGAGGGCATATTGCTTGGTAACTCAGGCGGCCAAACCGCCGCCATCATCATGGCCAAGGGCAAAGACAGCGTGTTCAGCCCTGCCGCCCAGGAAGCGCAGCTCAATGCCATCAATAGCGCTTTTGATAAGGTAAACCAGGGTAACCAACTGAGCCTGCTCAAAGCCGGTGCCCTGTTTCATGCCCTTGAGGCCACCCAGAGCGCAAAGGCCGAAGTGTCCTTGATTGGCTCATTGTCGCTCGCAGGCGTGGTGCTGCTGGTGCTTTTGAGTTTCCGCTCACTGATGCCGCTGCTGATGGCAAGCCTTACCCTCGCCAGTGCCATGGTGAGCGCCAGCCTGTTCACCATCCTCATTTTCGGCAAGTTACACCTGCTCACCCTGGTGTTTGGCACCTCGCTGATTGGCATTGCCATCGACTACAGTTTCCATTTTTATGCCGAGCGTATGGACCGCAATGAAAGTGCGGGCAAGACCCTCAGTCGAATCCTGCCGGCACTCACCCTTGCGCTGGCCACCAGCGTGCTTGCCTATCTGGCGCTGGGTTTTACCCCCTTCCCGGGCATGCAGCAGGTGGCGGCCTTTTGCGGCGGCGGCCTTATCGGTGCCTACCTTACGCTGTATCTTGCCTATCCGGCGCTGGCTGGCAGCCGTATTCAGGGCTCAAGCGCGGTCATCAATCTGGCGTCCAGCTTTCTTGCCCCATTCGAGGCCATTGGCCCCAAGGCTGTGGTATTGGGCAACCTGATAATCTTTGTGGTTGGCGCTGCCGGGCTTGGCAAACTTTCCAGCCACGACGATATCCGCAGCCTGCAGCAGGGTTCGGATGCCCTGATGGCAGAAGAGGCCAGGGTGAGAAACTTGCTCTCGGGCGGGGTGGATAATCAGTTTTTGCTGGTGCGGGCCGACTCGATGGAGGCGCTGCTCATGAGGCTCGAAGCCCTTGCGCCTGTGCTCACTCAGGCTGAAAAAGACCAACTGCTGCAAAGCCATGTGAACCTTGCCGATTACCTGCCATCCGGGGCGCGGCAGCTGGAGGACTATCGCCTGCAACGGCAAATCTATGGCCCAAAGCTTGGCTACATAGTCGCCCGGCTAGGGCTGGACGCTGAGCTCGAGGCAGATCTCAGCGCCAAATATCAGGCCGGAGTACAATCCCCATTAGCAGCGGAAGCCTTTTTTACCACAGCGCTGGGAGCCAGCCTCAAACCGCTGCTGCTTGAGCCCAAGGCCAAGGATGCCAAAGCTCCAGAGTCAGGGGCCCAGGAATGGGGCGCCATTGTACTGCTCGGCGGCATTCAGGATTTACCAGCAGTTAACGAGGCTGTATCGGCACTGCCGGGGGTGACTCTGGTGGACAAGGTGGGCGATATCTCCGCACTGATGGGAAATTATCGCCAAACCACCCTGTGGCTGCTGGCGCTGGCGCTTTTTATCGCCTTTGGGGTGTTTGCCCTGCGCCACTCCCGGAAACTCGCCGCCGCTATGGTGGCGGTACCGGCGCTGGCGGCGCTGCTCAGCCTGTCGCTGCTGGGGCTTTTGGGCTCACCACTGACCCTGTTTCATGCGCTGGCGCTGCTGCTGGTATTCGGCATCGGCGTGGATTACAGCCTGTTTTTTGCAAGAGATGAGAGCCGGGAGGATGGCCACAGAGTCATGCTGGCAGTGCTGCTGTCAGCCACGTCCACCACCCTCGCCTTTGGTCTGCTGGCGCTCAGCAACACTCCGGCAATACACTATTTTGGCCTGACACTGGCCCTCGGGATTGGCTTTACCCTGCTGCTCTCCCCCCTTATTCACACTTTCAAAAGGAAACTGAACTAGATGCATTCTGGAAATAGCAAGCCACTCGATATGGCTGTGGATGTTGTGATTATCGGGGCCGGTCCCTCCGGCGCTATTGCCGCCAGCCTGCTGCACAAGGCCGGTAAACGGGTGCTGGTGCTTGAGCGGCAACACTTCCCGCGCTTTTCCATTGGCGAGAGTCTGCTGCCCTGCTGCATGAATTTTATCGAAGAGGCTGGCATGTTGGAGGCAGTGAATGCCGCCGGTTTCCAATTTAAGAATGGCGCCGCATTTCGCCGAAACGGTGTGTACACCACCTTCGATTTTACCGATAAGTTCACCCCGGGCCATGGCACCACCTTCCAGGTGCAGCGCGGCAACTTCGACAAGCTGCTGGCAGACACAGCCGAGGCGCAGGGCGTGGAAATTCGCTACGGTCACACGGTTGAAAGTATCGACATCAGCGGAAAACCAAGCCTGAGTGTGAGCACTGAGGCAGGTTACAGCTATCGGGTCGAAGCCGGGTTTATGTTGGATGCCAGCGGTTTTGGGCGGGTACTGCCACGGCTTCTGGAGCTGGAGCGCCCCTCCAACCTGCCTTCCCGAATGGCGATTTTCACCCACGTCGAAGACAACATCAGCGACCCTGAATTCGACCGAAATAAGATATTAATCAGCGTCCACCCCGAGCATCAGGACATCTGGTACTGGCTCATTCCCTTCAGCAATGGCCGCTGCTCCCTGGGCGTGGTGGCTGAGCCCCATCTGCTTGCACGCCTCGACGGCTCACAGGAAGACAAACTGATGCAGGTGGTACGTGAAGAGCCGGGCCTTAAAGAGCTGCTTAAGGATGCCGTGGTAGTACAGGAATGCGCCGAGCTTAAGGGCTATTCGGCCAACGTAAGCCAGCTTGCCAGCGACAAGTTTGCTCTCTTGGGTAACGCCGGTGAGTTCCTCGACCCCGTGTTCTCCTCAGGCGTGACCATTGCCATGCAGTCAGCCTCCCTTGCCGCCCGCAACCTGCTCAAACAATTGGATGGCGAAACCGTGAATTGGCAACGCGATTACGCAGAGCCCTTGATGACAGGCGTGAATTGTTTCCGCACCTATGTTCAGGCCTGGTACGAAGGCACCTTCCAGGAGGTGATCTTCTTTGACAGGCCCAACCCGACCATCAAGCAAATGATCTGCTCCATCCTTGCCGGCTACGCATGGGATACGGAAAACCCCTTCGTGAAAGAATCGCAAAGACGCCTGAATATGGTGGTAGAATTGTGCCGCGAGGCCAAGGCCGAGGCTCAAGGGAAGGCTTAATGAGATTACGACTGCTGCTGACATTTTTCGTGCTTTTGGCCACCACCGGCTGCACCCAGCTGTTGCTGCGCCAAACCTGTCTCGGCCTGTCTACCAACGTCAACTACTGTCTGGCGCCGCTGCCTGTGCAGGCAAAGGAGCTACGGGAGAACCCTGGCGCCCCAAAGCCACAAAGGGCTCCCAAGGCACCCTCAGAAACGCCAACACCGAAGAACCAAAGCCAGACCCAGAAAGTCAGCATTGATATTAATGGCAAACGCCACGAACTCTTAAGCCAGCTCGAACTCGATGGCCATATCCTTTCTGTGGTGGGTTTGGCGCCGATGGGCCAACCCCTGTTTGATGTTCGCTTCGATGGCAACACCCTCAGCAGCGAACAAAGTGTGCTGCTTGGGGATAATTTCCACGCCGAATACCTCATTGCTTTGTTGCAGCTCATCTATTGGCCCGAAAATGATCTCAATGCCGCCCTGTCGGGAGGGAAGGTGAGCGAGCAAGCCTGTCAGCAAAGTCGATGCCGGGTGTTGAACTCACCAGAGGATGGCGACCTCATTTACATAAGTTACAGTCATCAGGAACCCTGGCGGGCCACGGTAATGCTGGACATGCCTTCAGCCGGGATGAAGCTGAAAATCACCCCCTTGGTTTAACCCGGGCCGGCGCATTTTCAGCAGTCAAGTTTAGGAAGATACAGAGTGACCCAGATAGCCATCACAGACACAGGTTTATGCACTCCCCTTGGGATGAGTGCCGCCGAGATCCTGCCTCGTCTTCTCGGGGGAGACACCCGTGGCATGGCGCCGCGAGCCGATCTGCTGGCTACCGGCCCCACTCTGGTGGGGGAAGTGACGCAAGCCTTGCCACAGCTGCCCGACACCCTGGCGCAGTTCAACTGCCGTAATAACCAATTGCTGCTGTCTGCTGCCATGCAGATTGCCCAAACCGTCGAGCACGCCAAGCGGACATTTGGCGCCGACAGAATTGGCGTGGTGCTGGGCACCTCCACCTCGGGGATTTCCAAGGGCGAAGAGGCGCTGGCTTACCGCGCCCTGCACGGCGCATTCCCCGCCGATTATCATTACTTCCAGCAGGAGCTTGGCAGCACCAGCGACTTTTTGCGTCAGCACTTTGAACTCGATGGCCCCTGCTACACCCTGTCCACCGCCTGTTCGTCCAGCGCCAAGGTGTTTGCCAGCGCCAAGCGATTACTCAATGCCAACCTGTGCGACATGGTGATAGTGGGCGGCGTCGACAGCCTCTGTCACCTCACAGTCAACGGCTTCGATGCACTGGAGTCAGTGTCCAAAGGCCACTGCAACCCTTTCAGCGCCAATCGCGACGGCATCAACATCGGTGAAGGCGCGGCGCTCTTTACCCTGGTTCGCGGTGACGGCCCTGTGCTGCTAAGCGGCTGCGGTGAGTCCGGCGATGCCCACCATATCTCGGCGCCCCATCCCGAAGGGCGCGGCGCCATCGATGCCATGCGCTCGGCGCTCAAAGACGCCGGCCTTAAGCCATCCGACATCGATTACGTTAACCTGCACGGCACCGCCACACCGAAAAACGATGCCATGGAGAGCCGCGCCGTCTGTGCCGTTTTTGAAGGCAATTTGCCCCCCTGCAGCTCCACCAAGCCGCTCACCGGCCATGCCCTCGGCGCCGCCGGTGCCATTGAAGCGGCCTTTTGCGTGCTGCTGCTGAGCGAGGGCAATCGCGGCCTGCCGCCTCAGGTATGGGACGGCATAGCCGATGCCAACGACCCACAGCTGCCGCTGGTGCCCATGCCTTCCAAAAAAGCCCTGGCTGACCAACGCCCCATCCGCCATGTGATGAGCAACTCCTTTGCCTTTGGCGGCAGCAATGCCAGTTTGATTTTCAGCCGGGGAGGTCAGCATGACTCATAAGCTTTGGGATGGCGCGCCGCTTTCTGGCATAGACGTGGAAACCTTTTTGCCCCATCGCCGCCCCATGGTGCTGATTGATAGAGTGCTGAAGCACGGCCATGACAGCCTGCTCACCGCCACCCATATCAGCGAAACCAGCCCCTATTTTGATGAGGCTCTTGGCGGCGTGCCCAACTATGTGGGCATAGAGTACATGGCGCAAAGTATTGCGGCGCTCGCCGGGGTCGAAGCCACCCTGCGGGGCGAGCCCATTCAGGTGGGTTTTTTGCTGGGGTCGCGCAAGCTCTCCATGCCGCACGCCTTCTTTGCGCTGGGCGAAACCTACACCACCCACGTAAAACGCCTTTATCAGGAAGACACTGGCCTTGCGGTATTTGACTGCCGCATTTTCCACGGCGACACCCAAGTCGCCGAGGCCAATGTCAATGTGTTCCAACCTCAGGACACAGACGCCTATATTCGTGAGAGCCAAGGCTCATCTACCAGTATCTAGCACAGGAGCATAACAATGACTAAAAGAGTCCTGGTGACAGGTTCCAGCCGCGGCATTGGCAAGGCCATTGCCCTGCGCCTTGCATCTCAAGGCTACGATATTGCCGTGCATTACCACTCAAACCTGGCCGCCGCCGAAGCAACATCCAGCGAAATTGCCGCCCTTGGCGTGAAAGTAAGCCTGCTTAAATTTGATGTGGCCGACCGCGCTGCCGTGCGCGCCGCCATCGAGGCCGATATCGAAGCCAATGGCGCCTACTACGGCGTGATACTCAATGCCGGCATCAACCGCGACACCGCCTTCCCGGCCATGACTGATGACGAGTGGGACAGCGTTATTCACACCAACCTCGACGGCTTTTACAACGTGGTGCAGCCCACTGTGATGCCGATGATCCAAAGCCGTAAAGGCGGGCGCATCATCACTTTGGCATCGGTATCGGGCATTGCCGGCAACCGTGGACAGGTGAACTACAGCGCCTCCAAGGCCGGACTTATCGGCGCCACCAAGGCGCTGTCGCTGGAGCTCGCCAAGCGCAAGATCACCGTTAACTGTATCGCCCCCGGCCTGATTGAAACCGACATGGTGAGCGAGTTCCCCGCCGACATGGTCGACCAGCTGGTGCCGATGCGCCGCATGGGCAAGCCGGAAGAAATCGCCGCACTGGCAGGCTTTTTGATGTCCGATGATGCAGCCTACATCACCCGTCAGGTGATTTCGGTAAACGGAGGCATGCTGTGAGCCGCCGGGTTGTGGTCACAGGCTTTGGCGGTATTACCAGCCTCGGCCATGACTGGCCGTCGATTGCAACAAGCCTTAAAGCGATGCAAAACAAGGTGGTACGCATGGACGAGTGGGACAGGTTCGATAACCTCAACACCCGCCTTGGGGCGCCCGTGACCGACTTTGAAGTGCCCTCCCACTATTCGCGCAAAAAAATCCGCTCCATGGGACGGGTATCCCTGATGGCGACCCGCGCCAGTGAACTGGCGCTGGAAGATGCCGGGCTCCTTGGCAGCGACTTTCTGACCTCGGGCGAAGTGGGCATTGCCTATGGCTCTTCCACCGGCAGCACAGATCCCCTGATTGGCTTTGGCCGCATGCTCGAATCCGGCGACATGTCCGGCATCGACGCCACCAGCTATATCCGTATGATGGCCCATACCACAGCGGTGAACGTGGGGGTGTATTTCGGTCTCAAGGGCCGTATTCACACCACCTCCAGCGCCTGCACCTCCGGCAGCCAGGGCATAGGTTACGCCTATGAGGCCATTAAGTACGGCATGCAAACCGCCATGCTGGCCGGTGGCGGCGAAGAGCTGTGCGCCAGCGAGGCCGTGGTGTTCGACACCCTGTTTGCCACCAGCACCCAAAACGCCACGCCCGAGCTGACGCCGCGGCCGTTTGATAAACACAGAGACGGCCTGGTGATAGGTGAAGGCGCCTGCACCCTGGTGCTGGAAGAGCTGGAGCACGCCAGGGCCCGCGGCGCCCACATTTATGCCGAGCTGATTGGTTTTGGCACCAACAGTGACGGCCTGCATGTGACCCAGCCCAACTCGCCCACCATGGAAGGGGCCATCCGTTTGGCGCTGAAAGATGCCGCGCTGGACGCCGATGCCATCGGCTATGTGAACGCCCACGGCACTGCCACTGACAGGGGGGATGTGGCCGAAACCCGTGCCACCGCCGCCGTGTTCGGCAGCCGTATGCCAATTTCATCTCTCAAAAGCTATACCGGACACACCCTCGGTGCCTGCGGCGCACTGGAGGCCTGGTGCAGTATCATGATGATGAACGAGGGCTGGTTTGCCCCAACCATTAATCTTGAAGAAATCGATCCCGACTGCGGCGAGCTCGACTATATCCGCGGCGAACTGCGCCAGCTCGAAACGGACTATGTGATGAGCAATAACTTCGCCTTCGGCGGCATCAACACCTCACTGATCTTTAAGCGCTGGCGGGCATAAGGCTGCCAACTCCCAACAGGACGACAGGAGAACACATGAAGAAAATTGCACTGATGTTATTACTCAGCATGGCGTGGTTACCGCAGGCCATGGCGGCCAGGGAGTACACCAGGGAGGAATACATCGAAATTTTCAAAGGGCATAACGAAGTCGCTCAGCACAGGGCCATCGAGACTCTGGTTCTCACAGGGCTCAGTGACCCCGAGATTTTTGACCAGGTAGAGCAGCGGCTGCTTGAAAGCCTGCCCTACGCCACTGACAGGGATGGTGTGGACGAAAGTGCCTGGCTGATGAAAGCCCTTGGTTATTCAGGCAACCCCAAATACCTGACAACACTTAAAAACATCGAGCAAGGCGACCATCACCGTAAGGTGCGTGGCTACGCCAAAAAGTCGATCGCGGAATTGCAGTTATTCCAACTCTGGAATCCGGTGATCACCAACACAGCCAGCTTCACCGAAGGGCAGAGCCAGCGCACCAATATGTTGGCGAATGGACTCAAGAGCGAGGATTTGGGACTGATGGTCAGATCGGTGCGTTACATGGCCAATCAACGCAACACAGAGCCATTTCTGATGGATATTATTGCCGCTGAGCTGGAAAACCCACGTTTGCTGACCCAGGACAATGAATCACAGGATGTCTATGCCTGGTATGCCAAGGTGCTGGCAAGCAGCGGTGACGAAAAATACAAACCCTTGCTGAACAAGCTGACCCAGAGCCCCTTTAAAAAGGTCGCCAAGCACACCAAAAAGGCACTGGCCCAATATTACTGAGCCGGTGCCAGATTAGGGTACCGGAGCTGGGGCGCGTCGTGCAGGCGCGCCATGATATCTTCAATTTCGAGCTGAGACGCTTTCAGCGCCGCCACGCAGCGCTCCTCCAGCTTACCCGCCGCCACCATTCGATCGAGCTCGGTGAAGCACGCCTCCAGCGGCCAGGCTTCTTTATAGGGGCGTTGGCAACTCAGGGCATCAAAAATATCGGCCACTGTGACGATTCTCGCTTCGATGGGAATCGCCTTACCCTTGAGCCCGCGGGGGTAACCGCTGCCATCAAGGTACTCGTGGTGGCAGGCCACTATGTTCAGCATGATCTGTGAGTCGGGCAAGTCGCCCAAACCGAAGTCACCCAAAATCTTGTGGACTATCATTTCCCCTTTTTCCACATGGGTTTGCATCAACGCTCGCTCATCACCATTCAGCACACCGGCTTTGAGCAGCACACGATCCGGGATCCCTATCTTGCCCACATCATGGAGCGGTGCAAACAGGGCTATGTGCTCAATTTGTTCATCGCTGAGCCCCTCCTCATCCGCAATGAATCTGGCAATCAGTCGGGAATAAGCCGCCATTCGGTCCAGATGTGAACCGGTTTCAAAGTCGCGTAGATCGGCAAAGTCACGTGCCACCAGGACCGAGGCCTGAATGATACGCACCGCGGTCAGCTCACTGCTTAAGGTCATATTCACCAGGTTGGCATACAGCAACATATCCCGCTGCTTGCTGGTATCAAACGCACCGGGCCGCGACGAATCAAAAAACAAAAAGCCGATAAAGCGGCCGCTGTCGTACAAAGGTATCGTAAAAGACGACTGGTATCCCTGCTGCAAAAGCCACACGGAATGAGGGTTGTCGGGCGTGACTGTGGCATGGATATCGTGGATCACCCGACACTCTGCAGCGCTGGCCAATTCACTCAGAGACCGGCTGTCTTTCAGGCGATATTGATAGCCATGAATGGCTTCGCCTCTGCGGGTGCTGTTGATGAAGGTTTTCAAAAAGTCGGTGTTGGGATCGTAAAGCGCACAGGCAATGCGGTCTACTTCCGGGTAGGTCTCCAGCAGGCGGTCGTGGATCCTGGCGAGGCGATCACTGGCGTTACTTCCCTGCTGCCACCAAATGGCATGAATAGCCACAGCAGAATTAAACATGCGCCCATCCCTGTAGAGTACGAGTTCACAGCATAACTATAGGACATGGGCTGTTAGCTGGGCCTTATCGATATCCAAAAAGCGCACTCTGTCACGATAATTGCACTTTGCTGTCCATAAGATTACTCTTTATGAAATTTTTCTAATTTAAAGAGGTTAACATGCTGCACTCAATGCTCGCCAGATTATCCGGCAGCGCACAACCTGCCGAATGCTGGCAACTGGTGAAACATGGCGCCACCCTGGTGGATGTCAGAAGCCCGGCAGAGTTTGCCCAGGGTCATTTGCCACAGGCTCTGAACATTCCGCTGGATACGCTGGAACAGTGGCAATCGGCTCAGGTCGACAAGGCGGCGCCTCTGGTGCTCTATTGCGGTGCAGGTATCCGCGCCCAAAAAGGATGCGATATTCTCAGAGCCAAAGGATTCAGCGCAGTCATCAATGGCGGCGCCATCAAGGATTTACTGGCGGGCGCTTAAGCCATGGCAACACAGACTCCCAAAGCCTCATCCCCCGGGTTTGCCTTCAGCACGGGTCGTAATGCCTCAAGAAAGGTACGCTACGTGGAGTACAGTGAGGCCGGGCAAGGTTGCCCCATGTGCCGCCCAATGCTGGCCGACAGCGATAAAAAAATGCCCCTCGAACAGGAGGGGCCAAAACAGGATGATGAGAAGGAAAGTCGGGATTAACCCACCAGCGCCAGCTGGTCGCGGGCATCCTTGATGCCACGCTCTGCCGCTTCCGGCCCCATATTCAGAGCTTCGGCGTAAACGGTATCCACTTCTGTGATACCGATAAATCCAAGAACGGTTTTCAGATAAGGCACCACGTGGTCGCTGCCGGACCCCTTGTGTACGCCACCACGGGTCGTGATCAGCATGGCCTGCTTACCCTGAATAAGCCCCTGGGGACCTTCGGCTGTGTAGGTAAAAGTCACGCCGGCGCGGGCAACCAGATCGATCCAGTTTTTCAACTGGGTGGGAATACTGAAGTTGTACATGGGGGCTGCGACCACCAGCTGATCGTGCGCTTTGAGCTCATCAATCAGCGTATTGGACAGGTCCAGCGCGTCTTGCTGACGTGCACTCAGGCTTTCGCCTCCACGCAAACCCATGGCAATTTCACCATCCAGAACCGGCAGCGGCTCGGCAGCCAAATCGCGTACAGTCACTGTATCGCCACTTTCACGGCGCGCGGCAACCCATTCATCAATCAAGCGGCCAGACTGGGAAAAATCACCAAGAATGCTGGACTTGAGCACCAATACCTTTGACATAAGACCTCCAAGAAACTGTGAATATCCCCACTGGGGTAACTCGATGGTCAAAGTGTATTAGCCCACAAAATTGAAAAAAAGCAGATTAAATCAGATATTCCTTTCTAAAAAATAGAAAAGCCAGTCAATGACTGGCTTTTCGTTGGCGTGTACTCATCAGCTGCCAAAGTAGAAGCTGTATTCTTCCACCAGGGTTTTCACTTCCTGGTTTTGCACCAGATCCGCCACAAACTTATCCGTGGTGGACAAAACCCAAGCCATGGAATCCTTGTCCAGACCACCTAACTGATTGGAATACATGTTTTGTGCCTGGGTAAAGTTCTCGCGGTATTCGATGCGACTGACCGATTTGCCGTGCACACGGAAATCATAGGTCAGTACCAGATCGTTATTGGTCACCACGGGCAATATCCCCAGCGAGCTGCCGGCCAGGATGGCCGATGTCAGGCCAGCGGCCGTGCCACCTGCTGTGGGCTGCAGCTTATAGCTCACCACCAGGCGCAGCGGAGTGCCCAGGTTTTCTTTGTCTATGTTGCCAAGCTGCTGACTGGATTTGAGCTTGTCAAACAGCTCAGTGCTGTCAAAGGTGCTGACAAAGAGCACAGGGGGCAACACCATTGCCTGCTCCTGTGCAGCCACAGAGGTCATCAGCCCGGTCAGTGCCAGGGCACCAAATATCATTCCTTTCATGTCACTGACTCCTTACTGATAACAGGCCAACTGAACCACAGACGACAGGGCGGCATCGTTGCTGATACGAATATCCCCTTTCAAATTGGGCTCTACCTGATGAAAAGCCACCTGATGCTTATCGAGGAATTTGGCCACATACCTGGCATCGAGGGCAAAATTCACATTCTGTGGCAAGGCGCCGGATTCAATAAGCTTGGCCGCGTTGAGTGTGGCCACTGTGACCCCCAGCAGTTCACCCCCATCGGAAACCACAGGACCGCCGCTGGAACCCGGTTGAATGGGCGCCGAAAACTGAAACTGGCCAACCGAACCTTTAAGGGCATTCAGGGAGCTGACATTACCCCGGGTCAGGTTTGGGGACGCCGCGAGCAGGCCCTGCAAGGGATAACCCACGTTGGTGACGGCTTCACCGAGGAAAATTTCACTGCCCTTACGCAAAGGCAAGAAGCGCTCAGCCGGCGCACCCGTGCTCACCACGGCCAAATCCAACAGGGTGGAGCTGGCATCGACATTGGCATCGTAAGACTGAGTTGACGTCTGCACCTTGGTGACCAGGCATTCCCGCAGCACATGGGCGGCCGTCAGCAGCTGTCCGGTTTCATTGATATAAAATCCGGTACCACTGCTCACTGGCTTTTCCATATTGGCCAGTTGCAGCGGATTGGTCGCTTTCATGGCCAGCTGCGCCGGATACTCGGCAGCTGAGGGCTTAAGACTGTTGAGCACGTCCACGATCACCAATTGGGTGGCCCGCATAGCCGCGTTGTACATGCCCGAGTTATCGCCCACATAGCCAATGTCGGCTTTAAAGGTTTTTTTACCTTCTTTCAGTGGTTTATCACCACCGTTAAATACCTTGTAGCTCAGGGTCATCACGGCCTTGCCGGAGACAAACTCCCACTCGGGATCCAGGTCTATCACCAGACCTACAGCCTCCTCGCTGCTGCGGTCCAGCATGACCGCGTGGCTGAAATAAGCACTGAAGGCATCGCGAACACCATCTGACAAGGCTGAGCCCGGCTCTACCCAGATATTCCACTTCTCAAGATAGAAACGGCTGTCCGTTTGAGTCTTCGGCAGGTAATACGCAACAGAGACATCCACCGGCAGGGCGATAGACTTGTTGACCGCCACCCCTTTGGGCAATTTATTGGCACTGAGCCGGGTGTTGGCACACCCGGAGAGGTTGGCACAAAGCGCAACAGCCAGTGCCAGACAAAGAAAACGCATACTGATGTCCTTAAGATGCTGTTTCGGCCACTCCATACCGTACGAGCAACCAAATATTTAACATTTTTTTAACCGGACGATTCTAGGGAATCCCGGGAGTAACATCAACAAGGTCCATCAGAAGTTGTAAATTATTTTACCGGCCCAGCGTGGAAGACTTAGTGTGGCAGACTGACGTAACGTCCCTCGAAGCTGGCACATAGCTCCCCTTCACACCAAAGCTCGACCAACAGGGTCACCTTGATTCTGCGACCCCTGGTGAGGGGCGTCATGTCGTCACCCGACCAGCTGACCTTGGCGAGAGGCGCCCCCGTAACAGGCGCCAGATAGCGCACTGACGCATCGGCCAGCACTATGCTGCCCTCCACACCCGCTTCGCGCTGCTTAAGCCACAGCATTCCCCAGCCCGTCAGGGTCATCAGGGTATAGATGCTGCCAGCGAACATGGTGTGGTGCAGATTGATGTTGGGCTCAAGTGGCGCACTGACTTCAAATTGAATGCCATCGTATCTGCGCGGACAGATTTGCATAAAGGCACTCAGGGGAATGGTGCTGTGCCAGGTGTCTGCCAGCTCCTGCAACAAGCGTTGTTCTGGTGTCATGCTACACCTGCAAATGAAAGGTCACTGGCCCATCGTTCAGCAGCTCTACCTTCATATCCGCAGCAAAACGGCCGGTTTGTGTGGGTACGCCCTGCGCCCGGCAATGGGCAACAAACTCTTCGTACAGGCGTTCGGCCTGCTCAGGGGTGCCCGCGCCCGAGAAACTGGGACGCAGCCCGCGACCTGTGTCGGCCGCCAGGGTGAACTGAGAGACCACCAGAAGGCTACCGCCGACCTGAGAAACATTGAGGTTCATCTTGCCATTTTCATCGGAAAAGACGCGGTAGTTCATGACCTTGTGAGCCAGTTTCTCCAGCTTGCTGCGGTCATCCTGCTGCTCAACCCCCAGCAGCACCAGCAGTCCGTGCCCGATGGCACCGGTAATTTCGCCATCCACGGTGACACTGGCGCGACTGACCCTTTGTATCAATGCAATCACAGATTATTCCTTGCCTGATGGAAAACCCGGCGATTGTGCCATAGCCGGGTGCACAATCCCATCCACGGGCATCAGAGTTGTCTGTGCCACACCGACAGCATCCAGTTTCCGGCAGCGCAAACGGCCTTATGCATACGACCATCGGCAAGGGAGTGATAGCCACCGACCACAGTGACCAACTCAAAATCCTCTTTAAGGCGGGCGGTTAGCGGCCCATAGTGCTGGGCTAGCTCAGCGGGGCATACCCAATCACATTCCCCTTGAAGGATGCGGGTATGGGCGCTGATGCAGGGAAAGGCCGCCACCAAGGCGGACTCAGCGTCGAAATAGCCACTTCTGGCATAGTGTAATTCGATGAGCGCCAGCACCCGGGAGCGCCAGTCTATGGGGCCAAGCAAGTGATTGCCCGGATAGGCCAGCGCCAGCTCCCAATCCAGCCAGCGCCGAAATGCACGCTCGGAAACCCCTTGGTTGGCATGCATAAAGCCCTTACTGAAGTACTCAAACAGCAGTGACAGCCAACCCTTTACCGGGATCCCGGCACTGAAGCTGTCGTACTCAGCAGGAAAAAGCCGGGCGGCGCCTGCCGGGCCATACAACCAGGCCATCCCCTCACTTGAAGGGATAAACAGCCCCCAATAACTCTGGGCAATGACACGTTCGGGGTGGCGGCCGCTGTAGATAAGTCCGAGGGTGGCGCCAAAGGAGCCGCCGGCAAGGCACCAGTGCTCGATACCCAGGGTTTCCCGCACCACTTCCATATCGGCCAGCAGCTGTGTGAGGCTGTTGTGCTCCAGCCCCCCTCGGGGACGGGATAAACCCGCTCCGCGCTGATCCAGCAGCAAAATACGCCAGTGGCGACCATCAAACAGCAAGGCATCGTCACTGCTGCAACCGGCACCCGGGCCACCATGGAGATACAAAAGTGGAATACCATCGGGATTGCCATACTCAGCCAAATGCAGGCTATGGCCATCACCAACGGCAATCCACCTGCTGCCAATGAGCGGCGACGGGGTCTGTTCAGCCGTGGTCATTGTGGGGTGTGGGTTTGGTGGCAGATGGAGAAGGGGGATTTTCCTTTGGCGATGACAAGGCTTCACCTGAAGGGGCGTCATGGCTGCCATGGGTGTCTTCGCCGACGTCATCGTCGCCATCGTCGTCATAGTCCAGGTATTCCGGCAAGGCGGCGGCAATCACCCCACCAAAGAGCACTATGGTCCAGGAGAGATACACCCAGACAAACAGGATAGGAATAGTCGCCAGAGTGCCGTAAATCGCCTCATAACTCGGAAAGCTGGTGACATAGAGCGCAAAACCACGTTTGCCCGCCTCAAACAACAAGGCAGCCACCAGGGCACCGAGCAGCGCATGGAGAAATTTCACCTTTTGATTGGGCACCGCCATATACAGCAGCAAAAACGCGGCAACGGAAAACATCAGCGGCAGCTTCTCTATCAGCATGGGCACCACCCCATACACATCGGCCTCGCTGAGCACTTTAAGGGACACCAGATAAGACGTCACGGCAATACTGGCGCCCATCAATACCGGGCCCAGGGTCAACACCATCCAATACATGGAAAAGGCCACCATAAAACGGCGCTTTTCTTTGGTGCGCCAAATGGCATTGAGTGACTTATCGATGGCCGAAATCAGCATGATGGCCACTACCACCAAGAAGCCAATCCCCACCGCCGTGCCCTTCGACGCATTTTTCACAAATTCATTGATATAGGCTTGTACCGTATCGCCGGCGGCGGGGATCATGTTTTCGTAGACAAAGGTTTCGATGGTGCCGCGAATGCCCTGAAACACAGGAAACGCCGACAACACCGACATGGTGACGGCCACCATGGGCACCAGCGACAAGAGGGTCACATAGGTGAGGTGACCCGCGCGCACATTAATTTGGTCTTCTTTCAGGCGAGAGACAAGATGGAGCACAAATCGCCAAACGCCCAGAAAAAAGCTCTGTATCAGGCTCACATCTATCTTATTTTTCACTGGTTTTCTCTTGCCGCTCATCACAGGTACGGTTTATGTTCGTACAATAAAACGTACAATACCTGCTTTACAAGTGTTAAAGGAGTGATTCAATGTCACAACAAGGATCGGCGGGCAACGTCCTCGCCGCAGGGGTTAACCTCTTTTTTCCCGGCCTGGGCCAACTGCTTCAGGGCCGTATCATGGCCGCCCTGCTGTTCTTTGTTATCACCGTCGGCGGCTATGCGCTCTGGTGGTTGATAGTGCCCGCCATCATTGGTGCCATCGCCCATCTTTGGTCCATCATAGATGCAGCCCGCTTTAAAGCCGGGTGATTACAGGAAGCCAAGCAATGAAACAACTTCTCTCACTGGCGCTGCTTGGCAGTGCCCTGTTACTCGGCGGTTGCCAGAGTGCTTACTATGGCGCCATGGAAAAGGTCGGCTATCACAAGCGCGACATCATGGTCGACCGGGTGAAAGACGCCAAAGAGTCTCAGGAAGAAGCCCAGCAGCAGTTCAGCTCTGCGCTGGAAGAAATGCAGGCCTTGCTGAACCATGATGGCGGCGACCTGGAAAAAGCCTACAACAAGGCCAAAGACGAGTACGAAGCCGCACAGAGTGCCGCAGACGATGTGTCAAACCGCATCGATAAGGTTGAGGATGTGGCCGAAGCCCTGTTTGATGAGTGGCAGGCGGAAATAGCCGAAATCAGCAAGGCCAGCCTGCGCTCAAAAAGCCAGACCAAGCTGAAAGAAACCCGGCGCAACTACGAGTCGCTGATGCGCAGCATGCGCCGCGCCGAAAGCAAGATGCCACCCATCCTGACCTCAATGAAAGACAACATGCTGTACCTCAAGCACAACCTCAATGCCCAAACCATTGGCGCCATTAAGGGGGAGTTTACCAGCTTGAAGACAGACATTACCGGTCTCATCAAGGAGATGAATCGCTCCATTGCCGAGTCCAACAAGTTTATCGCGGCCATGGAAGCTGCAGGCCAGTAAGGTCGTCACGGCCATGGAAGGCAAAAAGCCCCCGAATGGGGGCTTTTTCATACCTGTGGGGCTCAGGGTTCGGAATGAGCAATCACCTCATCCTGCAGCTTTAACACCTCGGCAGGGATCGCCGATTCGGGCAGCAGGGGATTATCGAGTGTCATCAGCTTGCGTCGATGCAGCTGTGCCTGCTTCAGCGCAGCCCTGTGGGGTGCAAAGCCGTAAAAAAGCCTGTCAAAGCTGCCATCTGCCATGGCGGCATTCAACCCGTATTCCAACCGCTGCGCCAATGGCTGGTCGTGTTTGGCAACGAAGAAGTACATCACCGCTGGGTAGCGTATCAGCAGGTGGTTTTCTCTCGCCAACTCTCGGAAATTTCGGCTTTCGGTCTCTGAATACAGCTCGGTTACCGCCCTTGGGAACAGATAGCCCCGGTGGCGGCGGGTGAACTCGTACATGTCGCCTTCAGATACGTCCGTCGAGACTTCCAGGCGGTTTAATCTCAGGATTTGTGTGTCTGGCCAATCCCGCCCCTGAATAAAGGTAAAGGGCGCCAAATCCCCCAAGTCCTTAACGGTGGCAAGCGTTGCCAGGTCCTGTTCGTTGGCGGCGAGCAGCCTGAGCCCGTAGACCCCCTTCATCAAGGGGACGCGTACCGGCATGGCATCCTGCTCTCGGCGGTAATTGGTCATGGTCCAGAACACATTAATGACGCCGTTATTCAGCTCCCGGAAATGTCGTCTCTGGGAGATATCGATGTCCAGTGGCGCCAGTTGATAAGGGCCGTATTTTTCTTTGGATTTCTCCAGCGCCAGTTGCAATAGCTGACCGAAATAGGCGTTGTTCGGATTGCGTTTCATGACACTGGCATCCACATAACGCACCGTCAGTGGCTCGGTGGCTGCACTGGGCCAACTCAGCGCCAACAGTAATGCAGCAAGGAATAGCCTTGGCAGCTTCATCATCTTTCCCCTTTGATGCGCTGCTTGTCTTCGTACATGGCCTTGTCGGCAACATGCAGCAATTCAGTAATATCCTGTCCATCCTCAGGATACCGGGCGGCGCCCATGCTGATACTGATACTGAGGGTGATGTCCGCCATGTGCAGCGGCTGCTCACAGGCTGCATGGCGCACCTTCATCAGCACCTGGCTGATATCGGCTGATGCGGTTAATCGAGGCAGAATCAGTAAAAACTCATCGCCCCCCAGGCGGGCGACCATGTCGCTGTTTCGCAGCACAGACTGCATCCGTTTGGCGACGGCCTTTAACATGGCATCGCCGGCGGCATGGCCAAAATTATCGTTCACCTGCTTGAAGTAATTGAGATCCACATTCACCACGGTAAAGCGGCCATTAGGTGTCTGGATAAGCTTATTGAGTAGCAACATGGCAAATCGTCTGTTCGGCAGCCCCGTGAGCGCATCCTGCAATGACACCAGATGGGCCATTCGGTAGGCGTTGGACATCATCAAGAAGCTCAGGAAGAGAAACAGAGCCACACCGTAGCCTATGAGTCGAACCGCATTGCTGGCGCCCCAGGATCTGAACTCTGAGCGTGCCGCGAGCGCCAACTCCCAGTTTGCCCCCAGCAAATGCACTCTCGCCACGGCTCGTGCGTTGTCGAAATCGCTGCTTTGCCCCATAAACACGGGCCCTGTCTTATTGGGGTAATGCAGCGTTCGAATACTCAGGCTCATGCCTTCATCGAGAGAGACCTCGCGAATGCTGCTAATCAGTCGGTCGAGATCTATCACTATGCTGCACACACCCCAATATCGTGTGTTTTGGGGGGATCGGCAAACACAGGTGCGCGCGCAATCAAGCCCATACCGCCCTGGATAAGCGACATAGGGCCATCGAGGGTAATTTGCCGCGACATACGGGCCTCCGCTACCGCCTGCAGCTGCGCAGGCGTTTCACGAAAGTCCAGCCCCATCACGGCCTCGTTGCCCGCAAGGGGATAAACCATGGCAACCACATCGTTGGGGGCAATGCTGATGCTGCGAATATACTCGCCCTTCTCGGCCAGTTGACCGGCGAGCAGATTCCATGTGCTGTAGCGAACATCGGGATTAAAACTCAAAATGGTCGCAAGACTGTCGGCCAACAAAATGTCAGCATTGACCTTGGCTTCGATGTTGGCCCGGATAAGGGACAACTTTTGCGAAAACCACTGTTGTTGTTCAGCCAGATAATCCCTTACGTAACTGCGGTGTAAGTATTCCACCGTTAACAATGACAGGAGCCAGTACACAATGGCGAACGCCACAATCCAGAGTTTGGTACGGGCTAAGTGGGTACTCTGCATAAACCACTTTTCAAGAGAAAGACTTAACCTAAAGCATATCTGTATATCAGCAGCTTGAGAAACCCCTATCTGTAAAAGCGCCAACCGGTTTTACCATCCCAGCCACAAAAAACTTACATTGTAAATTTTAATTGCGAATGTTTATCATTTAACTGCAATCTTTTAGGATCGGCTTCTTTTCTATCTTTCTCAGGGGTCACCATGTCAATTCTGTCTGCCGATACCCGCAAATTGGTGGGTCGCAGCCTGTTGGCGATGTTGGGAGGTTATGGTTTAGCTGCCATGTTTGCGGCCTGTCTGCCACTGTGGTTACCCCGGATTAGCACCATGTCCCGCGCTGATGCCACCCTGATAGGCATGATGCTGTCGTTTCTGATCTTTGCCCTGTGGATACTCTACTCTTATGCCGTCCGCTGCGGCATCAGGGCACTGGCGCTGCATATTTTGCTCAGTACCCCACTGCTGCTGGGGTTGTGGTTACTGGAGGCCCCGCAGCCGTGAAAGAGACCTTTTTCCGCACCATGACCTGGTTGCACACCTGGGCCGGTTTGCTGGTGTGCTGGGTGTTACTGCTGGTCTTTTTTGCCGGTACCCTGAGCTTTTTCCGCCACGAGTTAAGCCTCTATGCCAAACCCGAACTCCACAGCCGGGTGCTGGGCAGCGGTATGAACCTGAGCCTCGAGCAAAATCTGCGGCAGGGGCAGGCTTTTCTCTCAACCCGGGCGCCAGACGCCCCGGATTGGTACATCACCCTACCCCAGGAACGCATGCCTTACCTGGCATTCCAATGGTCTGAACGACGGGAAAACCAACGCCCGCAAATCCATTCACAGCCAATAACCCTCAGTGGCGAACTGGCAGATGAGCCCCGCCAAACCAAGGGCGGCGACTTTTTCTACCGGCTGCATTTCGATCTGCACTATATGTCGGCGCTCACCGCCCGTTATCTGGTGGGTATCTGCGCCATGTTTATGCTTATTGCCCTGATAACCGGGGTTGTTATACATAAGCGCATCTTCAAGGATTTCTTCAGCTTCCGCCCACGCAAAGGCAGTCGATCCTGGCTTGACGCCCACAACATCAGCGCCGTCATGGCGTTGCCGTTTCATCTCACCATCACTTACACAGGGCTGATTACCCTGATGCTGATGTATATGCCCTGGGCCACCCTGAGTGTTTGGAATGGCGACGCCAAAGCGATGCGTCAGGAACTGTCCCCCAGATTCGATCAGCAAAAAGCCAGTGGTCAGCCACAGGAGACGCTGGACCTTACCCTGCTGCTGCCACAGGTCAGCCAACTGTGGGGCGAGTCCGCCGCCGTTAAGAACGTCCGGGTGCAGCATCCCGGTGACGCCAATGCGCGCATCTTTTTCACCCGGGATACCGGACAGGCGATTACCGACGAGCGGGAGCAGCTGGTATTCGACGGGGTAACGGGCAAACTGCTCAATCCCGGCGAAAACCACGCCAGCGGCAGTCAGCAACTGCACGACACCCTGATGGCGCTGCACACCGCCCGATTTGCCGGTTGGCCACTGCGAATACTGGGCTTTGTGATGGGGTTGATGGGCTGCGCCATGATAGCCAGCGGCTGCCTGCTCTGGGCTACCAGGCTCAGGGAAAAGCGTAAATATACCTGGGGTCTCAAACTGGTGGAGGGTCTTAATCTGGGCGTGATCATGGGCTTACCACTGGGCACTGTGCTGTTTTTCTATGCCAACCGTTTGCTTCCGGCGCACGGGGTCGGCAGGGCCGAAGACGAGGTTCTGGCGTTTTTCCTTGGCCTGCTGCTGTGTGGCTTGATGGCGATATGGCGCCGGGATGCCGCCGTATGGCGTGCCCTTCTGGGGATAACGGCACTGCTGGCGCTGCTGATGCCGGTACTGAACACACTGACATCACCACAGGGTCTGGTGGGCAATCTTATCAGCGGCCAATGGGTATTGGTGTCGGCCGACCTCCTGTTCATCGCACTGGGCGTAACTTGCCTCTTTGCCCGACGTAAGTTCCCCGTGCCTTATCATTCAACAATGCCTGCGAGGGAGCGTACCGCGTGATGGCACTGGCGCTGTTTTTACTGTGTTTTGGCAGCTTTGGTCTGCTGGCTACCTCCCAGTTTGGCCATCACAGAGCAATTTTCGGCGTGCCGCCATCGGATGTCAGGGCCAGTTGGCTGCAAGGGGCAGGCCTTGGCGTGCTGGCGTTGGGAATAGCCTTGGCCATCGCCCTGGATGGCGGCTATGGGCTGCTTCTACTGATTGCCCTGATGGCGCCTGCGGCTATGGGACAGAGTGTACTGCTTAACCTCTATCCCCGGGCACTCAGGCTCTCCATCTGGCTCGCACCTCTGGCGCTCTTGCTGCTGGTGATTGCCGCTTACTGAGAGCTGAAAAGGATCTGTGTCTCAATATTTGAGCACACACTCAATTTTTAATGATAATTGTTTTTATTTAGTTTAGTATCCTTGCGAATTTACCACGCGAGGATACTCAAATCATGTCCAGCTCCAGCCTCTTCAGATTGACCGGGCTGTCTGTGGCACTGATGTCAGCCATGGTTGCCCATGGTCAGGACACTTCTGACATCAGTATCGAAAGGATGATCGTCACCACTAAAGCCACTGCACCTTCTACCACCAAGGGCGACTTCAGCTTGCTGAAGGCACCGCAGAACATTCAGATCCTGTCCAAAAATTTCCTTGATGATCAGGGTGTCGTGCATTTGGAAGACGCGTTGAAGAACGTGGCCGGGATCCAGCCGGGTGGTTACTATCAGGGTTACGATTACTTCCGTATCCGGGGCTTCGATGCCTCGCAAAACATCTATCTCGACGGCCTGCGCCTGAACGACAATGGTCTGGGTGCCAATGTGGAGCAGTCGAATCTCGAAACTCTCGAGGTGATGAAAGGGCCTTCCTCCACCCTTTATGGTGCAGGTGCCATCTCGGGTATGGTTAACCTGGTGACCAAGCGGCCAACCCAAACCGACATGGGCAGCATCAGCTTGCAGGGTGGCAATCTGGGCTACCGTGAGCTGGATGCCGATATTAACCGCGTACTGAGCGACGATGGTGACATCTTCGGCCGAGTTGGTCTGGCGTACCGCGAAGCGGCCAACAGCGTGGACCATATTGACGGACAAAATCGCTTCTTTATCGCGCCGTCGCTCACCTTTAATCTGGGTGAAGACGCCGCACTGACACTGCTCACCAGCTACACAAAAGACGATAACCAGTTGGGTATGCCACTGCCTGCCATGGGGACTGTGCTGCAGTCACCGCTGGGTGAGCTGGATAAGGACCTCTATTACGGTAATATCAAAGATCCCGGCGCCATCAAAGACGAAACCTATCGTTTGGGTTACGAGCTGCGCTGGGACCTGACCGATAGCTTGCAGCTGCGCCAGAATGTGCGTTTTCAGGATGCCTCCAGCGACTGGTATAATCTCTACTATCCCAGCAGTTACAATGCCGACACCGGCGATTTGAACCTGTACAAATTCAGCTATCGCACCCAGTGGAAAACCTGGGCCCTGGACACAGGACTCAATGGCCGCTTTATGCTGGGTGAGACAGAGCACCTGTTTACCGCAGGGGTGGACATCTTTATGTCGGACCTCTACACCAGCGGTGCCCTGGGCAGTGATTTCCCCACCATCAATCTCTACCAGCCCGATTACAGTGTCTTCCCCGATACCGAGGTCAATCAGTTCGGCGCCGAAAACAAGGTTGAGAATCGCATTCTGGGTCTGTACGCCCAGGATCAAATCAATCTGGGCGACCACTGGAGCTTTACACTGGGCGCCCGTTTCGATCGCTACAAGCAAGCTTATGTGGATGACTACGAAACCAAACTGAGCCCGAGAGCCGGTGTCAGCTACGCCTTCAACGACGATTGGGTGGCCTTTGCCAGCTATTCTGAAGCCTTCACCCCCCAATCTTATGTGGACAGCAACGGCAAGGTTCTCGACCCGGAAGAAGGCCAGCAGTGGGAACTGGGCCTCAAGAGCCGCGCCTTTAACGGTGACCTGAACGCCACTGTGTCCCTCTATGAGCTGACCAAAAAGAACATAGCCCTTGCTAATGTGGATGCCGGTGGCAACTTTACCTATTCAGCGTCCGGCGAGCTGCAAAGCCGCGGAATCGAGCTGGATTTGCAGTGGCTGCTGACACAGGATCTGCAGCTGATTGGCCACGGCGCATACACCCATGCCGTCGATACCGAGCACGACAAATGGGTCGCCAATGTGCCCCGTTATGCTGTGGGTGGCTGGCTCAAATACAACCTGGATGACATGCTCGATGGTCTGAGCGTGGCTGCCGGTGTCAATCACTACGGCAAGCAGCAAGGCAACGTACAGGCGGTGCTGACCGACAGCAGCGAAGGCGACTTTTACCTGCCGTCCTACACCCTGGTTGACCTGAACCTGACCTACAGCTGGGACCAGTACGATCTGCGTTTCATCGTCAACAACCTGACCGATGAAGACTACTTCTCTGGCTCAGACAGCCTGCTGCGGGTACTGCCGGGCAGCGGCCGTGAAGTGAAACTCAGCTTCACCGCAAACTGGTAATCCCATGCGTAGACTACTGTGGAAATGGCACGGATTGGCGGGGCTGATTGCCGCCCTGCCGCTCTTTGTTATCGCACTGACGGGCAGCTTGCTGGTGTTTAAGGCGGAGCTCGACGGTCTGCTGATGCCTGAGGTGGTTAACGCCAGCGCCGGGCCGCGTCTGCCGATGAATCAATTGGTGGCCAGTGCCAATCAGCAGCTGTCCGGCAGTGAGATCCTTGGCTGGCAATTTGGCCAGACTGGTGAAGCGGATACCCTGTTTGTGGCCGCCATGGGCACCTACGATTGGCAAAAGGTGTGGCTCGACCCCGCCAGCGGCTCGCTCCTGACACCACCGGTATCCCTCACCTGGGCCATCACCGACTGGCTGCTGGATCTGCACTACATGTTGTTGCTGGAGCATGCCGGTTTGTTGATTGCCGGCGTCATGGCCTTGCTGTTTTTGTTTCTCGGCATTTCCGGCATAGTGCTGCACCGGCAGTTCTGGCGAACCTTCTTCACCCTGCGCTGGCACAAGGGACTGCGCCTGTTGCTGAGCGACGCCCACAAGATGCTGGGCATTGTCGGGGCGCCGGTATTTCTGGTGCTCGGTTTTACCGGCGCCTGGTGGAATCTGGAACACTTCTACGAGGAAGAGCTTTCGGGTCACGACGACAGCCAGTACATCATCAGCCAAAGCTACTACAGTCCGGCGCTGGATTTTGATGCGCTGCTGGCCGACACCCGCCGCCAGTTGCCCACATTCGTGCCAACGTATCTGCGTTTGCCCGACGCCAGTTATCCTGGGGTGCATTTCTTTGGCTATCGGGAAGATGGTGGCGTGCTGCGAAGCCGCTTCGGATCAATTGTCAGCTACAACGATCAATCGGGGGCACACACAAGCACCCTGGATGTGGCCGGGGCACCGGCGCTGTATCAGTTCACCGACAGTTTCAGACCACTGCATTATGGTGATTTCGGTGGCCTCACAACCCGCATTCTCTGGTGCATTATCGGCTTCTTTCCCTGCCTGATGGCGCTCTCCGGATTCTGGATGTGGCGCCAGCGCAGCGGTCGAAAAGCGCCGAGGCGCACACCGGTAACCGCATAAAAACGCCTTCCCCAAAAAGACGCCTATCGGCGTCTTTCTCTTTTTTACTCAGCACGTTAACAGAACACCATTCTAACCACAGTTACTAGTGCTGTGGCGAAAAATCATCGCTTCGCCTTATGTGGCCCCGCCCGCTCCCCCGGCACACTTGTCAGGCGCACAGACCGCCTGTGGCACCAGCAATGGATTGTCGGTCACGCTCTCATATAACAACATCAAAAAAAGGAACTGACCCATGAAAAGGAAACAACGGCTGCTGAGTCTGGCACTCTTGATGTGCCCCCTCGGCGCCATGGCGGATGAGCTGTGGATTATGACCGACAAGGACGCCGGAAACAGTCTGCAAAGCCTGCTGCAAAGGCATAACCTCCAGCCTCCGCTGCGTGAAAGCCATGGCAAACTCATTACGCGCCTCAACGAAGATAAGCTGCTGGAATTAAGCGCCCTGATGCACAAAGAGCACAATCGCTGCGGCGGTTTCAGCGTGCATGCCACCGAGGCCGATGCCCTGGCGGCCAGTCTGGTACCGGTCAGCCAGGCCAGGTTCAGTTTCCCCGGCGAGCCCAATCAGGCCGCACGGGTTGCCGACATTCTGCCGCGGCTGATGGCGAGCAATATCAAGGATACTGTCACCAGCCTCGAGGCATTCACCAACCGCTACTACACAACCAGCCACGGTGAAAACGCCGCCCACTGGGTAAAAGACAGCTGGGCGGCCCTGGCAGCGAGCCAGAGCTGGGCCAATGCCGCCGTGTATGACCATGCCGACTGGCGTCAGGACTCGGTCGTCCTCACCCTCACCGGCAGCGAAGCCCCGGATGAGATTGTCGTTCTGGGCGGCCACCTCGACTCCATCAATGGCTACACCACAGAAACCACCCGTGCCCCCGGCGCCGACGACAATGCCTCGGGCATGGCCACCATCACCGAGGTGATACGCGCCTTTATGAGCCAAGGCCAACCCAGACGCACCATCAAGTTTATCGGCTATGCCGCCGAGGAAGTGGGTCTGCGTGGCAGCGCCGAAATTGCTGCCGAGGCCCGCAGCCAGGGGCAAAATGTGGTGGCGGTTATGCAGCTGGATATGACCGGCTTTAACGGCAGCAACGAAGACATAGTGCTGATGCAGGACTACACAGATTCGGTTCTGAATCAGTTTCTTATCAAGCTGATGGATACCTACCACACCGAGATCAGCTACGGCGTGGATGTGTGCGGCTATGGCTGCTCGGATCATGCCTCCTGGCACAATCAGGGCTACCCGGCTGCCATGCCATTTGAGTCGCGCTTCAACGACTACAACCCCCATATCCACACCGCTCAGGACACCCTGGACAAGCTCGACCCCACCATGGAACATGCACTCAACTTTGCCAAGCTGGCCTCAAGCTATCTGGTGGAGCTGGGCTTTAACACCGGTGGCACAGGCCCCGAAACCGGCGAGCTTGAGAATGGCGTGCCCCTCACCGGGCTCAGCGCCGCCAAGGATGCCCAGAGCTATTTCACCCTGGCGGTGCCGGCCAATGCCGAGAACCTGCGCTTTGTCACCAGCGCCAACAATGGCGACGCAGACATGTACGTGAAGTTCGGCGCGCCGCCATCAACCTCAGATTTTGACTGCCGCTCCTGGAATAACGGCAGCTATGAAAGCTGCGACCTGGCTCAGGCCACCGAAGGCACCTGGCATGTGATGCTCAAAGCCTACAGCGCTTATTCGGATTTAAGCCTCACCGGCAGCTTTGATGTGTCGACCCCAACCCCCAATCAGCCACCGGTCTCAAGCTTCAGCGCCAGTTTCAATGGTGCGACCGGCCAGTTTATGTCCAGCGCCAGCGACAGTGACGGCCAGTTGGTGAGCTGGCAGTGGCACTTTGGCGATGGCAGCACCGGCAACGGCGCGAACATCAGCCACAGCTACGCCCAGTCGGGCAACTACACAGTCACCCTGACTGTGACCGATGATGACGGCGCCGGCGCCAGCAGCAGCCAAAGCTTCGATGTGACTGTGCCAGAGCCGCCCCAGGGTGATATTGAACTCACGGTCACCAAGGCCACCAAGTCGCGTCTTGGCAGTGTTTATGTGGCTCTCAGTTGGGATACTGGCTCGGGCAACTACCGTGTGCTGCGTGATGGTGTGGAAATTGGCACAACCAGCCGCACCAGCTATACCGACAGATTCAAGGTCGGCAAAAATGAGGCTGTCTCGGTCAGCTATCAGGTATGCGACAACAGCAATGCCTGCTCCCAAATGGTGCAGGTCAATCTGTAAAAACAAAAACCCCCGGCAAGCCGGGGGTTTTCTTTGGTCCGTTATCGGGGATTAGCCCTGACGACTGGCACGCTTACGGTCGTTCTCAGTCAGGAACTTCTTACGTACGCGGATGCTCAGCGGAGTCACTTCTACCAGTTCGTCGTCATCGATGAACTCCAGTGCCTGTTCCAGAGTCAGCTGGATATGCGGAGTCAACACCTGAGCTTCATCGGTACCAGAGGCACGCATGTTGGTCAGCTGCTTGCCCTTGAGGCAGTTTACGGTCAGGTCGTTTGAACGGCTGTGGATACCGATTACCTGGCCTTCGTAAACTTCAGCGGCGTGGCCAATCATCAGACGACCACGGTCCTGCAGACCGAACAGAGCGAAGGTCAGAGCCTTACCGGTGGCGTTGGAGATCAGTACGCCGTTGTTGCGCTGACCGATATCGCCACCCTTGTATGGACCGTAATGGTCGAACGTGTGGTACAGAAGACCGGTACCAGAGGTCGCAGTCATGAACTCGGTCTGGAAGCCAATCAGGCCACGGCTTGGGATAACGAAGTCGATACGTACACGACCCTTGCCGTCCAGCTGCATGTCTTTCATGTCAGCCTTACGGGTACCCAGCTTTTCAATCACAGTGCCCTGATGATCTTCTTCCACGTCAACGGTCAGCTGCTCATATGGCTCGCACTTCTCACCGTCGATTTCCTTG
The DNA here is from genome assembly GCF_016834455.1 of Shewanella litorisediminis. Taxonomy (NCBI): domain Bacteria; kingdom Pseudomonadati; phylum Pseudomonadota; class Gammaproteobacteria; order Alteromonadales; family Shewanellaceae; genus Shewanella; species Shewanella litorisediminis. The sequence continues at coordinate 3,964,879 of NZ_CP069213.1, forward strand.
ATGATTACTTCCGGACGGGATACCGCCAGCTCGTAACCTTCACGGCGCATGTTTTCAATCAGGATAGACAGGTGCAGTTCACCACGGCCAGACACGCGGAAACGGTCAGGGCTGTCGGTTTCTTCTACACGCAGGGCCACGTTGTGTACCAGTTCCTGTTGCAGACGCTCAAGGATGTTACGTGAAGTCACGTACTTACCTTCTTTACCGGCAAACGGAGAGGTGTTTACCTGGAAGGTCATGGTCAGGGTTGGCTCGTCTACAGACAGCGGAGGCAGAGCCTCAACGTTGCCCACGGCGCAAATGGTGTCAGAAATCTTCAGCTCACCCAGACCTGTCACGGCAACGATGTCACCGGCGTTGGCGGTGGCCACTTCGTGACGCTCCAGACCCATGTAACCCAGCACCTGGCCAATTTTACCGTTACGGGTTTTGCCGTCAGCACCCACCACAGTCACCTGTTGGTTGGTCTTGACGCTGCCGCGCTTGATGCGGCCTACACCGATAACGCCCACGTAGCTGTTGTAGTCCAGCTGAGAGATCTGCATCTGGAAGGCGCCTTCGGCGTCGGCATCCGGAGGAGACACTTTCTCAACGATGGTCTGGAACAGTGGGGTCATGTCTTCGCTCGGCTCATCGGGATCCAGAGTGGCGAAGCCATTCAGGGCCGAAGCGTAAACGATAGGGAAATCCAGCTGTTCGTCGGTGGCACCCAGGTTGTCGAACAGGTCAAATACCTGATCGATTACCCAATCAGGACGGGCACCGGGACGGTCAATTTTGTTGATAACCACGATGGGCTTGAGGCCCTGGGCGAATGCCTTCTTGGTTACGAAACGGGTCTGTGGCATCGGGCCGTCAACGGCATCCACCAGCAACAGAACAGAGTCCACCATAGACAGTACACGCTCTACCTCACCGCCGAAGTCGGCGTGACCGGGTGTGTCTACGATATTGATACGGTAGTCATTCCACTTGATGGCAGTGTTCTTCGCCAGAATGGTGATGCCACGCTCTTTTTCCAGGTCATTGGAGTCCATCACGCGCTCAGTGGCTTCGCCACGGCTTTCCAGGGTGCCGGACTGGGAGAGCAGCTTGTCAACCAGGGTAGTTTTACCATGGTCAACGTGGGCAATAATGGCGATGTTACGCAAATTTTCTAACACGGTTAGCCTCTTACCATCTTGTTTCAGTGTGCGATGTTCCTATGTGGGCGCGCCCAGGAACGGCCGGCATTCTTGCCGGCGGGGGTGGGAATATGACGTTTTTCTGAACTATTCCCCAGCCCCTTGCGTTAAAAAGCGTGCCATTCTACTCTAGCAGCGTCCTCACGGACAGGATTATTTTTTGGCCGTTTGGGAGAGCCAGGCCTTGCCCGACTGCACCTTTATCATGCACAGCCACAGTGCGCGCACCAATGCGGTGCAGCTACTGCGCCATTTTGGTGCAACCCCTGTCCATTCTGGCCATCAGCCTAACATCACTTCCTTTTTAATCAGCAAGTTAGAATCTTGGCACGTTACTGGCTTTATCTATGCCAAGTTTCGGTGCAGCCCGCAAAGCCCACCGTCGACAAAGCAATGATAGTAAGGGAAGACCCTTTACCCTACCGGAGACTCAAGCATGTCAGTTGAAAATGTGTTGAAGCAGTTGAAAGACCTGGAAGTGAAGTTCGTGGATCTGCGCTTTACCGATACCAAGGGTAAAGAACAGCACGTGTCTATTCCAACGCATCAGGTAGATGCCGACTTCTTTGAAGACGGTAAAATGTTCGACGGCTCTTCCATCGCCGGTTGGAAAGGTATCAACGAGTCAGACATGGTGCTGATGCCAGATGCAACCACCTTCGTACTGGATCCTTTCACCGAAGAAACCACTGCCATCATCCGCTGTGACATCCTCGAGCCAGGCACCATGACCGGCTACGATCGTGACCCACGCTCCATTGCCAAGAAGGCCGAAGAGTACCTGCGCTCTACCGGCATCGCCGATACCGTACTGGTAGGCCCAGAGCCAGAATTCTTCCTGTTCGACGACGTGCGCTTCGGCACCGACATGAGCGGTACCTTCGTGAAGATCGACTCCAAAGAAGCTGCCTGGAACTCAGGTACCAGCTACGAAGAAGGCAACACTGGTCACCGTCCATTCGTGAAAGGCGGTTACTTCCCGGTTGCGCCTGTGGACTCTTCTCAGGACCTGCGCTCTGCCATGTGTCTGGTGCTTGAGGAAATGGGTCAGGTGGTTGAAGCTCACCACCACGAAGTGGCCACTGCCGGTCAGAACGAAATCGCTACCCGTTTCAACACCCTGACCAAGAAAGCCGACGAGATCCAGATCCTGAAGTACGTGGTACACAACATGGCCCACGCCTACGGCAAGACTGCGACCTTCATGCCCAAGCCAATCGTTGGCGACAACGGCTCTGGTATGCACGTGCACCAGTCTCTGGCCAAAGATGGCGTAAACCTGTTTGCCGGTGACAAGTACGGCGGTCTGTCTGAAACTGCCCTGTACTACATTGGCGGTATCATCAAGCACGCCCGTGCCCTGAACGCCTTCACCAACCCAAGCACCAACTCTTACAAGCGTCTGGTTCCACACTTCGAAGCACCTGTAATGCTGGCTTACTCTGCCCGCAACCGCTCTGCTTCTATCCGTATCCCTGTGGTACCAAGCCCGAAAGCCCGTCGTATCGAGACCCGCTTCCCAGACCCAACTGCCAACCCATACCTGGGCTTCGCGGCTCTGCTGATGGCCGGTCTGGACGGTATCCAGAACAAGATCCACCCTGGCGATGCCATGGATAAGGATCTGTACGATCTGCCAGCTGAAGAAGCGGCCGAGATCCCAACTGTAGCCGAGTCTCTGGACGTGGCTCTGGCGGCTCTGGATGCAGACCGTGAGTTCCTTACCAAGGGTGGCGTATTCAGCAACGACTTCATCGACTCTTACATCCGTCTGAAGACTGCTGAAGCCGAGCGCGTGAACCGCACTACTCACCCACTCGAGTTCGAAATGTATTACAGCCTGTAATACCCTGCAAAACCGTCGCCTTTATCTGCTGTCAGAAAGTCAGCAGATAAGGTAGGCGGAAAACAAAAAAGACGCCCCGGACTCAGGTCCGGGGCGTTTATTTTGGGCTTCTGGCGACGGTGACAACACCGAAGGCAACCAAGCGGCCTCCAGCTTGCTACTTCCCTTCCAGTACGCCCCGTACACATTCAATAAAGCGCTGTATATCCGCTTCATCGTTATAGAGATGCGGTGACACACGCATACCGTAGCGACGATTGTCGACACTGATACCGGCCTCATTGAGGGCAGCCATCACGGCTGCAGTGTTGTCACCGAATTGCAGAATGGCAGTGCCACTGCGGCTGTGTGCCTGTGAAGGGCCTGCACCATACTGGTGCATCTCATCATAAAGCATTGAAACCCAAGCCTGATTGTGCGCCCTCACCTTATCGGCACCCAAGGCAGCAAACCAGCCGATACTGTGGGCACCAATCACGTAAGGCGCCACAGAGGGGGTTCCACCCCAGAATCGCAGCGCCGATGGATGATAGCGAAAATCGTGGATATTGAACTCGAAGGGGTTTTCATGGGAAAACCATCCCACATCCACAGGCTCGCATTCTGCCAGCCGCTCGGGATGCACCCAGAGGTACGCCGCACCCGGCCCGGAGCAGAGCCATTTCACCGCCGAGCCAATCAGAAAGTCCGGCCCAAGCTCAGTGACTGACAAGGGCACCGCCCCCGCCGACTGCGCCACATCCACCAGGGTAAAAATCCCCAGTTCACGACAACGGGGCACCAGTGCTTCCACCGGTGACAAGGCACCGAGATTGGAATATGCATGGCTGATAAACACCAGATCCAGCCCAGGGGTTAAATATGCCTCCCAGGCATTGGCGTCTGTGATATCGATTCCCGCAGGAATAAACTCCAGACGGGCATGGGGTAAGGCTTGCTGCAGCGCAAACCCCATGGACGGGAAGTCTTCTTCGCACATCAGAATGCGCGCGCCGGTGGCCTTGAGTCTTGGGTGAGACAACACCAGCTTGGTGAGCGCCGACGACAGGTTCACCTGCGGGCAAAAATCCCTGGCATTGCCATCAAAAAGCTGCCCCAACGCGGTGCGAAACGCCTCGATGCCGGACAGCCAATCACCCCAGGGCTCACGCCCCGATTGACACCATGGCTGCCAATAGTCCTGCTCGAATCCCACCTTGGCAGCTTTGAGTGGCCGGCCAACCGAATGGCTAAGCAGGTAGGTGCCTTCGGGCAAAAAGAAGGCTGATTTATGGGCGCTCATGACAAGGTCGCCTTCAACCGTTCAACATCCTGCCAGGCGGTGCGTATGTCGCTGCGTTTTACCGCGGCGCGTCTGTCCCTGAGTTTTTCCAGCGCTCCAATGAGCACATGGAGCGGCGGACCGCTGGCTGTCACCTTGGCCATATGCTGTTGCTGCATATTCACCGACGGCTCGGCGATGTACTTTCGCACCAGCTGATCGTGATGCTGAATGGCGGTTTGACCGTGCAATTCGCACACCTCGAGGAACAGGCGCAAATTGTCCTGATACCAGCTTTGATCTTTGGCACCTGTGGCGGCCAGGAAATGCTCCATCAGGCTGGTACGGCGCATGCAGTCACGCAAAATGGCCTGATCTTCCGGCATCATGTAGAGAAATTTATCCACCAGCATCTGCGAGTAGGAAGGCTCGTTGGCGTAACAAAGCCCCAGCAGCAGGTCTATCACGTTGATGCCGGCGAAATCCCCTGCATTGGCGCCACGATACACCTGGCTACCTACCCGGTAAGGCTTGTAGTAAGGGCGCACACAATAGAAAAAGCGATCCGTATCCAGCTCACTGAACAGGGTGGAGTTTGAGTCCATCACATCCTGCAGTGCCTGCCGGGCGAGCTTGAGCAGGTCAGCAGTGATGGGGTGAGACACGCCCAGCGGCAGGATTTTCAGCAAGGCATCGGCGGCGCGCTTGTAGGCGAGAATGCCCTTGGTGTTGTAGTCCACAAACAGACGCTCGTCGGGCAAGTCGGTAAATCGCTTGTATTTGCCGTCCCGGGCCAGGTTATGGGTGGTCAGGTGTGCGGTGGCAAAACGGGGAGTCACACCGATGGACGCCCCTATGTGCATCGCCAGGGCCGAGGCTTCCACCAGCGGAGACTGGGTCTCCCGTGTCGGTTCGGTGATTTCGTGGCGACGGCAGGCGGCCATATACAGGCCCACATTGCCAAGTAAATCGAAGGCGGCATCGAAGCCTTCGTCGGTATTGCCTTCATCCAGCAGTGCGCAAATGTGCTTGCGGCCCTCGGTTTCCAGCTGCGTCTTAAGATCATCACCAACGCCAACCACATTGGCTTTGTCGGCTTGCAGCCAATAGAGGTGTTCCAGTTCGTTGTTCAGTTCTACAAAGCGGGTACGAAGCCAGTCATCAAAAGCTTCAACGTTCAGTGTCATGGGTTTCATTATTATCGTTCTCCATGCTTCAGCCATTCGGGCAGAGCGTGTATCAGCCTAGCACAGAGAAACGGGGCATTTTCACCAAAGCAGGGCGACAAAGCGTCGCCCATTAGTGATAATCAACAACAAATAAACGATTGATATCGAATTTCACTCACCATGAGTCAACTTGATAAGAAAGACCTCGCGATCCTCGCCGCACTGCAACGTAATGGCCGCCAGAGTATTACCGAACTTGCCGCCTCGGTGAACCTGTCTGACACCCCCTGTTTACGGCGCATTCGCCGCCTCGAACAGGAAGGCTTTATCACAGGTTACAGTGCCGCCATCAACCACAGAAAAGCGGGCTTCGAGGTCATAGTCTATGCCTCGGTGAGGCTCAGTGAAAACTCCGACAGGGCAGCCGAAAATTTCGAAACCGCAGTGGCGCTCCTGCCAGAGGTGATGGAGTGTTCCGTGATTACGGGCGCCCACGACTACCTGCTCAAAATCGTCGCCAAAGACCTTCTGGCCTACGAGCGTTTCGTTAAAAAATCCCTCGGAAGCCTGCCCGGGGTCTCAGGTATCGAGTCGACTCTGGTGCTCAAGCAAACCTTTTGCCGCACAGCACTGCCATTGGACTGACCAAGCACCGACAGTCTTGAGCAGCGGTTAAAAATCCCCTAGTCTGGGGAAGCTTTCCATTTTAATGACACCATGCCACGGAAAGCTCATACAAAGGATTGATGATGCACTGCAGCGCCTGTAAACATGGCAGCCTGGTCCCTACCCGGCTCGAAAACCTCTTTCCCGCCCACCGCTGTAACCATTGTGGCGGTCACTGGGTTCTGATTGACGACTTTGTCACCTGGAAACAGGCTAACCCGGATACCGAATTTGCGCCCATTACGGCCATCGAAGAAAGTGAAGACAGCCCCATGGCGCTGTTTTGCCCCATGAGCCAAACCCTGATGCGCAAACTGAAAATCAGCACAGACACAGACCACAGGCTCGACTACAGCGCCGCCGTAGGCGGTGTGTGGCTCGATAAAGGCGAGTGGCCACTGCTCAAGTCCATGGGGCTTGCCAGTTGCCTCAATCTGTTGGTCACCCAGGAGTGGCAAAATCGCTTAAAACAGAGCCAAACTCAGGCCAATTTTGGCGAGCACTATCGCCGCAAGTTTGGCGACAGCACCTACACTGAACTTAAGCGGATCCGCGACTGGTTACACAGCCAGCCAAATAAAGCCGAGCTCAAGAGTTACCTGCTGGCAGATGATCCCTACAGCACCAAACGATAAGGGAGTAAGGAGCAAAAGATGTCGCTGCTGTTACTGAGTGATACCCACGCTGACGAAATTCGGACCTGTCTGGGCAATTGGTTGGCCTCCATCGGTGACAACCCCAGCGTAGGCTATCTGGCCTCAAGCGCCGACCCGACACGGGAATACTTTCAGCCCATCGTCGAGCTCTACGACAGCCTTGGGGCACAGATAACCGCCTTCGCCGAACCTATCCACGGGCCGGACTGTGAGTTGTACGACCCGCTGTTTGCCTGCGACATCATTCATCTGTGCGGTGGCAACACGTTTGAGTACCTGCACCATCTTGGTGCAAGCGGTCTGGATGCACGCCTGAAGGCCTTCGTGGCCGCAGGCGGCCACCTGGTGGGCGTCAGCGCCGGTGCTGTTCTTATGACCCCGGATATCGCCTCGGCCACCTACTGTGGCGACGAGCCGGTAGTGCCGTTTCAGGTAACTGAGGGCCTGGGGCTGGTGACCTTTGGGGTGATCCCCCATGTTCAGGATAAAGCAGCGCTGGCGGCCAGGCTCCAAACCAACGAAGTGCCCCTGACCACAGCCCTGTATTTAATGGCAGACACAGATGCCATCGAATTCAGGGACGGTCAGCTGCATACCACAGGTACACCGACTCTTATTGCACCGGAATAACCTGGGCAGGGTGACGCCCCCAACTCGTGATGCTCGCCATTAGGCCACAGACGCCTGGGAATGCGCTGATTAATGACTGAGCGATGAAAGCCATTGCCGGCATGCAAGGTCTATCAGGCTGATCCGCACATCGATTCTGGCCGTAATGCCAAGCTGTCATTCTCAGCATTTATTTTGATTGGCACACATGCCAACAGCAAAATCCGCTCCGGGGAAAAACTTGCCATGGAACTTCTGACTGCACCACCCACACCCTTGCTCAGCGGCGAGGATATTCACAGTAAACGCGCTGAACTGAAAGCCTATTTCCAAAACAGCTGGACCCAGTATGAATCCCTGTTTTCCCTTATCGCCAATGACGATGCGTACTTTAAAAAGGCCGAGCCACTGCGCCATCCGCTGATATTCTACTTCGGCCACACCGCCACCTTTTTTATCAATAAACTCAAGCTGGGCAAATACATAGACGAGCGCATCAACGACCATTTCGAGTCTATGTTCGCCATTGGCGTCGATGAGATGTCCTGGGACGATTTAAACGACGCCCACTACGACTGGCCGCAGGTGGATGAGGTACGTGCCTACCGCAATACCGTGCGCAGCCTCGTCGAAGGGCTTATCGATACCCTGCCACTGGAGCTGCCCATCAGCCAGCAAAGTCTCGCCTGGGTCATTTTGATGGGCATAGAACATGAGCGCATTCACCTCGAAACCTCCTCGGTGATTATTCGCCAGTTACCCCTTAAAGATGTGAACGCCTCAGCCAACTGGCCCGAATGCACCGATCATGGTGAGACGCCGGATAACCCGCTTATTCTGGTCAAAGGCGGCGATATCAGCCTTGGCAAAGCCGATGACAACCAAACCTATGGCTGGGACAACGAATACGGCCATCGCCATCATCGCATCAGCGACTTTCGCGCCAGCGAAAAACTGGTGTCCAACGGCGAGTTTATGGCCTTTGTTAAGGCCGGTGGCTATCAGGAGCCCAGGTGGTGGAGCGACGAAGGCAATGCATGGCGTGAGTATTCCCAATCCGGGATGCCGCGTTTTTGGCGACTTCGCGACGGCCGTTGGTATCAGCGCAACCTCTGCAGCGAAATTCCCCTGCCGCTCAATTGGCCGGTGGAAGTGAACCAGCTCGAAGCCAAAGCCTTTTGCAACTGGAAGGCGGCGACTACGGAGCGCAGCATTCGTCTGCCCACCGAGGCCGAGTGGTATTGGCTCAGGCGCGAGCTGGAAGGCGATATGACCACCATAGGTGCCGCGCCTGCGTGGCGGGAAGTGCCGGGTAACCTTAATCTGGCCCACTATGCCTCGTCCTGCCCGGTGAACCGCTTCCGGCAGGGACGTTTTTTCGATGTGGTGGGCAATGTGTGGCAGTGGACCGAGACACCTATCGATGGCTTCCCCGGCTTTGCGGTGCACCCGCTGTATGACGATTTCTCCACGCCCACCTTTGATGGAAAGCACAACCTCATCAAGGGTGGCAGCTGGATTTCCACCGGTAACGAAGCCATCGCCTCATCGCGTTATGCCTTTCGCCGCCACTTTTATCAGCATGCCGGTTTCCGTTATGTGGAATCCAGCCAGTCACCGGACGAGGGCGTGAAGGTGAATTTGTACGAAACCGACGAACTGATTTCCCAGTATCTGGAATTCCATTACGGCCGCGAGTATTTCGGCGTGGCCAATTTCTGTGTCAAAGGGGTGCAGGAAGCGCTGGCCGAGATTAACCTTGAGCGCCACGCCAGGGCGCTGGACATCGGCTGCTCCGTGGGCCGGGCCAGTTTTGAGCTGGCACGCCATTTTGATGCCGTGGACGCCATCGATTTCTCCGCCCGCTTTATCCAGCAGGCCTATGCACTTAAGGAACAGGGCGAAAAGCGTTACACCATTCGCACCGAAGGCGATCTTGTTGAATACCGCACCGCGTCGCTCGCAAGCCTCGGCTACAACGAGGTGAAGCACAAAATCGACTTCCTGCAGGGTGACGCCCTTAACTTAAAGCCCCGTTTCAGTGGCTATGACTTGGTGTACGCCTCAAACCTCATCGACAGACTGAATGAGCCAAAGGCGTTCCTTGAGCAAATCCACAGCCGCATCAATGCGGGAGGCTATCTGGTGATAGCCTCGCCTTACACCTGGCTTGAGGACTATACCCCCAAGGCCAACTGGCTGGGCGGTATCAAGGTGAATGGTGAAAACTTCACGACACTCGATGGCCTCACCGAAACGCTTATCCCCCACTTCGAACTGGTAGCGGTGAAGGAAGTGCCCTTCGTCATTCGCGAGACAAAACGCAAGTTCCAGCACAGCCTGTCGGAAATGAGCATTTGGCGTAAACGCCAGTAAGTTTCTGCAGCTAAAAAAACGCCCGCAATTGCGGGCGTTTTTATTGGTAAGCTTGCGTTGCTTACAGGCCGTAGGTGTAGCTCGCCTGCAGACCCAGCGGTAAACCCAGGGCCCAGTACAGCAGCAGGAAGGCGGTCCAGCCCACCAGGAACACCACCGAGAACGGCAACATCATGGCAATCAGGGTACCTATACCGGTGTTTTTCACATACTTCTGGCAATACACCACCACCAGCGGGAAGTAAGGCATCAGTGGTGTGATGATGTTGGAGCCTGAGTCGCCCACCCGGTAGGCCGCCTGGGTCAGGTCGGGGGAGATATTCAGCTGCATCAGCATGGGCACAAAAATCGGCCCCAGCAGCGCCCACTTGGCCGAACTTGAGCCCACAAACAGGTTCACAAAGGCGGTGAGGAAGATGATGCCGACTATGGTCACGGCACTGGGCAGCGCCAGCGCCTTGAGCACCTCGGCACCTTCAATAGCCAGCAAGGCCCCAAGATTGGACTGGCTGAAGGCGGCGATAAAGAGCGCACAGAAGAAGGCCATGACGATGTAATAGGCCATGCTGCCCATGGACTTGGACATGGCATCTATCATGTCCTTGCTCTTTTTGAAGGTACCCACATAGAAGCCATACACGGCGCCAGGGATCCAAAACAGCAGAAAAATCAGCGGCACTATCGATTGCATCAGGGGCGCACTGAAGTCAGACAGATTGCCGCTCTTGGCCCTTAAGGGAGAATCCGCCGGGCTCGCCGCCAGATACAGGAGCACCAGTCCAGCCACCATAACAGCCACGGCCAGCAAGAAGCCCTGCTTCTCCCGCGGACCGGCCTCATCGAATCTGGGCAGGTTGGAGGTATCGCCATCGATAGGGGTGTTTGCCAGACGCGGTTCAATCACCTTGTCGGTGAGATACCAGCCCAGCAGCACAATCAACAAACTGGATGCCGAGGCAAAAAACCAGTTATTGAGCGGGTTGATGGCAATTTCCGGGTCGATGATTTGCGCCGCGCTCTGGGTAAAGCTTTGCAGCAAGGGATCCAGCCCCGAGGGCACAAAGTTGGCGCCAAAACCGCCGGACACCCCGGCAAAGGCGGCAGCAATGCCCGCCAACGGATGGCGACCCATGGCATAAAAAATTACCCCCGCAAGCGGAATCACCAGCACGTAGCCCGCGTCTGTTGCGGTGTGGCTGACGATGGCAATCAGGATGATGGAGGGAGTCAGCAGCTTGGCCGGCGTCACCTTGAGCATCATCTTAAGGCCGGTATTGATAAAGCCCGAGTGCTCGGCAACCCCAACCCCCAGCATGGCCACCAGCACCACCCCCAGTGGGGCGAAAGAGGTGAAGGTTTTCACCATGTTGGCCAAAAAGCCCGCCAGCGCATCACCGGTCAGCAGGTTATGCACCACTATCGCCTCGCCGGTGCGGGGATCGATGGCGCTGAATTCAAAGCGGGAAAATACAGCCGACAGCCCCCAAATCAGCACCATGGCCAATAAAAATATCACCGCCGGATCCGGCAGCTTATTTCCGGCCTTTTCGATGCCATTCAAAAATTTGCCAAGGAGGCCTCCCTCCCTGGTCGCCGTGCTTGTCTCCATGCTCTTGCTCCCTTTATTGATTTTGGTTTTGGTAAATTAACCCATCATCCTAAAACAGGGGAATGAAATACAACTTAAGGAAGCCGATTTTACCGGCCCAAGGCGGTCGCCCCCCTGGCCAAAACATAGTCCGAATACAGCATCAAATTATTCATTGGCCTGGAAATGCGTTGCCCTTTATATTCGAGTAATCGCAGCTAAAGGAGAGTAAAACTATGAAGGTTTTGGAAAACGTGAACGTCGCCCTCAAGGCCAATGTGTATTTTGACGGTAAGGTCACCAGCCGTGCCATTTACGTTGGCGGAGAAAAGCAGACTATCGGCGTGGTATTACCGGGCGAATATAAGTTTTCCACCACTCAGCCTGAGCAGATGCAGGTGATAAGCGGCACCTTTGAGGTGTTACTGCCGGGTGAGAGCCAGTGGCAAACCTTCGCCGAAGGCAGCACCTTCAATCTGGATGCCGATGTCAGCTTCTCGATTCGCGCATCCGAGGTAGCAGAGTATCTTTGCAGTTATCTCTAACGCCATATTTATCCGTCGGCGTGCAGAAAGCCCCTGATTTTGGCGACTTTCTGCGCGCAAAACGCTATCTTTAGTCAGATGTGAAACCACAGGATAGGCTTATGCGCACCTTTACCCTTTTTGGCCTGCTGGCCCTGAGTTTAAGCGTTCAGGCAAATGTCTATAAATGGGTCGACAAAGACGGCAAGGTTCATTACAGCGATAAACCCCAGCCCAATGCCGAAGTTGTCGAACTGAAAGAAACTTCAGCAAATCAGATTCGTTTGGATGTGCCTGCTGCCGTGCCCAAAGCAGACACCCAAGTCGAAGCCATCGAATACGAGATAACCATTTTGACCCCTGAAGCCGACGAAACCATTCGCAGCAACGAGGGCAAATTTGAGGTTACGGCCACGGTCACGCCGGAAAAACCGGCCAATGCCCTGTGGGTGCTGCGCATCGATGGCAAGGTGTGGGGTGACGCGATGGACGTGCCTTTATTCCGGGTCAGCGAACTGGACCGGGGTGAACACAGCATCGAAGTGCAGCTGATTGCCCGAAATGGCAAACCGATTGCATCCAGTGGCAGTAGAACCCTGTTTTTGCACCGTACCAGCGTGTTGCAGCAACCCAAGGCGGTTCCCGTTTCGGGCAATTGATAAAATAAAAATAATTATAACAATAAGTTAATCAAACCCAATTCACGCCAAAGGCCACTGCTGACACTTGCGGACTGCACC